>SUWE01000080.1 GCA_015061615.1 Lentisphaerota bacterium
AAAAATCTGCGAGGCCGCCTGCGGTCTGGCATTGTCGGCAGTTGAGGGGGCGATGTTTTCCTGCGGAGAATACTCGCTCTGCGGAGTTCCGGTAGTGAATACAAAAAATCTTGGCGGCAGAGATACACTTTTGCCGGATTTTGCCGTCCGTTATGCCGATGATACGCCCGAAAGTGCAGCCGAAAATGTGGAATACTATGTAAATAATCCCGTTGACCCACAGGAGATCCGCAACGGATTTTTGAAACTGGCTCTGCCGCAGAAAGCACTGGTGCAGGATTTGGTTGATTCGATTGCCGGGAAAAAAGTTTATTTACCGCATAAACTCAATATCAGATGCCGCTTGCTGCCGCATACAAAGTTTCTGCATGGAATCAGGAGAAAGTAATTATAAAAATTGGCAAAAATAAAATTTTCGCCGTCATCATTGACTATGCTATATTAAACTCCGGAAGGAGATAATCTTATGGCTGAAAGCAGACTGCGTACACTTTCCATTGATTTTGCTGTGCAGATTCTCAATCTGATAAAATTCCTGAAAGGTCAGCACGAAACGATCGTTTCCAATCAAATCGGCAGAGCCGGAACCAGTATCGGAGCAAACATTCACGAAGCACAATATGCCCACGGCAAACCGGATTTTATCGCCAAACTGCAAATCGCCCTCAAAGAAGCCCACGAAACAAGTTATTACCTGGAACTTCTCTTGAAAACCAATTATATTGATGAAACAAGCTGAGGTAATTGCAAAAGTCGATCAAAAAGAGATTGAAAAATCAGCGTTGATGAGATAAAAGCGGTAGTTTGAGCGTGGCTATTGAATAAATAACCACCGAAAACGCGGCTTTTTAAGATCGCAACGGGAATTTTCAAGAATTTTTGAAAACTTTTGAAATTGCCTCTTTTAATCAGGTTAATTATTGTTCTTTGATCCTGCCGTCTTCCATAACGTAGATGCGGTCAAAAACATCTATCGCACGGTGATCGTGCGTTACTACCAATACTCCGGTATTGTGTTCGTGAGCGACTTGTTTCAATAGCTCCATAACTTTCCGCCCCATTACGCTATCCAATGCAGCGGTTGGTTCATCGGCAAGCAGCAGTTCCGGGGTGTTTGCCAATGCTCTGGCGATGGCTACACGCTGTTGTTGACCTCCGGAAAGTTCCTTGGGCATAAAGTTTTTGCGTTCACTCAAATCAAACTTTGCCAGTAATTCTTCGGCTCGGAGCTTTGCCGCTTTGCCGGAAACATCGTTTATTTCCATAGCTAAACGCACATTATCAACGGCACTTAAAAAGGGGAGCAGATTGGCTTTCTGAAAGACAAATCCAATGTGTTTTCTCCGGAAAGCACGGATATTGGTTTTATATCCATTGTCAAAAACAGTTTCATTTCCGATGATGATTTTTCCGGAATCGGGCTGCTGTATCAAGCCCAGACTGGTCAAAAGCGTGGATTTACCTGCCCCCGACGGTCCGAGCAAGGCGGCGATTTCTCCCGCGTGCAAAGTTAAAGATACATCGTTCAAAGCGTGAACTTGTGTGTTGCCTTTTCCATAGGTTTTGCACAAATTTTCAGCAATAAGAGCGATTTTTTTCATGCCAGCACCTCCCCGGCATTGGTTCGCATTGCCTTGATGATCCCGGCGACACTTGCCAGAACGGATATGCCGATAACGATTCCGAAAAGCAGCCACAAGTCAGCTGTGACCAGCACCACCCGGCGTGGAAAATGGGGATAGACCCATTGTCCGAAAAAGCGGGCGATTCCAAATGCCAGAACTCCGATGGCAAACGATTGCTGCATGATCATACCGATGATAACGCTGTTTCTGGCTCCGATAAGTTTGAGCATGGCGATCGAATGCAGTTTATCCAGTGTCAAAGTGTAAAGGATGAGTGTCATAACTACTGTTGAAACGGTAATCAGAATCGTGCGGAAAAGCAGAAGCTGTTTGCGGGAGCGCGCCACAAAGCCGCTCAACATGATTTGCCGCTGTTCCTGCGAAGTGTAGGCGGTTATATCAGGCAGAGTTTTGAGTTTTGCCATGATTTCCTCAACGCTGTAAGCCGGATTGACTTTGAGCAGAACGGCACTTATCTGCTGATCCGGCAAGGCGGCCGGACGGCTGCTTTCACTAGCGAGTGTTTCGCCGTGATCGACAGAGATATTGCCGTACACAGATTGATCAAACCGCCGCAATCTGGCGTTGCGTTCGTTGCGGATGGCTTCCGCCGGAGTATCAAACTGAATGGCAAGGGCATCGTTGAGGGAAACAAATACCATGGCATCCCCGGCGGGAGAGTTCATCCGGTCAGTAATACCTACTACGGTAAAAGTGTCTTTACCGAGTTGAAGCGTTGTTCCCAATGGCAGCTTGGCTGATTTATCGGCAAGCATTTCATAATGTCCGTTTTGCAGCGCCCTGCCCTGAATGATCGGCAGCCACGCTCCATTATCGGGCAAGCCCTGAATAGTAAGGCGCAGTACCCGTTTTTGAAAATCCCGCTGTACGGTGTGGGAGACAAAGGGTTCGGCAGAATCGACGCCTTCAATGGCTTCCAGACGGTATTCCAATTTGCGGGGAAGTTTTGATACTTCCGCAAAGGGACCTTTGGTGTTGCGTTGAACCACCCAGATATCCGCCCCGGAACGGTCGATGATAAGCGTTGCTTCCTGAATGAGTCCGCGGTAGATGCCGCCCATGCCCATCACCACCATCAAAAGGAGACTTATTCCGGCGGTGGTCAATAAAAACCTGCCGAAGTTGTGTTTTATATCGCGGAAAGCCAGATTCATCATTTTTTGATTTTCCGATCGATGTATTGCAAATGTTTCTGCGGCATCATAACGATTCTATCGGTGGCGTTCAAGCCGGAAAGGATTTCCACTTTGTCTTTGCTGCGGATGCCCAATTTAAGTGGGCGTTCAGTAATTTTTCCTTCAACGATGCACAAAACAAAGGGGGAATTGTTTTTCCATGAAATCAGATCGGAAGGGATATTCACGCATGTTTTCGGAGCATTGACCTTGATAAAAACTTCCAATCTTTGTCCGAGCGTCCAGTTCGGGGGGAGCCGGTCAAGAGCAATATCAACTTTATACTCTCTGGTCTCCCGGTCGGTTTCTTTCCACAAACGGCAGATTTTTCCTGAGAAACGCTGTTGCGGCAAGGTACGGAAAAATACATCCGCCGCAAGACCGTTCTGCAAATGGGCGATTTGCGTTTCATCCACCCAGACCGACGCCCAGATTGTAGAAGTATCCACAATATCCATAATGGAAACCCCGGGATTGACGATAGCTCCCTGTTCCCGATTGCGGCGGACGATCAGGGCATCAAAGGGGGCGGTCAGGCGGGTTTCGGATAATTTGGTATTGTAATAAGCGATTTGCGCCTGATGTTTGGCGAGAGTTGATTCAGCTTCAATACGGCGTTTGCCTGCCTGTTCAAAATCAGCGGCGGCGACAAGCATATTCTGGCGGTTTTTATCGTAAGTTGAACGGGGTTCGGCGTTGCTGGATAAAAGTTTTTCACTGCGTTGAAACATTAAGTTGGCGTATTCCAAATTGGCTTTGGCGGAACGGATCTCAGCATCGATCCGCTGTAAAACCGCCTGTGCTACTGCAAGTTCCGCTTCGGCAACGCGTTTCTGCTGCAAAATATCATCGGCATCCATTTCCGCGAGCAAAGTTCCGGCTTTGACCATATCGCCCTGATCGGCATAAAGTTTTTTGATCGCTCCGGTTTCCCGTGGACTGACGGCAAGGCGTTTTTTGCCCTCAAGTGTGCCGGTTCCGAAAACCGTTTGCACAATGGGTGAAGACTTTACTTCCAAAGTCGGCACACTCACCGGAGCAAGTTTCCAGAAATAAAAAGCGATTCCGGCAATAAGCAGAACGATTGCCGCTTTGATAATGGTTTTGATATGGCGTTTCATATAAACTCAATCCTTCTTTGAGTGGCATTGGCAGTGACAGGCTTCAGACTTTTTGCAGCATTGCTGTTCTGCTGCCGGAGTAGCGGACAAGGCGGCAAAGAATTGCGAAAAAGCTGCTACATTTTCACGGATGACGTGGTAGTGCATATAGTAACTTTTCTTTTCGCCAACGATGAGACCGGCATTTTTCAGCACCTTCAAATGTACCGAAATAGTTGGTTCCGATACTTCAAAATGGCGCGCCAGACAGCGGACACACATCCGCCGTTGCAGCAAAAGTTCCACCATTTGCAGCCGGATGGGGTGACTCATCGCTTTGAGCGCTTGCGATATATCCATAATTCCCTCCTGCAACATAATATATCACAAAAAAATCAATTAGCAAGTTGACTAATCAAATAAGACACAAAAAAGACGGCAGGATTTTTCCTGCCGCCTTACAGAGGAAAATTGTCATTTCATATCACTACTGTCCGGTAAAAATTACCAGAGTTAATTGAAATTGTCGGGACTTGTTATATGAGCCAACTTCAAAAGTAATTCAAAAAGAGATTGAAAAATCAGCGTTGATGAGATAAAAGCGGTAGTTTGAGCGTGGCTATTGAATAAATAACCACCGAAAACGCCCCGCTTTAAGATCGCAGCGATGATTTTCAAGAATTTTCGAGGAGTTTTGAAATTGCCTCTCTTATGTTGTATTGCTTAAAATATACCACTTGAGATGAAATTTGTCAATGAGACAATAAAGCATACAGAATATGTTTCTTTGCTGCCGTTTTTTTGCTTTTATTTGCCGGAACAAGGTTTGTTTTAATTTACAGAGCTTTACTTGCGCGATATCACCGGCTGCCGGGAGTGTATCGGCAATTTCAAAAAAAATCTGACTTTACAACATGAATAAGAGACTTTTCCGGCAGTGCGGTACAGCCTGAACGGAATGAAAGCGGCAGGATAATTTCATGTGTTGCACTTTTACACTTTTTCTCCTGAAAACGTTTATCTTTAATTGTATTTTAACATGAATCGTGCTATATTACACAGTCTTGTTTGCATTCTGTCAAATGTTGAACAGGATTGAGATTCTGTTGAGACAAATGGCTTGCTGAATCACTGTTACTGGAAATAAAATATGAACTTGCTGGAACGTTTTTTTAATTTGCAGGAGAATGATACTTCTGTCCGTAAAGAAATTTATGCCGGAATGATTATGTTTCTGGCGGTTTCATACATATTGGCGGTAAATCCGGATATTCTGAGCAGTACAGGGATGCCCCGCGGCGGACTTTTTTATGTCACAACGATCGCCGCTTTTATCGGTACTCTGACGATGGCTTTGCTTGCAAATGCACCTTTGGCTTTAGCTCCTGCAATGGGATTAAATGCCTTTTTTGCTTATTCCGTTGTGGGTACGATGGGATTTTCATGGCAATTCGCTCTTCTGGCGATCGTTATCGAGGGGGTAGTTTTTTTCCTTTTATCACTGAGTTCGATCCGGGAAAGAATCATCAATGCGATCCCCCTTTCGCTGAAATATGCAATGGGAGCCGGAATCGGGCTTTTTATCACCCTTATAGCTTTCAAAAATGCCCATATCATAAAAGCGCATCCGGTGACTTTAATGACGATACAGAATTTTTCAGGACCGGATTTTCACACTGCCGGAATATCAGCTCTGCTTGCTCTTGTCGGAATTTTGCTTTCTGCCTCGCTTGTTCACCGCAATATTCCGGGAGCTTTGCTTCTGGGCATTCTCGGCACCTGGTTTCTCGGTATCATCTGTCAGCTTACAGGCGTTTATCATGTGGATCCTGCCAACGGTTTTTATTCCCTGCTCCCCAATTTCAATTCAGCATTTTTCGCGGAACCGTTCCGTGAGTTCTGCCGGATGTTCGGTTCCGCATTTGAAATGGATAAATGGGCAAACAAGGGTACAGAAATATCCGGCTGGCGGCTTTTGCTGTCTGCTGATTTCACAGTGATATGTCTCTCTTTTCTTTTTACGGACTTTTTCGATACCGTCGGCACGGTAAACGGTGCCATCGTCGGAACCCCCCTGATGAAAAAAGACGGTACGATCCCCCGGTTGAAAAAAATTCTGCTTGCCGACTCAATCGCGACATTTGCCGGAGGTGTGTTGGGGACCAGCACCACTACGACATTTGCAGAATCTGCCATCGGTATAAGAGCCGGAGCAAGAACCGGATTGGCAGCACTGTTTTGTGCATTATGTTTTCTGATATCCCTGTTTGCCGCTCCGATTTTTCTGGCGATTCCGGGGTTTGCTACTGCTCCCGCACTCGTGATAGTCGGTTTTCTGATGATAAAATCGGTCACTTATATAGACTTGGATGATATTGCCGGATCTGTTCCTGCGTATATTCTTATCGCCGGAGTCGTCTTTACATACAATATAAGTGACGGACTCGGTTTCGGAGTTATTGCCTACACTCTTCTCAACTGCCGCCGCAAGGGCAGAGTTCACTGGTTGCTTTGGGTTATTTCATTGTTGTTTATTGCAAAATATTTGTGTTTGTAACTATAAAATTTGTGGGATTTTCTGATGGAAGATATTGAAATCATCAAAACACCGGATGAGGTGAATGAAAGAATCCATGAACTGGGTTCGGAAATCGCTCAGTGCTGCGGTTCAACGCCGCTGACAATGATCGTGGTAATGAACGGCGGTTTGTTTTTCGGTGCCAAATTGGCAGAATCTATAAAGCTGGATGACTTTTACATTGATTCCATTGCCGCCGGCAGTTACAAACACAATGTCAGTACAGGAAGTGTTCAGTTGCGTTCCGCATTGAAGCTCGATCCCAAAGGGCGCAATATATTGATCGTAGATGAAGTTCTTGATACCGGAAGAACACTCAAAGCTATTCAGGAAACTCTTTTGAAAATGGGCGCATTGAGTGTAAAAACAGCGGTTCTTGTTGAAAAGAAACTTGATCGCCCCAATGGTATCGAACACGCGGATTGGGCAGGTTTTTTCATGGATGACCGTTACCTTATCGGCTGCGGAATGGATTCTGAGGAAAAATACCGCCATTATCCGGGGATCGCCGTATTGGGGAACAAGTGATCTTTTAAGGAGCCACTCCGGTCTTACCGGGCAAGTTTTTCTTCTTCCCAGCCGATGAGATTGCCTTTGACGGAGTCAAAATTAACTCCGACGATCCAGATATCACGCTTGTCAAGCAGATATTTCTGGAAATACTCTTTTTCTTTGATCTGCGCAAGCGCTGACGGGTCGTTATCCATTTTGAACTCAAAGAGATAGATCGCATTATCCACCTGAACGACCGCGTCGATCCTGCCGTCACTGGTGGTCGATTCCGCTTCGATATACTGCCCCAGCAAGCGGAACATGGAAAAGAAGATCGCCTGAAAATATGCTTCATGCTTTTTATGTACCGGATACGGTATTCCGGCGAAAAACACCTCCATGATCTTGCGGAGTTTTTTCAAGTCGCCTTTCAGTAAGGAGGTTGCCATTTCAGCGGCAAACTGCACGGTTCCGGTCTGGGTCTTTCCGGCGTAACTGTTCAAGATGTAGGCACTGAATGCTCCTGCGACCTCACGGTTGGGGAAATCCAGAAAATACCAGGTCTGACCGAAACGCTCCTCCGTCCCTTTGATGGTGACATATCCGGTTTGCAAAAGCAGGGTCAAAGGGTCGAGATTGTCGATTTCAAAGGCACTGAAAGCCACTTCCGGAACCGGTTCATCAAGAGCGGATTGGAAATCAAAATCCTTCTGCTTGGTCAGTTCCAGCAGAAATGAGGGGGTGCCGGTGGAAAACCAGTAGTTGTTGAACTCCCCGCCGGATTCAAGGAACTTGGCAAAAGATACCGGATTGTAAACGGTCTTTGCATTTCTGTGAAAACGGTAACCGT
>SUWE01000014.1 GCA_015061615.1 Lentisphaerota bacterium
TGGCAATGTCAAGTTGACCATTCCAATGTCGTTCCGGCATTGTGCAGGCCGAAAACGGATTATTGTGCCGGATGATTCTGAAAAGTTGGTAGATCCGCTTGTTTTGAATCTTGCAAGAGCATTCCGCTGGCAGGAACTCATTGACTCCGGTACATACAGTAACGCCATAGAACTGGCTCGTGCGGTTGGGAAAGATACCGCCTATGTAGCCCGGACGATCAGATTAACATTACTTGCCCCGGAAATCGTTCACGCCATTTTACACGGGACTTTGAAAAAAAGCATTTCAATGGAGACATTGCGGAAAAGCTGGCCCGAAAATTGGGAAGAACAAAAAGTATATTTCGGTCTTATCTGAAAATCATTCACCTTGCGGTTTGGACTCAAAATCCAGACCGCTTTTTTCTTTGCCTGAAAAGCAAAAGTCAGGTGTTGTGGATATTTTTGATTGAAGCAAACTTTTTGAGATTTTTTCAAGGTTCAAGGATGGTCATTTTAAGCGTATTTATCTCAAAACCCCGACTATTGGTTTTTACGATTTTAAGCTCAAATAGTGATTTTTTGAGAATTTTTCCACAGTTTTTTATAAAGGTCTTTGTAAAGGTCGGCTGGGAAATTCTCTGTTTTTTATGGCACAAAACGGAGAATTCGGCTCTATTGCACCGTGTGTTTCTGTAACTCTCTTATCTCTAAATTGTTGCATAAAACAGGGTGCATAAAGGTCGCCGACCTTTACACAGCAGAGAATTTCCAGAGATTTCTATTCAAACACACGCTTTCGAGAGGCTATGTCGTTCTCTATGGAGAGAACAGCAGCGGAATGAATTTGCTGTAAACCATTGCGGTACAGGTACAAATCAATATAAAAACAAAGAGTTCAATCATACTTGACTGAACTCTTGAGAATTTGTAAATGGTGGGCGGTACGTGACTCGAACACGTGACCTCTGCCGTGTGAAAGCAGCGCTCTAACCAACTGAGCTAACCGCCCGTAAATGGGGTAATGCTTATAATATAGTACAGAGTTCAATATATGTCAAGCGCATTTCCATCATTTTCCCATAAAAAAAGCCGCAGGCACAAACCTGCGGCAGAAATTTTACGCTGAAAATCAGAATGTCCAGCTGGCAACATCATCGTGGTCACGGTGATTTGATGTATCTCCGGTCTTTATGCAGTTTTCCAGATCGGCATTGCAGCCTTTGTCATCAGTACCATTAGGACCGCAAGAATACGCGGCAAAATTGCCGGGAATCGTTTTGGAAGTATCGGGAATGGCAAGCTGCTCATCACGGGTAACTTTAATGTATACAACATAAGGATTGCCCCACGGGTCACGGTAGAGAGCAGCCGTCTGTCCGGAGTAACTTGCAGATGGATCAAACTCTTTTTTCGGGTCAAGGTAGATTTTTTTGCGCTTATTCACACTGACCGTCAATCCGGTATTTTTCGGAACGGAAAGTTCAGCGATCATAGCATCGTAAGCATCGCCGTTAACGGTGGCAATATCAGAAGCAACAGTTACACTCTTACCGCCGATTTTGTTGTCTTTACCCAAAACTTTGTGGTAATCGGCTTCCATCTGTTTCAATGCGGTGATGATCGCGGAAATATCTCCCTGTGCCTGTGCAACGCGCCCGCGGTCACGGGACATGATGACGACAGGTGTGGTGATCGCCGCGAGGATGCCGATAATGGCGATAACGGTCAGTACTTCGGTCAATGTGAAATTATGACGGTATTTTTTCATGATCCATACTCCTTTATTAATGGTGAAACACTGTTGTCCGGGAGTTACCATACCCCGCAAATGTTGTTTTTTCAAACTCAAAGTTGCAAAAATGTGCAAAAAATCTGAAAATTTCCTTGACAATCCTCCTTTATACAGTTATTTTATGGAGTGTGGAAGATTGTCACCCCACTAAATAATGGAGAAAAAACTATGAAACGGTATAACTTCACCCTCAACGAACTTCTGGTCGTTATCGCTATCATCGGCATGCTTGCAGCTCTGCTTTTCCCGACCTTGAGCATTGCCAGAGAACGCGCCAAAACCACCAGCTGTGCCGGCAATCAGGGACAGGTCGCCAAAATCCTGATCGACGCCATGAGCAGAACCAAAGATCAGCTCGCTTCCGCTGTCGAAGACAGCGGCACAGGTTCAGCTGCAAAGAAAATATGGACTACTGCCCTGTATGACCGAAAAATCCTCAACGATCTTGATTTCGTCCGCTGTCCGGCATTTGAATACACCATCGGCAACGATGTCACAGAGGCCGCCCACCGCGCTCAGGCTTACGGTGTGGTCGTTGCTACTGACGGCAAACTCAATTTCGCTTCCAAGAAAAGCCGTACCACCTCCGGCACAAACAAGCAGGAAATTTCCCCCAATAAACTTCTCCTCGGCGGATGTGCCGCAGATAAATGGGGCGATGATGCAAAAGCGACTGCCGCACTGGTCTTTTCCGGTGATGACAAAACATACCTGACCGCTATCCACCGCGGCGAAGTCAATGTGTTTTTCCTTGACGGCAGTGTGATGAGTATGGATAAAGATGTCCTTGCCGCCAACAGCGTCTACTATCCCAAAGCCGATAATTCCGAAGCGGTCAAACTTGAAGACGCAAATATTTTGAGCGAATAAAACGCTTACAGAATCCGGAGCAGAAACTCCGGATTTTTTTTTGTGTTTCAAAATGCTTGAAAAAATAATAAAAAAGGTGTATATTAAAAGAACCGCAATTTTAACCTCCTTATTTTATAAGGAACAAAATACAAAAAGGAGTTACAATGGGCAAAAAGATGCAAACCATTGACGGCAATCATGCCGCGTCGTACGTCGCCTACGCGTTCAGCGAAGTGGCGGCTATCTACCCCATCACCCCGTCCTCCAACATGGCTGAATACGCTGATGCGTGGGCTGCCAAAGGACTGAAAAACATGTTCGGTGAACCCCTGCAGGTCGTTGAAATGCAGTCCGAAGCCGGTGCTGCCGGTGCCGTTCACGGTTCACTTTCAGGCGGTGCGCTGACCACCACCTACACCGCAAGTCAGGGTCTTCTGCTGATGATCCCGAATATGTACAAGATCGCCGGCGAAATGCTCCCGACCGTCTTCCACGTTTCCGCCCGTGCGCTCGCCGCCCAGTCACTCTCCATTTTCGGTGACCACTCCGACGTTATGGCTTGCCGCGCCACCGGTTTTGCGATGACCAGTGCCGCCAGCATTCAGGAAACTCACGACCTCGCGCTGGTTGCTCACCTTTCCACTCTGGAAAGCGAGATCCCGTTTGTTGCCTTCTTCGACGGCTTCCGTACTTCTCACGAATATCAGAAAGTCGAACTGCTCGACTATGCTGATATGAAAGCTCTGGTCGATATGAAGTATGTGGAAAAATTCCGCGCCCGCGCTCTGCGTCCGGAAGCTCCCTACGCCAAGATGGCTGCCCAGAACCCCGACGTCTACTTCCAGGGTCGTGAAACCACCAACAATCAGTATGCCGCTCTGCCCGGTATCGTCCAGAAATACATGGACAAAGTCGCCGCCGTCACCGGCCGTCCGCTGCACCTCTTCGATTATGTCGGTGCCCCGGATGCTGACAAAGTCATCGTCGCCATGGGTTCCGGCTGCGAAACCATTGAAGAAGCGATTAACTACCTGATCGCTGAAAAAGGCATGAAGATCGGTTTGGTCAAAGTCCGTCTGTACCGTCCGTTCAGCGTGGAAGCTCTCGCCGCCGCGATCCCCGCTTCCGTCAAAAAAATTGCCGTCCTCGACCGTACCAAAGAACCCGGATGTCTCGGTGAACCGCTTTACCTCGATGTCAAAGCCGCTCTTGCCGACCGCACCGATCTCACCATCATCGGCGGCCGTTACGGTCTTGCTTCAAAGGAATTTACCCCGTCAATGGTCTATGCCATCTACAAGCACCTCGACGGAAAATGCTTCCACAACTTCACCGTCGGTATTAACGACGATGTTTCCAACCTCTCTCTGGATATCGACGAAACCATCGTCACCGAACCTGCCGGCACCACCAGCTGCTGCTTCTGGGGTCTGGGTTCTGACGGTACCGTCGGTTCCAACAAGAACTCCGTTGCCATCATCGGTGACAACACCGATAAATACGTTCAGGCTTACTTCAGCTACGACTCCAAGAAGTCCGGCGGTATCACCATCAGCCACCTGCGTTTCGGCGACAAACCCATCACCAGTGAATATCTTATCACCGCTCCCGACTTTGTCGCCTGCCACAATCAGGCGTATATCGGTATGTATGATATGATTTCCGGTATCAAAGAAAACGGTACTTTCCTTTTCAACACTTCTGCTCCTGCGGATAAGGCATTTGCCACTCTGACCCGCGAAATGCAGGAAACCATCGTCAAAAAGAATGTCAAATTCTATGTCGTCGATGCTCTGAAAGTCGCTCTCGAAGTCGGCAGCCCGAAATACATTTCCACGATCATGCAGACCTGCTTCTTCAAGCTCGCCGGCATCATTCCGGAAGACAAAGCTATCGGTTACATCAAAGCCGGTATCGAAAAGAAATTCGCCAAAAAAGGTCAGGAAGTCGTCGATCAGAACAAACTCTGCGTCGATAAAGCTCTTGACGGTCTGACCCAGGTCGCGGTCCCTGCCAGCCTCGACGGTGTTGAATTCTATGCTCCGGCAGAGAAGTACACCGCTGAAATGGGCGAATTTGCCACCAAACTGATGAAGCCGGTCCTCGCTCAGAAGGGTGACACTGTTCCGGTTTCCGCGATGAGCTACGACGGCTCCATGCCGACCGGTACCGCCCGCTTTGAAAAACGCGGTGTTGCCCCGAAAGTTCCGCAGTGGGATCCGGCGAAATGTATCCAGTGCAACCAGTGCGTCATGGCGTGTCCGCACGCTGCCATCCGCGCCAAACTTATCAATCCGGCGAACCTTGCTGCTGCTCCGGAATCCTTCGCCACCGTCGATGCCAAACCGCCGGTCAAGAAAGAACTCGGACTCAAATTCCGTCTTCAGGTCTTCGTTGATGACTGCCTCGGCTGCGGCGTCTGCGTTGAAACCTGTCCGGTCAAAGACAAAGCTCTTGCGCTGGTCTCCGCCGCCGGTGAGCGCGCTGCCAATCAGCAGCAGAACGCTGAAGTCTTCATGGCTCTGCCCGATGATGAAATGGGCGGTCTGACCGAAGCGAATGTCAAAGGTCTCGGATTCAAACTGCCGTACTTTGAGTTCAACGGCGCCTGCGCCGGTTGCGGTGAAGCTCCGTATGTCAAGATGATCAGCCAGCTCTTCGGCCGCCGCATGATCGTTGCCAACGCCACCGGATGCTCCTCAATCTACTCCGGCAGCTTCCCCAGTTTGCCCTACTGCAAAGATAAAGACGGTCGTGGTCCGGCATGGGCGAACAGCCTCTTGAGGATAACGCCGAATACGGTTTCGGTATGCGCGTCGCTGTCGATGCCAACCGCAAACAGCTGCTTGACCTCGTCAAACGCATCCAGGAACTCGGTGTCTGCTGCGACAATATGAAAGCCGCTTTGGATTACGCCGTTGCCAACTGGACTGCCACTGACGAAGCGGCTATTGCCAACCAGAAGAAACTGGGTGAGATCCTGCCGATCGCCGTTGAGAAATCCGAAGGCGAAAAGAAAGAGATCTACGCCAAGATGCTCGAACTCAAAGATTACTTCGTCGATAAATCCGTCTGGATCCTCGGCGGTGACGGATGGGCTTACGACATCGGTTACAGCGGTCTGGATCACGTCGTTGCCCAGAACCGCAACGTCAACATCCTCGTGCTGGATACTGAAGTTTACTCCAACACCGGCGGTCAGGCTTCCAAGTCCACCCCGATCGGTGCTGTCGCGCTCTTTGCCGCCAACGGTATGCGCATGACCAAGAAGAACCTCGGTCTTATGTGCATGAGCTACGGCAACGTCTACGTCGCCAGCATTTCCATGGGTGCCAACCGCCAGCAGGCGCTGACCGCGATCCGCGAAGCTGAAGCGCACAATGGTCCGTCCATCATCATTGCCTATGCTCCCTGTATGCTCCATGGTATCAACATGGCGAAATCTCAGGTCGAGCAGAAACGTGCTGTGGATTCCGGTTACTGGCCGCTGTACCGCTACAACCCGAACCTCGACAAACCGTTCATTTGGGAAACCAAAGACGCGACCGAGGCTTATCAGGACTTCGTCCGCAGTGAAAACCGCTACAAACAGCTGCTGAAAGCTGCTCCGGCTGAGGCTGAAGCGCTCTTCGCTCAGGCTGAAAAAGATGCGGCTCACCGCATGGACTTCTTCAAGAAGATCGGTGAGATCCTCTGATCTTGAGTAAGAAACTGAACAACGCTCCCGGAAAATTCCGGGGGCGTTTTCTTTGAAGAAAAGGAACATCAAATCATGTCAAAAATCATTCTTTTTCAGGGTGACTCAATCACCGATACCGGACGCAGCCGCGATCCGGAAGTCGCACCGAATACCGGTTTGGGTATCGGCTATGCGCTGATGACCGCCGCCGGATTGCTTGCCGCTGAGCCGGAGAAGGATTGGAAGGTTTACAACCGCGGAATTTCCGGAAACCGCGTGGTCGATCTCTATGCCCGTTGGAAAATAGATGCCCTCAATATCAAACCTGATATTCTGAGTATCCTGATCGGTGTCAATGACACATGGCACGAAAAAGCGCAGTCAAACGGTGTGGAAGTTCCCCGTTATGACAAATTCTACCGGATGCTGCTGGATTGGACACGCGAAGAACTGCCGGAAACAAAACTTGTTCTGATCGAACCGTTTGTGCTGGTCACCGGTGCTGTCAGCGAAGATTGGGTCGATGAGATCAATGCTCGCAGAGAGGTTGTGAAAAAAATTGCGGAAGATTACAACACGATTTTTATTCCTGCTCAGAGCATTTTTGATGAAGCTGTGAAAAAAGCTCCCGCAGAGTACTGGCTGGCTGACGGAGTCCATCCGACTGCCGCCGGACACAAACTGCTGACCGACGCGTGGATCAAAGCCACCGAAGGTATCCGCTGATATCAGCGTAAAGCAAAGAGCTGTTGCAAAAGTGACAGCTCTTTTTTTATCCGTCAGGTGGAATATTTGCAAAAAACTGTTTTTGTGCTATATTAAAACTATCCAAATATGAAGGAGTGAAAAATGAAAAAAATCTTTATCTCACTGTTTGCGCTTTGCTGCGCATTCGTTTGTGCCGCTGAAGAAAGAGTTTCGATTCTCGGTGACAGCTACTCGACTTTCAAAGGATGGATTCCGCAGGGCAATGCCATCTATTATCCCACCAGCCGCACCGATGTGAGACGTGCTGAAGAGTGCTGGTGGCATCTTGTTACCACTGCCATCGGCGGCAAACTTGAGAAAAATGAATCTTGGAGCGGTTCCACGATTTGTTATACCGGATATAAAGGAGCCAATGCCAGCAAATCCAGCTTTGTCACCCGCATCAACCGTCTGGGCAACCCGACATTGATTCTTATTTGCGGAGCTACCAACGACAGCTGGGCAGGTTCCCCCATCGGTGAATACAAATGGGATAACTGGGAAGAAAAAGACCTTTTCTCTTTCCGTCCGGCAATGGCAAAAATGCTTTCCGATGCAAAGAAACTTTATCCCAATGCCCGCGTATTTTTTATTCTCAACAGTCAGTTGAAACCGGCGATCAACGAGTCCGTACACAAAATCTGTGAATATTACAAAGTACCCTGTATCGATCTTGTGAATATCGACAAACAGAGCGGTCACCCTTCGGTAAAAGGGATGAAAGCCTTTGCCGATCAGGTTGTTGAAGCGATCCGCAAGTAATTGTATTTTTTTTGGGGCTGAGCGCAAAAACTTTGTTTGCAGGGGTGCAGGGGGCGTCCGTCTTCGTTACACTACGCCGTGACAAGTCGTTAGCACCCCTGCAAAAAAAACACAGGTTTTGCGCTCAGCCCCTATTTTTTTGTATATGCTCCCGCAGTATTTGTGCCATGCCACTGTCAATAGGAACACCGCGTATACCGGATAGTTTGCATAGCAGGGCAGGGGATAGTTCTGTTTTTCCGGATAGTTGTCTGATACAGCAAACGGAGTCATCGTCTTCGTAACTTTGCCACATATCCAGTTTATTGCGGAAATATTTTTCCCACCGGGTGTTGAAGCGGCATAAATCATTTCCGTTCAAGTTCATTGTTGCGGAACATATTTGCTGTGTCAAAGCGGCAAGGCGTTTCAATCCGGTTCCGTTTTCAGCGGAAACGATAACGATTTCCCCGCAGTCAAGATATTTCAGCAGGGTATCCATCAGGGAGACTCTTTCTTCATTGTTCATCAGATCGAATTTTGTTATTACCAGTAAAAGTTTTCCGCTTAATTTTTTCAATATTTTCAGATCAAGTTCTCTGATTTGTGCGCCGGAACCGTCGAGGCAGTACCATGTACAGTTTGCGCCGGAGTTTATTTCTGCAGCAGTACAAGAATTATATTCAATAAAATTTGCCGGCGGCAGATATCCGGAGTCCGGAGCAAATGCCCGGATAAGCGCAGTTTTGCCGCTGCTGAAATTTCCGGTGACAAGAATATCCGGATTCAGAGAGCTGCCGGACGTTTTTTCAGAGATCACATTTTTTACTTCATCGCACCGGCATAACCGGTCAGCAACAGCAGCAGCGCCGCAGTTTTTTTGCATATAAACCAGTTCCATAGCATAGATACCTCCTTTTTTCAGATACAGTTGATCATTTCCTGAGTATAATATATGCCGCAGTGCATGACATATCATGTCATGGTGAAAAGTATGCGCGTAAATTTTGATATTTTCAACTTGATTTTTTACAATGTTGGAATATATTATCCAGGTAAAACATCAAAAAAAATTATTATGGAGCATTTGCATGAGTAATCACAGCGGACAGGAATTGCGTTTGATAAAATTTGTTGCGGAAATGAAGAAAAATAATTTTCCCAATGCCGAAAGTTTTGCCAAACTGCTCCGTAAAATTGATCTTGAGGAAAATATTTCCTGCGCCTGCTGTGCAAGGACGATCGGCAGGGATATCGAGCGGCTCAAAGATTATTATAAAGCGCCCATTGAATATGACCACAGCCGTCACGGTTACTATTTGAAACGGGCGTGGGATTTCGATGCTCCGGTATTGACTGATGACATTGTCAGCATGAATCTGCTGGGGACGCGGCTTGCCAGTGATATCCTTCCGGATCCGCTGAAGGGCAAGGTCGATCTGGCGATGGAAAAGTCCCTGACTCAGAATAATTCTGAATTTTTTGATGAAGCGATGATCGAATCGCTGTTGTGTGCCAGCGGTATCAAGGCAGTTGCCGATCCGGAGGTGTTCAAAAAGGTGTTTGACGCCTGGCGCTGCCATCAGGTATTGAAGTTTGTTTACCACAAACCCAATTCTGAACCTTCTGAGCGCACGTTTGAGCCGCATATCATCGCTTTTCATCGCGGAGTGTGGTATGCCAAAGGGTATGAATATCAGACAAAAAATATCAAAGTCTACGCCATTCAGCGTATGGCAGATGTTGAATTTGCAATGGATATTTTTGATACCGATAAGAAACTGTTGGAACATACCCGCCGCAACGGACTTTTTGAATATCCGAAAATCGACGGAGTGCGTCTGCATTGCGATGCATCGATAGCATTTTATCTTTATGAGCATCAGAAGGCGAAGAAATTCAAAATCGAGCGTCAGGATGACGGTTCACTTATCGTCACGTTGAGACCGGCGACGGAACATGAAGTTATCCGCTGGGTACTTGGAGAAGCGGGAAAGATAAAAGTTCTTTATCCGGAAGAACTCCGGAAAAAAACTGCACAGGCGGCAATGGCTGTCTGGGAGAAAAATAAGGATTGAAAAAAATGGTGAAAATCAGAAAAATCGAAACTGCTGAAGCTCCGGTATTGAGCAGTATGTCCGATAAGGTGAACTGGAACGTTGCTCCGGCTGAGTGCGGATTGCTTACTTCGGCAGAAAATATGTGCGGATATTTTCTGGAGGTCGATGGAGAGATCGCCGGTTCCGCCGGTGTGGTCACTTATGAGCCGCAGTCGCTGGTGTTTATCAACATGGTGATCGTCAAAGAGGAGTTCCGCCGCCGCGGATATGCGACGATGATGCTTGAACATATTCTGGAAAGTACAAAAAATTACCGTACAAAACGGCTTCATGCCACTCCGGATGGTTCAAAGGTTTACGCTCCGCTGGGGTTTGAAAGCCGCCGAACGGTCAGCTTTTTCGCTTCGGATGCACCGGATTTGCAGGCGCCTGAAAATATCGGAGTGCATCAGATGCGTCAGGAAGAGCTTGCAGATGTTATAAGACGTGATGAAGTGTGTTTCGGACACTCGCGGAAAAATCTTCTGGAGTTCAACTTCCGGGAGTATGGGGATCTTGCCTTTGTTTCCGATGACGGCAAAGCTCATATACTTGGCAGAAGGTGGAAAAAATACCGCCAGATGGCGGCACTGACAAGTGAAGATCTGCCGACGGCGATGGCGCTTGCTGCGGCGGCATCGAATCTTGACAAAAGCCAGGCGCAGAGCATTATCTGTTACGACATGCAGAAGGAGTTTATGGAGTTTCTCAAATCCGGAGGCTTTGTGAAAGTTCGTGAGATGGTGGATATGGTGCTGGGTGATGACCCCGGAGTTCCCCCCATGCCTTACCGCACGATTTACGGCGGCGATATGGGATAACATTTCCGCTTGAATTTGAAAAATCCATTTCCGGCTGATCTTGTTCTGCCGGGAATGGATTTTATTTTTTTGCTCTGTTCCCAAAGTGGACAGGTAATTGATTTTTACTGATACTCCGGTAATTTTTGCCAAAGTATTTTTTTGTTTGGTAATGTCCAAAATTTTGTGAAACCCAAGCAGGCGCCTATAAACAAACATTTCTGTTAACGTATAAAACATATCACATAAATATCTACACACAGTAGAAATTATAACATCTTTTAGAGCAGATTTATTTGATGTTTTTCTAAAGTGTGCTATATTAATCAGACCGCCATCTTTGATTTCACCGTCGTTGTGATTTGATGTTTTTCTAAAGTGTGCTATATTGACAACATTGCCCGAAGTTGTCGGTGCTTCGTTGTGATTTGATGTTTTTCTAAAGTGTGCTATATTAAAGTTGTGACCAACGGCGATGTGATCCGGGTTGTGATTTGATGTTTTTCTAAAGTGTGCTATATTGTGATTAGTATGACAGTATATCACGTTATAGTTGTGATTTGATGTTTTTCTAAAGTGTGCTATATTGAAGAAATTACAGAACCGTTGCCGCTGTTAGTTGTGATTTGATGTTTTTCTAAAGTGTGCTATATTTGCAGTGGCGTGAGTTTGGAGCGATCAAAGGTTGTGATTTGATGTTTTTCTAAAGTGTGCTATATTCTGGCGCAGGTGAGCCTCTACCAGTACGCAGTTGTGATTTGATGTTTTTCTAAAGTGTGCTATATTCACTTTTGTTGACAGCGGCGATGGTACATAGTTGTGATTTGATGTTTTTCTAAAGTGTGCTATATTTTATGCGACTTTTAACGACGCACAGGGCGAGTTGTGATTTGATGTTTTTCTAAAGTGTGCTATATTATTATCGGCTGGATGTTCGGGGTCGGGATAGTTGTGATTTGATGTTTTTCTAAAGTGTGCTATATTTCAGGCTCGGCAAGCAGAAAGTGACCGGCTGTTGTGATTTGATGTTTTTCTAAAGTGTGCTATATTAGCACCGGGGAAATGATCGCAGACTGTCAGGTTGTGATTTGATGTTTTTCTAAAGTGTGCTATATTGCAACTCAAAAATACGCTCAAGACGTGAAAGTTGTGATTTGATGTTTTTCTAAAGTGTGCTATATTATGGGAGGGAATCGGGGAAGATAGCAAGAGGTTGTGATTTGATGTTTTTCTAAAGTGTGCTATATTAAAACAGGATTCTGGAAAAAGATTACAATAGTTGTGATTTGATGTTTTTCTAAAGTGTGCTATATTGCAACTCAAAAATACGCTCAAGACGTGAAAGTTGTGATTTGATGTTTTTCTAAAGTGTGCTATATTTTTCCGGAGTTCATGCCGGAGCCGCCGCCAGTTGTGATTTGATGTTTTTCTAAAGTGTGCTATATTATTGATAATATAATGTCTTTTATATAAGCCACTTGACTGCTGATCAGCAGTTGTATTTTTTTAGAGTACAGCATATTTTTAGAGTGATTTTTCAGAATTTTTGTTCAAAATTCAGAACAGTTCCAATTGCGCAGGGGCTGACGGCGGAGCTTCTGCTTTTCTGCCGACAAATGTGCATGTGTCCCCGAACTGACGGTCGGTAACACGCAAGACAGAAACTATTCCCTCGGAAGGAACAGCACTTTTCACCCGTTTTATATGGACATCTGAGTTTGCAAATGATGCACAATGACGTATATAGACTGAATATTGAAGCATCGAAAAACCGTCTTTGACAAGCATTTTTCTGAATAATGCAGCATCTTTGCGTTGTTGTTTAGTATTTGTAGGTAAATCAAACATAACGTAAATCCACATATATTTGTACCTGTTCAGAGCATAATATTTTGCAGGCATCATAAAAACTCCGAATACATTTGATTTTATTTTTTAATTCACTGGTTTCTTTATCATTAACTGTCGTTTGGTCTTTTTTAGAGCTTTTGAAACCTCTTCTGATCGCGATGTGATAAAATGCGCGTCCGAGTTCAAACGGTTCAACTTTATCTGTTGCCGCTTTGGCACGGAAATAGTACGGATTGTTCTCTTTTGTACTGTTGAGCCAATTGATAAATTTTTCATTGGTGACAGGAAAAATCCCTTGTCTGATCCACCCTTGCAACTCGTCAAGAGTCAAAGGACACATCCCATTTTCGAGTAGAATTTTCAAGGTATGATATTTTCTCAATCTGCGACGCAGTTTGAGGCGTCTGCCAGCACGAAATACCGTTCTTTCTGCAGCAGGAGATTTATCTGCTTCAACACCTTTGACCAAAGGTATTCCTTGATCGAAAATCAAAACACCGCAAGCGATGATTTTATTACCCTCAATGATCGCCCAACCGAGAGAATTTGTTCCCAAATCAATTCCGAGTACCCGTTTCATGATTTTTCTCCTTAAATTTTTTGTTTTTATTTGACATTTTATGTTTTAATGAGTATATTATAGGCAACATCTTATCACAACAAGGCTATATGCCGTAGGTGATACACCTTTGGTTCTGGTCATTAAGTTGGCCAGGACTTTTTTGTTTGTTATACAATATCTCATGTGAAAGATAATTTCAAGTGCAAATTTCGTACATTGGTATAGCTCCATTGATTTTTATCTATAATAAATATAGCACAGACAAGTGGTCAATTTGTGTCCACTCTTGAGATGAGATCCGATTTTTTTTGCAAAAAAAATCCCCGCTGTAACTTTTACAGCAGGGATTTTATAGCATTATCTATCTTTTACGCTTGCTTCGGGCGCGTTTCCTTATAGAAGCACGCTGTGATCAGTGCGCATAAGTTCATTATCGTTAAGAAGATAAATACTCCGCAATACGCTTCCGGAGGATAGCTCTGTTCCCCGGTGACCGCATAATTCTGTAATATCCTTCCGCTTATATTCTGGAACGCTGCTATGTATACAAAGCACCAGAAATTCAGCACAGCCACTGCCAAGCCTGTCTGCTCCGGCGGGTTCAATTCCTTTGCCATCAGACTGAATATCGGGAAAAATCCTGCGGGGATCGCTATCAGCACATACGACACCGCTACTGCCCACAAACTGTTCGTATATCTGAATGCCGCATATCCAACTGTCGTTCCCAGCAGCGTCGCCGCAAAGCTCCATATTGCCGCCGCTTTTCTTCTGTTTCCGCACAACTTCAGCAGGAAATTTCCCGCCACATTGTTCACTGCCACCAATACTGTCAATCCCAATATCACCGTCGATGCGGTTGAT
Organism: Lentisphaerota bacterium; assembly: GCA_015061615.1. Classification (GTDB taxonomy): domain Bacteria; phylum Verrucomicrobiota; class Lentisphaeria; order Victivallales; family Victivallaceae; genus UBA1784. The sequence goes on from SUWE01000014.1 coordinate 13,970, forward strand.
GACGGCAGCTTGCAATGGTCGCTGATGCTCTTTTGTCCCAACTGCGAAGTCAATATATAATATGCTCCGAAAATTACCGGCGTTGACAGGCACACCAGCCACATTGCCCTGTTTCTCAGCATTGCACAAAGCGGCTGTATATTTTCCCCCTTTTCCACCGGTTTGATCGTTCCGGCAGAGAATGCAATTATCACTGCCACTCCCAGTGCGGCAATAACTCCCGGAATACTCATGGATATTTGCCACGACAGCAGTTCAGTCAATTTTACCATCGGAGTCGTTCCGCAGCTCGGTCCGAAATACGAACAGAACATTATTGTTCCCAGCACCATCGCAAATTTTCCGGAAAAGAGGTCGCCGATAAGTTTCACCACTCCGAGGAATACTGTTCCTGCTCCCAATCCGGTCATGATTCTGCATACCAGCATCAAAGGATAACATTTTATCCACGGGAATCCAAGCGTTCCCAGAGCGAACAGCAATCCGCCGGTAAGCAAGATCCTTACTCCTCCGTAGCGGTTTGAAAAAATCCCTGCCAACAGCTGACTTGCAGCATAAGCATACATGTATGCCGCTCCTGTCCCGGCGATCTGTCTGGTATCCAATCCGGCTGCAAGCAGTTCATTATAAACTGTTCCGGGAATAAGCACCTTTGACATGCAGGTGAGAAAATAGAGCAGCACTCCGCACAACAGTATCGCAAACTTTTTTTTGCGGATCACATTATCGTTATTCATCTGAATCCTCTTTGATTCCAGCTGCTTTGCAATATTCTTTCCAGTATCTTCTGCCCAGTTCGTGCTGGCTTTCAGTATCAAAATGCAGATGATCCCCGCGGTCGGTAAGTCCTTCGGCGGAAACGAATCCGCAATGCGGAGTTTCTGCGGCAGCTTCTTCGATCATCCGGTTGAAATCAGCTGTCGGCCACGCCGGATTCAGGAAAGTTCCCAATCCGCCGAGAATGAACGGCACATCGGCAATATTCAGTTCTCTGCGGAAATTGGCAATCACTGTTTTAAGTTTCTCTTTGTAATCCGGAGTATTTTCCGCCGCATCGCTTTCTCCCTGATGCCAGAGAACGGCAACGATTTTGCCGCATTTAAGTGCTTCTTTTGCAAGGATTATTGAGTCATCGTAAGGGTGAGCTTCGCTCCAGCGGTCTTTTCCGCCGGGCAACCACGCCGCAACCGCAGTTCCGCCGATGGATGCCGGGATCAATCCCACTTCTTTACCGGGAAATTTTTCCAGCATCAATCTGCCGAAGGTTCTGCCCGGTCCGACTCCGCAGCGCTGTTTGCCGCAAAGTGTAAGTCCCCGGACTTCAAAAGGATCGGCGGACTCACTCAAGCCGAGCAGGTTGAGACGGTCGAAATTGAACGGATCGATTGCCGGGATCCATTGAAAATCGCGCCGGATGGCACTTAATCCCGGAATTTCAAAAACGTCCTCATCAGTAAGATAGCCGCGCCCTGACATATTGGACTGACCGACAAGAAGAACCAACAGTTTTTCTTCCATAAACAGAACTCCTGAAATATTGCAGGAGACAGAGAAAACTCTGTCTCCTGCTATGAAATTCAATGGTGGATCCAGACGGACTTGAACCGCCGACCCGGAGATTATGAGTCACCTGCTCTAACCGACTGAGCTATGGATCCGTTTATTTTTTATACTATACCTCTAAAAACAAAATTTTCAAGCGGAGTATTGAATTTTTTACTGATATTTCATGAAAAATTTGTTGATTTTATCATTCTGCGCTGTAACTCGGGGCATGATTGCTGGGCATGGGAACAGAGATTATTTCAAAAAAATTGGTATCTTGCCTTGAATATAAGGTGTATACATGCTATTTTATGATGTATACAGGAGCCGAATATGGAAAATTTACAGGAAAGTTTTCAGAAGTTCTTAACAGTTGCCGACAGCTTGGGCCGCGATATTGTCAGCGGTATTTATCCTTACGGCAAACCCTTTTTGTCGCGCAGTGAAATTTGTTCGATTTATAAAATTTCCCTTAAAACTGCGCACAAAGTACAAAAAGAACTGTGTAAACGCGGACTCATTGCCGCCAATCGCGGGCGGGCTTTTACCGTTTGCAATCCGCAGGAGCGCGGCGGTATTCCTCTGCACGAAGTCCGTTTGCTCCGTCAGAATCAACCATTTGTCACTGACTATGTGATGGATGAACTTTCCGCAGGTATCAGAAAACAGTGTCAGCAGAAAAATCTTGCATTTTCTGAAATTTATCTGGAACTACTTGATAAATTTCAGCACAGAATCAATGCCGCTGGCGGCAGTGAACCAGGGCAGGGGATAGTTCTTCTGCCTTACCGCTCTATCATGTGCCGCGGAGCAGGATATTTTCTCAAATACTGGCAGCCTTACCGTGTGACGGTTGACTTTCCGCTGCCCGGAACTTCCGGAGTCATGCTGGATGAAATGGATATGACAGATAAGGTTTTTGAACATGCGCATAAAAATAATGCGTTATCCATCATGCAGATACCTTATACAGCCAATGCGTGGAATCCGTTGTTCAGCGGGCAATGTTTCCGTTTCGGTGAATTGAAAGCTGCTTCGCTGAAAATGGAACACTTGATAAACTTTGCATCCGAGATCAATGATGTGGCAGCAGACATACGCCGGCAGCATCCTGATGCACTTTTGTTTCACGATTGCGATGCCCGCTCTGTTGCATACATTATTGAACAGCTTGATTATCAGCCTCTGCTTTATTTTGTGTGTCGGAGTAAGGGAATGGCGCAATATTGTTCACAGATATCTTGCGCACACTGTTATATTTATGATTATGAAAAAATCGGTGCCGCCGCAGTTGATTTGCTGCTCATTCCGGATAAAAAGTCTCCGAAACGGGAACTGTTTTACGTTAAAGGTGAATTGAAATAATAAACAGGAAACAAAACAAGACAGGTGAAAAAAATGAGAAACCGAATTTTTTCAAGTAAAAAATGTTATTCCTTTACCCTTATTGAATTGCTGGTAGTAATCGCGATCATCGCGATTCTTGCGGCGATTCTGCTGCCTGCACTTAACTCTGCCAGAGAACGCGGACGCAGTGCGAACTGCATATCAAATTTGAAAAACTGTGGACTGGCAATTCAAAGTTACCGCGATGATTACCCTGATTGTTTCCGCAACGGCAATGGCAACGGCAGTAAAGATCTTGCCGCCCAGCCTGTCAGTTCCAATTTCTCATGGGCGGGATTGCTTGCGAAAAACGGTTATATTCCGACTGAAAGCCGCGCGTTGATCAGTTGTCCATCAATTCCAATTCCATCTACAGCTTCTTCCAATGGCGGCTGGTATTATTTTCACGCTTATGGAAATATGTATTCTTCAAGATATTTTGATATGCGCGATTCCCGCTACTTCAAGTGGTGGACGCCACAGCAGATACTTATGCTGGTTTGTGCAGAGAGATTGAATCTCAACGGTGAACGCGCCGCATGGTCGATTATTGATGAAGATAAAAATGACGAGCGAGCCCATATTTCAGCGGTCCATAACGGATCTGCCAACGGTTTGACAGTGAATCTGGATGTTCAGCAGATAACTCCTGAAGCAGTTAAAGCCGATCAGTGGTATTATCCATCACCTGATCATGTGGAAAATGCACCCACCCGTCAGTTCTATAAAGTTGTTGTCAACGGTCAGCTTGTAACATATTAATTTCGGGAAAAAAGGAGTTTATTATGAAGTTCAGGTCATTTTTATTTTCCGCAGTTGCTCTTTGTACTTTGAGTTCATCTGCTGATATGCTCAATTACAAGGTCGAAAAGATGAGCATGAAAGGGAAGTACTGGAAAAATCAGCAGATAAAAGGTACTGACAAAAATTTGAATGAAAAGTCCCCTGTCATCGTTGAAAAGACAGGTGTCTATGAAGTTCCAGCATTTGTTAAACATAATAAAACCAAATCGCTCAATGACGGCAATTTCAACTCTGTTGTGCGCACTTATGACTGGACACGGCACAATAAAGAGATTATCGTTGAGCTTGATCTTGGCGGATTGAGCGATGTTGAGTATGTTGAAATCTGGCAGTATCCCCGAAAAAGTGCCTTGATTGAAAAAATTGAGGTTTACTCTGCGGCTGCAAAGAAAGATAATCAATGGCTCTGGGAAACTCCTGCGGCGGCAACGCAGAATGAACTTAAAGAGAATAAACCTTATGCCGTAAGTGTCAAAGTCGGCAAAAAGGCAGCTGCGCTTAAAATAGTCTGTTCCAACAGTAAACCGATGACAATGATGATTTCTGAAATCCGAGTTTACGGAAAAAACGGAGCTGAAAATACTCTTGCCGTTTCTCCTGTTTTGCAGGAAACTTACCGTCTGGAACTGGAAAATATTCAAGGTCCGTGGAAGGTCAAAAGTAATTCATCACTCGGCGGCAAAGGTATCTGGTATAATGATATGGAGTATTCATTCCGAATTGCCAAGCCAGGTAAAGCCGCCATGTATAAATGTTTTATGCGTTTTTCAAGCGGCAATCCCGTTGCCGTTCAACTTGGTAAAAAAAAAGTCCAGTTGGCAAAACAGAAGCTGAAATGGGTTGAAATCGGTACATTTACAGAAGATGAAATTATTTTTACCCTCAACTGCGAAGGTCTCGGCGGCGGTTGGGGGGATTCTCTTTTGTTGACTGCTGATTTGAAGTTTGACCCCAATGCGGTGGATGCTTTGAAACTTGCCGCGCTGGTTCCTGAAATCAAGCCTGTTCCAGAATTCGGAGAAAAACTTCTTGCGGAAAATCCCGATATTGTTCCAGAAGAATTTGCCAGAAAAATGCTTGAGCATTACGGCATGACTTATCATAAACCAGGAAAAGTTATTGATGAAAACAATAATATACTGGTGAACGGCAAACCATTTTTCCCAATTCTCTGTTATGGACTCAATCCAGATAATCCCCGCTATAAAGATACTGGGTGCAATACATCTCACTGGAAATGGAAAGGGTGGCGTTACAGTACCGACAAATATGTTGTCGGCGGCAGAGACCGTTTTGCATTTGATCGTCAGGTGCGCGATGTGTTGAATTTCAACCCTGCCAATGTTGCATTTATTCACCTCTTTGATGAACCTGAAAATCACGCTGAATTTACCTACCGCAAATTTGTATTGCTCAATGCTTTGATGAAAGCACTCATGCCGAATACGGTGACAAGTGTCAATTTTGCCGCCAATTCCAACTCACGCGACTGTTTTGTCGTTTCAGATATTTTGAGCCTTGACCACTATCCTGTTTCAAGAGGAAGTATTGCGGATATGGGCTATACCATTGACTATATGCGCTTTTACAGTAATAACCGCCCGCTTCTGTTCATTGCTCAGGCATTCAAATGGAATGGCAGAGATCAGCGTATGCCAAGTGTCAATGAACTTTGTGCCATGACTGTTCTGCCGCTTATTCACGGGGTGAAAGGTTTGCAGTGGTGGGAAGTTGCGGAAAAGAATCCGACTCTTGCGCCAGAAAAACTTTTGCGCCTTACACCAGTTGACTATCCTGTCGAATGGGCGCGTTTTTGTGAACTTACCAGAGCCGTTGCCGCTATTACCGATGGTTTGCTCGGACCGGAATTGAAAGATCCCTTTACCGTTTCAAATGGTAAAGGAACTGAATTTCAGGTTATCGTTTCTGCGGATAGAAAGAAATCGTGGCTGTTGGCGGTCAATCCTGAAAAAACTCCTGCAAAGGTAAAAGTTGATTTTTCAAAATCAGTCATCCGCGATTTGAAATTGACTGCTCAGAATCTCTGGGGATGCTCTTTCAAACAGAGTGGTGTTGTTGTTGAATTTGATTTTGAAGCTGCCGGCAGCGGTATAATCAAACTTGAAAGCGGCAATCTTGCCAAACTTGAACGCCTTACTCATGATGAGTTTATGGCTCAAATGAAAGATAAATTCCTCAATGTCAAACCCACGCAGGAAATTGCGGTAAATATGCAAAAAGGGGAAACTCCTGATTGGAATCAGGCTGTTGATCTGATGAAAACATGGAAATCCCCCTTGCGTCCTGATTCAGCAAAATTGATTGTCAACGATAAAGGTGTGTGTATCGACTTTGCTGTCCGCTATCAGATCGGAAAGAAATCGGTCGTTACCAAACGGGATGGTGCTGTGTGGAAAGATGTTGCCGTCGAAGTTTTTCTCGGTAAACCTGGTACTGAAAACTTTGCCCAGCTTGTTGTCAACACACTTAATACTCAGATGGATGTGAAGACAGTTTTTCAACCCGACGGCAAAAAGATTACCGATATCAAATCGGCTTTTGTATGGAATTCTGAAGCTGATTTCAACTCTGAAATCGCCCATTTCAAAGTTACTGTTCCATGGGAAACAATGGAACAACTTGTCAATGTGAAAAAGGGTGAAAACTTTACTCTTAATATTTGTTCTCAGGGCAGGGATTGGTGCGGACTTGCTGGCGGCGGTTACGCTGTCCCTCTGAAGTTTGGCAAGGTTAATGTGAAAAAATGATTTTTTTGATATGATAAAAACGCGGCAGCTGTAAACTTAAATGTTTTGCAGCTGCCCCATTTTGTTTTCTGAAATTATCGGGTGAAGCGGACGACCATTGAGCGCTTGAAGTCAGGAAATTCACAAATCCCGTTTTTAAGCTGGATTTTAATATGACGCTCTTCCCACGGCAGATAACAGTCGCAGAATTGGTTTTCGCCATAGACCGAATCGAGGATTTCGCCTGAAATTATTTGGGCTTCTTTTCCCTCTTCAAGTTCGCTTTTCCAGTTGCTTTCCTTATCCCGTACCCAGAATATGACTGTTTTTTTACCGATAAGACCGTAAATTCTTGTACGTGTGGTTGAGGTGTGGAATGGTTTAAAGTGTTCCTCCGCAGGGTCAAGACCTCTTATTGCCTCATTGAATTTTGCAAAGTGGTGCCATAAATTGTGTTTGTGTATATATATATGGTCCCAGTGCCAGAATTGACCGCATCCGGCACTGCCGCAGAAGAACGGGGCAAATATCCCGTCATGCAGTAAAGTTCCATTTTTGTCGATTTCATACAGATGCGAATAGCAGCTGTGATTGGCTTCACAGGCGCCGACCTCAGCAACTATCACAGGGATATTGGGGTTACGGAACTGCATTTCCCGTACCGCATCAGAACAGAGTATATCCATTGCACCTGAACACGCTTCTATTTCCGCACCAGGATCAAGATAGCGGTGTACTTGTAAAAATCCATTGTCTTTCACTGCGGCAAGGTAGTCATAAAGTTTATATGCCCATGGACAGGAAAAACTGCCTATATTCTGCAGAATCATTTGATTCGGGAAGATTTTTTGAAGTTCAGCGATCATGTAATCGCTCCACTCTGCCACCTCATCCATAGGAGCAGTGTTGTTGATTTCATTCCATAACTCCCACGCAATGACTGCTTCAGAGTCGCCGAAACCCTGTTCTGCAAAATATTTTGCTCTGTCAAGATAAATTTTTCTGCACTCTTCTGAAGCAAAATATTCACTCATTGTCCGCACGAGTTCTCCGTAAATCGGTTTGTGAAAAAGCGCAGCTCCCGCATACGATTCAATATCAGTTATATCAGGCATTATTCTGCGGAAATGCTCAAATGTGAATTTTATTTTTATTCCGAGAGTTTCACATGTTTCTATGATAAAACGGATATGTGAAGTGTTTTTCCTGTCATATTGACCAGGTTTTTCAGGCATCACATCGAAAAACGGCACACCCAGCCAGATGCGAATGAAGTTTCCTCCAGCGGCGGCAAAGTTCGCAAGCCACTCTTTATAGGTTGCCATGACAGTTTCATCAGGAAAATTTTCACTGTTGCGGAAAAAGCAGAGGTTACACCCTGTCGGTATCCATGTTTTTCCGTTGCTGTCTGCAAAATAATGATTATCGGTTTTACTTATATCTATGAAGCGTGCCATATATTCTCCTTTGACTTCAATCTGTTTGCCACTGCCAGTTTTTTAACGCTTTTTCGGCGGCAGAAAATGGTTTGCTGCCGAAAAAACCCCGGTATGCTGACAGCGGCGAAGGGTGGGCATTTTCGATTATCGTGTGTTTGTTTTTATCTATCAGCGGAACTTTTTTTCTTGCAAAGCCGCCCCAGAGCATGAAAACGATACCGCTTTTTTCTCTGCTCAATGCGGAAATAACTCCATCAGTAAACTTTTCCCAGCCGAATGAAGCGTGACTGCCCGGTGTGTGTGCATCTACTGATAACACTGCATTGATAAGCAATACTCCGCTTTCAGCCCATTTGCCAAGATGACCGGAAACGGGGGCAGGGCGTCCGAGATCGCTTTCAAACTCCTTGAAAATATTCCGCAGAGACGGCGGCAGCGGCGTGCCGTCCGGTACGGAAAATGCCAACCCTTCCGCCTGACCGTCATCGTGGTACGGGTCCTGACCGAGCAGAACGATTCTGACATTTTCAGGTGGAGTCAGCTTGAACGCGGAAAAAATCTTTCCTTCAGGCGGAAAGACAGTACACTCTTTTCTGCGTGCGGCAACCATTGCCAGCGGAGTTTGCCACAAACTTTCGTCCACTCCGGCACTTTTCATGAACTCTGTCCACTTTTCAGGAAGTGTATCACTCATTTTTTTCATCTTCCTGCCAATAAAAACTTATCGGATAGATCCTGTTGGGGTACAATTTGATATTTTTGAATTGACTTGATACAGCCACCAGAGAATCGAAGCAGAAGAGAAATGTGTACGGCTGTTCTTCGTGGATGAGTTTTTCGATGCGGTGATTCATTTTTATTCTCTTATCCATATCAAACTCACGGCGCAGATCGACGATGAGTTTATCCAGTTCATTATTGCGGAACGAGATGAAGTTATCCCCGCCGATATTGCTCTGGCTGGAATGGAATATCTGATAAAGATCAGGATCATCACTGTTTGCCCAGCCGAGGGAGCAGGCTTCAAACTTCTGATTTTTCAATCTTTCAAGCAGGACGTTCCACTCCACCGTCTGCAACTTCATATCGATCCCGGCGGCGGCAAAATCGTTTTTCACCATCAGCAGCATCCGGTGCTGGGTGGTCGCTCCGGAAATCTGGAGCATGGTAAAGGTGAATTTTTTTCCATCCCGTTCAAGAATACCGTCGCCGTCGGTATCTTTCCAACCGGCTTGGGCAAGAAGTTTCTTCGCTTCTTCCGGTGCAAACGGCAGCGGCTCAAGTTTGCTGTCTGAGTAAACTGAACCGGGAATGAACGGTCCTTTGGAAATTTTTCCGCAGCCGAAGTAGAGTTTGTCAAGTATCGCCTGACGGTTGACCAGCATCGTCAGCGCACGGCGCGTTGCGGCATCACCGAAACAGTGGACTTTGTGATTGTAGCCGATGTAATTGTAACTGGTGTAATCAGGGTAACGGATTTTTCTGATCGCTCCGGAGTTGAACTCAGGCGTATCGGTGCGGGTGAACCACTGTTCCGCAGAGAGTCCGAGCAGATTTATTTTACCGGCAAGCAATGCCTGAAAACGGGTGTTGGGCAGTTTTATTATTTTGAATATCCGTCTGGGTATCGGCGGTGCGGCGCCGAAGTCAAAGCCGATATAATCCGGATTTCTTTCCAGTACGATCTCTTTGGAGTTTTCCCATGAACGCAGGATGTATGCTCCGCAACTGATTATCATACGGTTTTTGCTGTGGGCATTGTTGAATTTCTGCGCATCGAATTTCCTATCCGGGCAATAGAAGTGGCGGGGCAGGGGAAAGAGTGATAAAGTGGAGGCTTTGGAACCGTAATACTCTTTTTTCCACGAAACAATGAACTCATGATCGTTGATGATCTTCACTTCACTGATATCAGAATAGTATCCGCGCAACGCGGCGCAGTTTACTCCGGGATCGAGAATCGTATCGACCGTGAATTTTATATCGTGAGCGGTGATCTCTTTTGCCGGATGAAAAATTCCGGTATCCGGATCGGTGAATGACTGCCACTTCACCCCTTTGCGCAATTTGATTCGGTAACTTTTGTTGTCCGGTGAAATCGAGAAGCTTTCCGCCAGTACCGGGCGGTATTTTTCCCGGTGTTTCCAATCTCTTTCTGCAAGTGTGAGCGAACAGAGCGCGAATATATCCGAAGCTGATTTTTCGTTGGTCAGAAGCGGATTCAACCCCGGCGGGTCGGATGATATCACCGTCACCAGTTCACCGCCGTCGACGGCATCAGGGGAAAAATACTCCCGGTTGGCAAAGTCTCCGGAACGGCGGGATTTTTCAGCGGGAGTTTTTGCTCCTGAAACAGTTTGCAGTTTTCCGGCAAGAATGACATTCGCTTTTCTTGCCCGGTCGAAGCTGACTGTCATCGTGTAAAAGAGAAAACAGTTCGCTGCAAGCAGACATATGATGATTATCTGCAAAATCAGTCGCATGAACGTTCTTACCTCTGGGATATGCGGTAGGTCATGACCGCTCCGATTATCTGGAAGACGATATTGGGTATCCACAGCAGATACTGGGGATATATCCACGAAACATTATCCAGAGACTCAAAGAGAATGATCGAGAAAAAGTAGACTGCCGCCAGAATGATGCTTATAAATATACCGATGGAAGTCTCTCTGCGGCTGGTGCGGATGGCAAGCGGCATACCGAGCAGAAGAAATGCTATCGGTGAAAGCGCAAATGCAATACGTTTGTTCAGTTCGATTTCCAATCTGGTGGTATCCTGTCCGGCGATTTTTGTTCTGCGGATCTCGCCGAGCAATCCGGTCACCGGCATATATTTTGCTCTTTCGCTGATACGCTCCGCGTTTACCTGTTTGCCGTAGTTGAACTCAAAGGATAATTTTTCCGCGTATCCGCGTGAAACTCCTTTCTGGGAGTTTTCCCTGCGGTCGGTGAACATGCAGTCAAAAAGGTCGAAACGGATTATCATTGAATCGGTATCGGTGTTGATAGTTCCGCGTGTCGCATTGATCTCCTGCTGGATATTGCCCCGTTCATCGGTCTGGAAAAAGAGAACTCCTTTAAGCTCATTGTCGCCGATACGGTCATCCACTGTGATAACGATCATGTTGCCGTTGCCCATGTGGTGACTGAACGGACTGCCGGGAGCAAACAGTGCCGTCGGGCGCAGCATCGCTTCGTTATTGAGCAGACTGCGTGATTTCCACAACAGCGGAGGACCGATTTCCACTTGCAGATAGAGACAGAATGCCGTCAGTACAAAAGTCATCACCAGAAGCGGACTCAATATCTGCATGATGCTTATACCGCAGGCACGCATCGCAGTGATCTCGTTGTCGGCGGACATCCTGCCGAAAATCAGCACCACCGAGACCATTACCGCCCACGGAACCGTGAAGGTCAGCACCCGCGGCAGCAGATAAAGAATGTATTTGCAGAATGCTGAAAGCGGCACACCTCTGGCGATAAATTCCAGTGCTTTTATCATGTTTGCACCGGTCATGGCAAAGGTCAGAATCAATATCGCCATGAAGAATGTGATCAAAAATGATTTGGTAACATACCAGTTAAGACAACGCATTTGAACCTCTCATAAAATTACATTTTGTATACCATAGCACAGTTAATCGTTTTTTTCAAGTTTTTTCGCTTGAATTGCTCGTTCTTTTTGACTATATTATATATCATGCGTTACAGTTTTGAAATTTTTACCCATGGAGGATTTTTTTATGCACGGAGTTGTAATTATCGGCGCCGCCGGAAGAATGGGCCGCCGTCTCGTGGACAATGTCGTTTCCAGTCCGGAACTTAAACTTGCCGGAGCCGTTGAGTTCCCCGGTTCCCCCTTCGTCGGGCAGGATGCCGGTATCGTTGCCGGATGCGGCGAGACCGGTGTCATTATCACCGATTCTCTGGAAAAAGCTCTTACTCCGGATGCTGAAGCTGTTATCGACTTTGCCACCGGCGGTGTGATCGAAGCCGCAAAAGTTGCGGTCAGCAAAAACTGCGCCATGGTAATCGGTACCACCGCACTCACGGCGGAAGATAAAGCCGAACTCAAACGCCTTGCCGATGAGGAAAACGGCAGGATCGTCGCCGCCAACAATATGAGTGTCGGTGTGAATCTGCTTTTCAAACTTGTCAGTGAAGCTGCCGCATTCCTCGGAATTGATTACAACGTGGAAATCGTTGAAATGCACCACAACAAAAAACTTGATGCTCCCAGCGGCACAGCTTACCGTCTCGGTGAAGTCGTCTGTCAGGCCCGCAAATGGCACTACGATCAGGCGGTGAAAAACGGCAGAGCCGGAATGGTCGGCAAACGTCCTGCGGAAGAGATCGGTATGCACGCCCTGCGCGGCGGTGATGTCGTCGGAGATCACACGGTCATCTTCTCAGCCGAAGGTGAACGTCTGGAGCTTTCACACAAGGCATCCAGCCGCGATATGTTCGCAAGAGGTGCGCTTCTGGCGGTGGAGTATCTTCTCGATGCTCCTGCCGGACTTTATGATATGCAGGATGTGCTGAATTTGAAATGAGCCGCCGCAACGAACTCAAGCAGATTTTACTGCGCCACTTGCTGCTTTACGGCAAAGCCACCCGTCCGGAACTGGTCAATCTTACCGGTATCCGGGCGGCGACTGTCTTTGAGGCGATCGACGAATTGAAAGCCGAAGGGATAATTCAGGAGCCGGAGCGCAAGGGAAAGAAAACCGGCAGGAAAGCTCCGGAATTGTTCTGTTCTGCCGATTGCTGTCATATCGTCGGCGTGGAACTTCATCTTACCGGCTGTACCGGGGTGATAATCGACGCCAACGGTGAAGTTATCCATTCCGTCGTCCACCCGGCAACGGAGCGGCGCACGCTGGTTGAGGTCAAAAGGGAGATACTTGAGGTCCTTCAGCATCTCCGGGAACTTGCCGGAGAAAACTGGCATCTTGTCCGCGGTCTGGGATTTGCCGACCCAGGTTTGGTGGATATTGAGAAAAACCGCTCCATCCGGGCAGTGAATATTCCGCCGTGGCAGGAACTTGATACCGGAAAAATGCTTGAAAATGCTTCCGGACTGCCTTCTCAGATCTGGCCCGAAGCCATGGTGAAAACCCGTATGGAGTTTATCCAGCGTCTGCCGGATGCTCCGGAAAGTATCTTCAATTTTGTCACTGAAAACGGTATCGGCGGCGGTTTTATCAAAAAAGGTGAGCTTTTTGTCGGCAGTTCCGGTCGGGCGATGGAAATCGGTCATATCGTTGTCCATCCCGGCGGAGTCCGCTGTCAATGCGGCAACTGCGGCTGTCTTGAGTCTGTTGCCAGTCCGGCAGGTCTGGCTGAAAAAATTGCCGAATCCCGCGCCGCAGGAGTCGATCTCGGCGGTCTGCCGGTAAAGTTTTCCATGGAGGTCTTCGCTGAATATGCCGCCCGCAACCGCGGAGTGCGTATCATCGCTGATGAGTTGTGCCGTGACCTCGGTAATGCTTTGAGTGTGGCAGTTATGCTGCTGAATCCGGAAATGATCGTTATTTCAGGTGAATTTGCCAGTCTCGGAACTTTCCTTACCGACTCTTTGCGGCGGGAATTGGAACTGCGCTGTTTCCCTGAAGCGGTCAAAGAGTTGAAAATTGAAATATCCACCCTCGCTCCTGCGGATACCGCCCGCGGAGCGGCGATGATGATGCGTGACCGGGTGCTGTTGGGAGAATGCGGAAATTTATGAAAATCGTTGCTGATGATAAAATCCCTTATCTGCGGGGAGTTTTTGAAAAATTTGCAGAGGTCGTTTATCTGCCGGGTAAGTCGATAACTCCGGCTGATGTCGCTGATGCCGATGCGCTCATCGTCCGGACCCGTACCCGTTGTGACAAGGCGCTTCTCGGCGGCAGCCGTGTCCGTTTTGCCGCGACTGCCACCATCGGATTTGACCACATGAACTCTGTTGAACTTGCTGAGTGCGGAATAAAGTGGAGCAACGCTCCCGGCTGCAACGCTGACAGTGTGAAAAATTACATTTCAAGCGCACTTGCGGCTTCCGGTATGGCTCTTGACGGGCGGACGATCGGAATCATCGGTGCCGGGCATGTCGGCAGCCGTGTCGCCGTTGCCGCAAAGGCATTGGGGATGAATGTCCTTTTGAATGACCCCCCGCGAGCTGAAAAAGAGGGCTCCGGCGGATTTGTGGAACTTGATGAACTGCTTGCAAAATCCGATATCGTTACTTTGCATGTTCCTCTGGAACGGGCAGGGAAATATCCTACTGTCAACATGGCAGACGGGGAGTTTTTCCGGAAAATGCGTGACGGCGCATATTTTTTCAACAGCTGCCGCGGCGAAGTTGTCGATGAAGCGGCTTTTATCCATGCCCGTAAAACAGGAAAAATCTCCTTCGCGCTTATGGATGTGTGGCCCAATGAACCGGATTTGAGCAAAGGACTTCTTGACACTGTCGATTTCGGGACTCCCCATATTGCCGGTTACTCTGCCGACGGCAAAGCCAACGGTACGGCGGCGGCGGTGCAGTTTATCGCCCGTGAACTCGGAATAAGTGAATTGTGTTCATGGAAACCCGAAGTTCTGCCGGAACCGGTATATGCTCCGGTGATCGATCTTGCCGGAGTTCAGTCGCCCGCAGAGGCTTTGAAAAAAGCGATCCTGCATGCTTACGATATCCGCCGGGATTGTGAGGCATTACGCAATGCTCCGGAAAATTTTGAAATGTTGCGCGGCAGCTATTGGATACGGCGGGAGTTTTCCGCCTATACCGTAATAAATGCTCCGCAGGAAATAAGAGAAAAACTGGATCTTCTCGGATTCAAATAAATATGGAAAGGTGGGGTTTTTTTATGACATTTGCAGAAACTTTGAGCGATAAAGAGCGTCGCAGAGGCAGGATTTATGCTTATTTTGCCTGTTTGGCAGGGTGTGTTTCAGAAGTGATGCTCGACAGCAGCGCTATTATAATCATCTTCTTTTCGATGATAAATGCCGGGGACATGCTCACCATGTTCAGCACCAGCGTCACCGGTATTCTCGGCGCGATACTTTATATTCCCGCCAGTGCGATAAACAACCGTTTCGGAAGGAAAAAAGTTGTTCATTGCAGCTGTATCATAGGCTGTGCCGGATTCCTGATGATGGCGTCTGCTCCTTTCTTCGGAGCCGCCGGAAAATATGTTGCTCTGCTCGGCTGTATAATCTACTGTTTTCAGCGCTGTACCTACGGTGCCGCGTGGTATCCGCTGCTTGATGTGTTTCTCCGTCCGCAGGACAGAGGCAGATTTTTCGGAACCATGCGTTTCCTTTACACCTGTTTCACCGGAATCATTTTCTTCATTATCGGTCTGGTGATACAGCGCCATCTTTCCATTATCTTTTTACAGGCGGTCATCGCTTCAGCAGGCGTACTGATGCTGGTCAGGGATTACTGTATTTCCCGTTTCC
Source organism: Lentisphaerota bacterium (assembly GCA_015061615.1). GTDB lineage: Bacteria > Verrucomicrobiota > Lentisphaeria > Victivallales > Victivallaceae > UBA1784. Next base: position 29,346 of record SUWE01000014.1, read on the forward strand.
CTGATAATCAGAATGCCCAGCCTGAAACTCCGGATATCCGCAAGGGACTGAAAACTGCGATGAAAAACGGTCCATTGACCGCTTATTCCGTCTATCTTGCTCTTTTCACGATGGCATATACATCGGTGATCCCGCTTACTTATATGTATTTGGACAGATTTGTACAGATGAATAAAGGAACGGTTCAGATCATCTCATCCGTTGCCATTGCCGGTATGGTCGTCGGTTACTTCTGCTACGGCCGTTTTCTTGACCGGTTCAAACTGAAATATCTGGAACTTTTTGCCCATTGTACTTTTCTGCTTGTCGCGGGGGTGCTTTTCTTTGTTGATAAATCGGTTCCGTTTTTCCCCGTTATCATCGGTGCGGCTGTATTCTGCAATCAGTTTGCCACAAGTGTGTTCACCTGCAACAACTCCGCAGAACTTCTGGCGCTTGCCCGTCCGGGAAACAAGACGATGGCGATGGCATTCGTGCAGACTTACAGCAGTATCGGCGGCGCGGTCGGAAGAACTGCAACCTCGCTTGTTCTCGGAACAACGATGCTTGCTCCGGTATGGAATTTTTTCGGCAGGGAAATCAGCAGATATCAGACATTTTTCCTTGTAAACGGGGTCATGCTGCTGGTGTTGTTCTTCCTGCTGCCGACACTGCCGTCGTTTGTGCCGGAACACGAAGACTATTATGAGCCGAAAAAGTGACTTTATATTGAAAACTGCATATTAACGGCTTATATTACTTTCAGCAGATGATATTTTTTTGCAGAACAGAGGTGTATTATGAAAGATAAACCCAATGGCGGATTTGATAAATTGACTCCGCGTGCCCGTCAGGTGCTTATGCTTGCCAAACGGGAATCCATGCGTTTCAATCACGGTTATGTCGGTACGGAGCATCTGCTCCTCGGACTGCTTGCACTCGGTGACGGTGTGGCAGTGAATGTTCTTCAGGAGCGCGGTGTGAATCTTGAAGCACTGCGGCTGGAGGTCGAAAAGAGCTGCGGGCAGGGGGAAACCACCATGCAGGCAGGTGACCTTGCCATGACCAGCGGACTGGGAAAAGTTCTGGAACTTGCCGCCGCTGAAGCTAAAGCGATGAACTATAATTTTATCGGAACTGAGCATCTTCTGCTCGGTCTGCTTTGCGAAGGCAGCAGTCAGGCTTCACGTTTGATGCGCAACTTCGGGCTGGATGCTGCGGAAATCCGCCGTGCTGTGATCAAAGCGCTTGACCCGGATTATCTGCCGGATGATCCGGATGATGATAACTCCGATGGTGAATCCGGTAACTTTGAGCGCGCTCAGGCATCAAATTTTACCGCGCTTGAAGCATTCGGGCGCAACCTTACGGCTCTTGCTGAAGCAGGGAAACTTGATCCGGTCGTCGGACGCAGTGATGAAATCGAGCGTGTTATACAGATCCTCTGCCGCCGGACGAAAAACAATCCTGTCCTTATCGGCGAAGCCGGAGTCGGAAAAACCGCTATCCTTGAAGGTCTTGCTCAGGCAATCGCACAAAAGAAGGTTCCGGATCTGCTTGCTGACAAGATGATCTACTCCATTGATCTGCCGCTGATGGTCGCCGGAACAAAGTACCGCGGTCAGTTTGAAGAACGTATCAAAGGAGTCATTGATGAAGTCCGCAACTCCGGCAAAGTCATATTGTTTATAGATGAACTGCACACTATCGTCGGCGCCGGCGGTGCTGAAGGGGCGATGGATGCGGCAAATATCATAAAACCGGCACTTTCCCGCGGTGAATTGCAGTGTGTCGGAGCCACTACGCTTGATGAGTACCGCAAGGGAATTGAAAAAGATGCCGCACTGGAACGCCGTTTTCAGCCGGTGATGGTCAATCCTCCTTCGATCGAAGATTCCGTGAAAATCCTTGAAGGATTGAAAGAAACTTATGAAAATCATCACCATGTGCGCTATCTGCCCGGTGCTTTGGAAAGTGCCGTGAAACTTTCCGACCGTTATATCAGCGGCAGATTTCTGCCTGATAAAGCGATCGACGTTATGGATGAGGCAGGTTCCAGAGCGCGCATATCCCAGGTTATCCCTCCGCCGGATACAGAGGCGCTTGAAGCACAGATAACCGAAGTCGCGGAAAAGAAGATAAAAGCTGTTGCCAATCAGGATTTTGAGGCGGCAGCGGCATTCCGTGACGAAGAGCGGAAGTTGAAAGCGGAAATCGAAGAACGCATTTCCCGTTGGAAAAGTGTGAAAAAAGATACTTACACTCCTGTCTCACCGGCGGATATAGCAACGGTCATTGCCAAACTTACCGGAGTTCCGGTACAGCAGCTTGAAGAAGGCGAAAGTGCCAAACTTCTGCGTATGGAAAGTGAACTTAAACGTGTCGTCGTCGGTCAGGACAGTGCTGTGACCGCAATTTCCAGAGCGTTGCGCCGTTCGAGAGCGGAATTGAAAAATCCCCGCCGTCCGATCGGTTCATTTCTCTTTCTCGGTCCGACCGGTGTCGGTAAAACCCTGCTGGCAAAGGCACTTGCGGAATTTATTTTCGGTGACTCCGATGCACTTATCCAGATAGATATGTCTGAGTACATGGAAAAATTCAATGTTTCCCGTCTGGTCGGTTCTCCTCCGGGATATGTCGGTCACGGCGACGGCGGTGAGCTTACGGAAAAGGTGCGCCGTCATCCCTATTCAGTCGTGCTGTTCGATGAAATAGAAAAGGCTCATCCGGATGTGATAAATATTCTGTTGCAGATATTGGAAGAAGGGCGCATCACCGATACTCTCGGCAGAAAGATCGACTTCCGCAACACCATTGTTATCATGACCAGTAATGTCGGTGCGGCAGAGATCGCCGGTACCGGAACGCTCGGTTTTGCCACTGATGCCATTACCGAAGCTGTGAAAATGGAAGAGCGGCTTCAGGCGATCGCCAAAAAATATTTCAAGCCGGAGTTTATCAACCGTCTTGATGAACTGGTGATCTTCCGCCATCTGGATAAAGATGCGCTCATCCGTATAATCGACCTTGAACTGGATAAACTGCGTGAAAAACTTGCTGAAAGAGGTTTGACCCTGAGTGTCAGTGACAAGGTGAAAGATTTCCTGCTGGAAAAAGATTTTGAACCGGAATACGGGGCGCGTCCTTTGCGCCGTGCCGTGGAACACTGGATCGAAGACCCGCTTGCAGAGGAGATTCTCAAGGGGAGCTTTGCCGATGCTTCCGGAGCATCGGTCGAGCTGGATAAAAATAAGATAGTGATCATTCCCGAAATAAAAGGAGCTTGAGCTGTAATGCGCTGTCCTGTGTGCAATGAGGAAAGTTTTCCGAAAAAGAGACTGAAAACCGACGGCTGGAAGGTCGTCGGTGAGGTCGGATATTGTGCGCTTTGCGGAGCAGAATGGAAAAAAGAGTCTGCTTCAGACGGAACAGACTCAAAGGTTTCTGAATCAAAGAACCGTCTCGCAACGCTTCTTGGGGATGAACTTCCGGAAAAAGTTGAACTTGCCGGCAGTGCCGACACCCGTTTCTGCCGCAACTGCCGCCACTTTATCGTTCACCCGTTCAAAACGGTCTGCGCTTTGACAGATAAAGAAGCCGACCCTATGGGAGAATGCGGCAATTTTGAAGAAAAAGAGTGAAACTTACTTCTTGAGCTGTTCTTTGACGTCTGCGCTCTTTTTGTAGAGGTAGAAGGTGTAGACTAAACGCAATCCCTTTTCCTTGTCGGCAGTCAGAGGAACAATCGGACCGAATTTTGCCAATTCTTCCGGTTTGTGTATCCGTTTATGCGGATCAGGAGCGCCGAATTCATGCTTGCTTTTGTCGTAGTGGCCGTGGTCACGTTTCTGCCAATCGACATTGCAGAGGATATCGCCGCCGAACTCGCGGGAGTATTCCAGAATCTTTTCTTCCACATCCAGCGGATGTTTCTTTCTTCCGGCGGTCGCGGTGAAGCGGCCGATGAGGGTGTAATCATCCTGATTGACTTTCGCTTTGAATTCTTCAAGAGAAAGGTAATGTTTGACATTGCCGGTCGGCGCAAATTTTCTTCCGGTGTAATCCACCTGAATACATCCGGCACATACTGCCAACAGAAAAAGGAACAAAAATTTTTTCATTTCAAATACCTCTGAACCGTCAAGAATGTTATTGCATTTTGGATAATATAACACACAAATGGCGCGGATTCCAATTTTTTTTTACAAAGCTGCACTTTTTATGCCGGAAAAATCGTAAAAAAGGTTGTAAAAAACACTCTCAGGAGGTATAGTATAAAAATGGCAGTGTATATTGAACTGTACTGGTAATTTAACATTTTTATCATAAATAAAGAAAGGCAGGTCACAAGATGGCTGGAAAACTGAATGATTTGATCATTCTCGAAATCAAAGAGAGCGGAGTCTGCACCAAAGAATTTGCAGTGAAAATTGATGCGGCTGCCGCCAAAAGCGAAGCGGATAAAGTCGTTTCTTATATCGCCGGCGTAGCGAGCATCCCCGGATTCCGTCCCGGTAAAGCCCCCCGCGGCATGGTCAGCAAGAAATATGCTGCTGAAATCAATGAAGAACTGCGCAACCGTTTTGTCGGTGCCGCGATCGAAAAGATCGAAAGCGACGAGACCCTTGATCTTCTTTCTCTGCGCTTCAAAGAATTCGGCGAAATCAAAGCCGGTGAAGAATTTTCTTTCACTATGGAAGGTGTCGTCGCTCCTGAAGTCGATCCCGGCGACTACAATAATCTGAAAGTTGATGTCCCCTTGGATGCTGTCGAAGATAAAGCCATCGAAGAACGTCTCGATATGTACCGCGCCATGTACGGCACCTATGCTGATGCCGAAGGCGCCGCTCAGGCTGAAGATATGCTGAAAGTCGATTACAAAGGCGACTTTGAACTTCCCGAAGATGCCGGTGCTTCATTGAAACGTCAGATCGAAGCGGCTGATGCCTTCATGTGGCTCAATGAGCCGGAAAATATCCCCGGCTGCATCAAGGCTCTCACCGGTGCCGAAGTCGGCAAAGAATACACCTTTGAAGCTGAGTATCCTGCGGATTACCGCGAAGAAGCTCTTGCGGGTAAAAAAGTCAACTACACCGTCAAAGTTTCTGCCATCCAGCGCCGCAAAAAGCTCACCGACGAAGAACTGGTCGAGCGTACCGGCAGCAAAGATCTTGATACTCTGCGCGACAATATCCGCAAAGGTCTGGAACTGGATGCGAAAAATCAGCAGCGCCGCAATGCTTCTGAAGCCGTGTTCGCCAAACTGAACGAGCAGACCAACGATTTTGCTCTGCCCGAAGCTCTGGTTGAAAATGAAGTCCAGAAACTTGTCCAGCAGAAAGCACGCGAAGTTGTCAAGAGTGAAGAAGATGCCGAAAAATTCAAGGCTGAACTTGCCGATCACCGCGCCGCTGTTGAAGATGATGCCAAAAAATCTGTCCGCCGCGCCCTCATCCTCCGTCAGATCGCCAAACTGGAAAAGATCTCCGTTGACGAGCAGGAGCTTGACGAACAGCTTCAGATGATGAGCCGCTACTACGGCTGCAAACCCCGCGAACTGCGCGACATGCTGGAAAAATCCGGCTCCATCGACGAACTGCGCATGGATATAATCAACGGCAAAGTCCTTGAAAAACTGACTGAAACCGCGATCGGCTGATCGCGGTCCTGCCGTCAATGTCTGTAAATGAGGAACTGAGGAGAAAAGTATGAAAAAAACAAATTCTTATTTGGTGCCGACTGTTATTGAACAGAGCGGCCAGGGGGAACGTGCATTTGATATTTACAGCCGTCTTTTGAAAGACCGGATCATTTTGCTTGGTACTCCGATCGACGATCAGGTCGCCGGTTTGATTGTTGCCCAGCTGCTTTTCCTTCAGGCGGAAGATCCTAAAAAAGACATTGAACTTTATATCAACAGTCCCGGCGGTTCTGTCACCGCCGGACTGGCGATCTATGACACTATGCAGCTTGTTTCCTGCGATGTGCGCACCTACTGTCTCGGTCAGTGTGCCAGCATGGGTGCGGTTCTTCTTGCGGCAGGGGCTCCGGGCAAACGTTTTGCCCTGCCCAACAGCCGTATCATGATCCACCAGCCCTGGGGCGGTGCCGAAGGGACTGCTGCGGATATCGACATTCAGGCAAAAGAGATCCTGCGTCTGAAAGAGATGCTCAACGGCATTCTTGCATCGCACTCCGGTCAGCCGGTCAAAAAAATCTGCAAAGATACTGAACGCGACTTCTTTATGAGCGCTCAGGAAGCGTGTGAATACAATCTTATTGACAAAGTTCTGAATCCCGGAAAAGTCAAGGGGAAATAATGGCAAAATCCAGAGATAAACACACTTGCGCATTTTGCGGAGCAGAGCCCGGACAGAAAAAAGGAGTATTTTTTATTCCGAGTATGTATGACGGTCTGGATATTTGTTCCGAGTGTGTCTGCAAGGGGTATGAAATAATTTCCGATGTTCAGGGGCGGAAAAATCCGGCAAAGGGGAAAAACTCCCCCATTGCCGATTTGAATGTTCCTTCTCCGCAGAAGATAAAAGCTGAGCTTGACCGCTTTGTTATCGGTCAGGAACAGGCGAAAAAGGTTCTTTCAGTTGCGGTCCACAATCACTACGCCCGTTTGAAGGCAAAGTTTTCCGGAGCTGATGCCGATCTGCCCGAAGAGCTTGCTGATGTTGAGCTTGATAAGAGTAATGTTCTGCTTCTGGGACCGACCGGCAGCGGAAAGACTCTGCTTGCGCAGACACTTGCCAAAATGCTTGATGTCCCCTTTGCCATAACCGATGCAACTACACTTACAGAAGCCGGTTATGTCGGTGAAGATGTCGAAAATATCCTGTTGCGGCTGTATCAGGCTGCGGATAATGATCTTGAGCGCACTCAGATCGGTATTATTTATATCGACGAACTGGATAAAATTTCGCGTAAAGGTGAAAATGCTTCCATTACCCGTGATGTTTCCGGCGAAGGTGTGCAGCAGGCACTGCTGAAGATACTTGAGGGAACAGTTGCCAATGTTCCGCCGCAGGGCGGACGCAAGCACCCCAATCAGGAGTTTTTGCACATTGATACCAGCAATATCCTTTTTATCTGCGGCGGAGCATTTGTCGGTTTGGATAAGGTGGTAAAACGCCGCCGCGGCCGCCGTGTGCTTGGTTTCGGTGACAACGCCGGAGCGGAAAAGAAAGCTGTTGAGGAAGATACCGATAACGTGGGCAAACTTTTCAGTGAATGTGAACCCGAAGACCTCGTTCATTTCGGCTTGATCCCGGAATTGATCGGACGTCTGCCGGTTCTTACTGCGCTTGAGCCGCTTGACAAAGCAGCGCTTGTCCGGGTTTTGCAGGAGCCGAAAAACGCGCTTGTCAAGCAGTACCGCCGTCTTATGGCGATGGAAAATGTCGATTTGCAGTTTACTGCGGAAGCGTTGGAAGAACTTGCCGACCGTGCTGTTCAGCGTGGAACCGGCGCCCGCGGTCTGCGTGCGCTGATGGAAAAACTGATGCTCGATATCATGTTTACTGCTCCCGACCGCAAGGGTAAGACCCGTTGCACAATAACTGCGGAGGTAGTCCGTGGCGAATCCGGACCGGTTCTTGAACGTGCCTGATACCGGTGTGGACCGGACGATCGTGCTTGACAACGGTTCCGGCGAAGATGAGAACCCTGATGATCTTGTTTCCTCTTTGCCGCTGAAACCGCAGGAGCGTTATAAATTCATCCGCAGTATCGGTTTCGGCGGAATGAAGGGGGTTCTTCTCGTGCATGACCGGGATACTGACCGGGATGTGGCGATGGCGATCATGCCTGATTTCCGTGACCGTCCGGTACGGGATTTGAACCGTTTTGTCCGCGAAGCAAAGATCACTGCCAAACTTGAACACCCGAATATCGTTCCGGTTTATGATATCGGTGTGGATAGTTCCGGTTCGCCGTTTTTTACGATGAAATATCTGCGGGGCGCAACGCTGGCGGTTCTGCTCAAACGTCAGCGTTCCGGAGATAAGGAGACGTTGGAAAAATTCCCGCAAACCCGTTTGATCCAGATGTTTGTACGCGTTTGCAACGCGGTTGCGTTTGCTCACTCGATGGGCGTTTGTCACTTCGATCTCAAGCCGGGGAATATCCATTGCGGAGATTACGGCGAAGTGCAGGTGATTGACTGGGGATTATCCGGAGATATTTCCACCGGTGAAGCCGGACAGATAAAAGGAACTCCCGGTTATATGGCACCTGAATTGATTTCCGGAGCATATCCGCCGGGGAAAGCTGCTGATATCTATGCGCTCGGCGGTATTCTCTATGCCATTCTTACTCTGGATTCCCCGTTTGCCGGATTGTCACAGCAGGAGATTTTGCGCCGTACAGTGATGGGCAAAATAATTCCCCCTTCACTGAGCGGTCAGCAGTTCCCACCCGGACTTGAAGCGATCTGTCTGAAAGCGATGGCGCTTGACCCGGCAGACCGTTATAAGGATGCAATGGAAATGCGTTCCGATATCAACGCATCACTGGCCGGGTATGCCGCCGTTGCTGAAAAAGCGACTGTTCTGCGCAACACATTTCTTTTTGTCCGGCGCAATATTTCCGGAGTTATTATCGTTATACTGTTGATGCTCTCTGCTGCATTGGCGTATCTTGCATGGTATTTGTACAAAAACTGAAAGGGATCCGGTCGTGATTCAGGTTGTGGTTCTCGGTGCTACCGGTTCTATCGGGCGCAGTGCCGCAGATGTTCTCTCGGCAAATAAAGATAAGTATGCTGTCCATACGCTGGCGGCATGCAATAATATCGACGAATTATCCCGTCAATGTGACTTGCTTTCGCCCCGGCAGGTGATAACTGCTTCTGAAGAAAAATTCCCGGGATTGAAACAGCTTATCGGCAGCCGGGCTTCTGTCGGCTGCGGTATTGAGGCAATGACTGAAGCTGTGACTCAGCCGGAGGTCGATATGGTACTTTGTTCCATAATCGGTACTGCGGGGATAAAGCCGGTTCTTGCGGCGCTCAAAGCCGGTAAGCATGTCGCATTGGCAAGTAAGGAAGTTCTGGTACTTGCCGGAGAATTGGTGATGAAAGCCGCAGCAGGATCTCCCGGAGGAAAGATCGTTCCGGTAGACAGTGAACACTCCGGCGTTTCCCAGTGTCTTGCCGGACGCCGTTCTGATGAAATAAGAAAAGTGTGGTTGACTGCAAGCGGCGGGCCTTTCCGTACATGGGACAGTGAACGTATTGCCGATGCGACTGTCAGTGAGGCGCTGGCGCATCCGACCTGGAACATGGGTAAAAAGATCACGATTGATTCAGCATCCATGATGAATAAAGCTCTGGAGTTGATCGAGGCAAGATATCTTTTTGATCTTCCGCCGGAAAAACTTGATGTTGTTATAAATCCGCAGTCTGTCGTCCACGCGCTTGCGGAGTTGACCGACGGTTCGATGATCGCCCAGATGTCGGTTCCGGATATGCGTCTTGCCATTGCTTACGGTTTGAGTTATCCGGAAAGATTGACCAAGCCCGGCAGTACGCTGAATCTGGCGGAAATGGGCAGACTTGAATTTTTTGCACCGGACAGAAAGAAATTCCCTTCGCTGGATTTTGCTGATGCCGCGTTGCGGGCAGGGGGAACGCTCCCGGCTGTGCTGAATGCCGCCAATGAAGTGGCTGTTGAGCGATTCTGTGCCGGAGAGATCAAATTTTCCGGAATATGGAAAATCGTCGGAGCGGTCATGGAATCTGTGACCGTTGAACCGCAGGAGTCTCTGGAACAGATACTTGAAGCCGATGCCGAAGCACGCGCTAAGGCGTGGGAAGTTGCCGGGTGAAAGATATGTGCGACGGGCAGAGGAAAAAAAAGATTGCAGGAATTATTTTTCTCTTGTCACTCATTCTGCCTCTGTTGCTGATGAGTTCAAATCTGCTTTATGATGAATTATGGACACTGTTGAACTTTGTTCCGCTCAGTACAGGGCAGATACTTACTGATCTTTCTCTGCCGAATAATCATCCGCTTAATACATTGGTGCTGAAACTGCTGCTGCCGATTTCCGGTTTGCCGGTTATTTTGCGCCTTGCATCACTTGTCTGCGGGGCATGTATTCCGGTTTTGTGCGGAGAACTTGCATGGAAGTGGAGCAGAAAAAATCAGAGCGCCGCATTTATCAGCGCCGCGATTCTGGCGATGTTTTCGATGCCGTTGATTGCATATTCCGGTCAGGCAAGGGGATACGCATTGCAGATATTCTTTCTTCTGCTTTGTGCGGTGGGATTGAGTTCTGTTTCTGAAAATTCCAAAAAAGCGGCAGTTCTTTGTGCTGCCGGCGGTATCGGAACATTTTTGAGTGTGCCGAACGGAGCGCTTTTTCTGCTCCCGGCCGGAATCGGTTATCTGCTTTACTCCACGGAAACAGAGCGGAGAAACCGCGATATGTGGATCGCCGCGGCGGTTATTGCTGTTGTTGCCGGAATTTTTTACGGAATAAACTTCCGCGCCTTGCAAAGCGCACAGATCTGGGGTGAAAAGATAACTTCGTTTGCCGCATTCGGAGTATTTTTCAAAAGGACAATGCTGGCGTTGACAGTTGTTCCAACAGCGGCGCTGACACTTTATTTCTGGAGCAGTTCGTGGAAAAGGGCGTCAGGGTTGCTGCTGGTTTTCCTGCCGGTTCTGCTGGCAGTGTTCAGCAATGCCGGACCGGAACGGTGCTATTTGTACTTTTCCGCAGTGCTGGCTGTCACCGGGGGTATCGGATTGGCGGAAGCAGCAGAAAAAATTCCCGGAAAAATGCGTTTGACCGCCGCCGCAGTTGCCGCAGTGCTGGGTATATGTGCCTTTGCGATGCAGTATAGATTCTGGAAAGTTGTTGATTATACGGCTGTTTTTGAAAAGAATATTTCCACCGTGTCGCCTGAAATTTTTCCGGTTTACCGGGCATCGTCCGGATATCCGGTGCGGTGCGGAACATCGGAAAAAGTTTTGCAGGAGTTCAATTACCGTATTTTTACCGGAGATTTCCGGAAGATTGCTTTTTTTGAGTGTGAAAACGGCTTTTTCAACGGGCTGGATCCTCAAGGCAGTGAAAAAAATCTTGTATCTTTGCAAAACGGGGAAGCGGGGAATTTCGGCGGGATCGACTGCCGGATCTATCCTTTGACAAGAGAGGAAAAACTTTCTGCCGGTAAAGATTATCTTATATTGATTCCCCGCCGGATCGGAAAGAGTGAGTTGAACAGTTGCGGAAAACTGCTTATGCTGAATCCATGGCTTATCAGCTCAGGACAGGTGTTTTTATTGAAGTGTGAACAAGTTGCTGAAACATTGCCGCCGGATGTGCGGATATACCAGATAGGCAGGTGAATTATGAGAAAATTGAGTGTAATACTGATTCTGTTGTCTCTTTTTGTCTGGATGAAACCGGCAAAAGCTGTTGATGCGGCAACCGTTGCCGCGGCGGCGCCGAAAGCGCTTGAACTTGCGATAATCTGGAGTCCCTATGCCGCAAGCACAATGCGCTCCTGCGGAGTGGGGTTGTGGAAGATCGGAGAATCGGCATTTCAGATGCTTTATCTGCCGCTTGGAGTTTTTCAATGTACCCTCGGTGCGCCGTTCGGTTACTTTCCCAATGGCATATCCAGCTTTATAGACGGCTGTAAAGCGCCGTTTATTCTGTGCTATCAGCTGATACTTTTTCCCGTACGTCTGCTGAGTCTCGGCGCTGTCAGTTAGCGTTTGTGTTTCTGCTGTTTCCCGTAAATTGCCGCAAGGAGTGAAAATTTTTGAAAAAATCACTTGACTATTGTGCATTAAGAGGGTATATTTTCCCGATGATTTATTTAATATAATATAAAGAGATGGATAAATGTTTCGTAGCAGCAGGAATGTGGTATGCGCAGTAGAGTTCGGCACCTCAAAAGTGTGCGTGCTTATCGGCGAAGTCGGCAGTCAGGGGGAGGTTGCCGGACTTCTGGGACAGGGAATGTGTTACGCTCCCGGAGCGGTGATCAAAGGTGAGATCGCTGATGTTCAGCGTGCTTCTGCCGCATTGAGCAAAGCACTTGAAGATGCCGACCGCAATTCCGGCGGCGAATTGGTAAACTGTCCGTTGCTGACGATGCTTGTTTCCGGATGCGGTATAGAGTCCCGTCAGGCGACCGGGATCGTGACCGTAAAAAATCCCGACGGAATAATCACTGAAGCAGAAAAGCAGGAAGCCAACGAAAATGCGAAAGTTATCGCATTGGGTCCCGGCAGAGAGATCGTCAATACTTCCGCATCGCACTACCTTGTAGATAAACGCCGTGTCAGCAATCCTCTGCTTCAGAGCGGGCGTCATCTTGAAGCGTGGGTGCATATAATCCACGGTGTTGCCAGCAGAATTGCCAATTTCCGCGAAGTGATAATCACTTCCGGTGTTGAAAATGCCAAAGTCGAGCCGGTTTTTTCACCTCTTGCCGCAGGTATCGGCATTGTCAGTGATCTTGAACGCGAGAACGGTTCTCTGCTGATCGACCTCGGCGCGGGAACAACGGAATATCTGGTTTATTTTGACCGTGGCGTTTGTGCTTCGGGAGTGGTTCAGCTGGGGATGGAACATGTGGCAAACGATTTGGCTATCGGATTGAATATCCATATCGACAGCTGCCGGAAACTCCTTGAGTCAGGAGCATTGGAACGGGCAATCGTGGAAAAGAAAGCATTTCTGGAGTTTCCCGGAAGTGCCCGCAGAATGCGCCAGATCCCGGTCAGTTCCTTTGAAGTTATTGTCGATACCCGTTTGCGGGAGATATTTGAGCTTATCGAAAATCAGTTGAGGGAAAAATCCGCTCCCCGCGCTCTCGGTGCCGGCGGTATTCTTACCGGCGGTGGAGCTGAATATTTCCGCAGCAGAGAGATTTTCAGTGAAGTCTTTGATATGGATTGCCGTATCGGAATGCCTGCCGATGCCGGCGGAGCAGTTGCCGATCTGGCATCTCCCCGGTTCAGCGCGGTGTGGGGTGCGTTGAAAGTTGCGGTATTTTTCCAGCAGAATTACGGTCCGGCACCCGAAGGCAAGTTAAATAAAGTTGTTCAGTGGGTAAGTGATCTGTTCAACAAGGGAGGCAGGTGACCGGCTATGAATGAAAATATCTGTATAATGGCACTCGGCGGTGCCGGATGCCGTATTATCGGTGAATTTTCCGCCCTTGAAGAAGCAAAAAAATTTCGCATGATGGCTTTGGACAGTGATGTGGAAAGTTTGAAAAACTCCGGACTCCCCGAAGAAAACTGCATTCAGGTCGGCAAACTGCTCCGCTCCGGCAGAGGTTGCGGCGGTGATGTGATTTCCGGTCAGCAGGCTTTGGCAAATGAGCGGAAGAATCTTGTTTCCATTCTCGGGGATATCAAGGTATTGGTTATCGTTACCGGTTTGGGCGGCGGCCTGGCTACCGGCGGTTTGCCGGTCATTCTCGGTGTTGCCGCAAAACTTCATATCGTTACCGCTGTTATTGCGACACTGCCGTTTTCAATGGAAGGTTTCAGCCGCCGTCAGCACTCTGATGACAAGTTGAAGAATGACATCCTTCCGCTTGCAGATGCGGCAGTGGTACTGCCGAATGATCTGCTTTTTTCCACACTTCCGGCGGAAGTTTCCCTTGCCGATGCCTTCAAATTGTCGGATCAGGAGGTTGCCCGTTCTGTCCTTGCTCTGGTTTCGATTCTCGGCGGCGGCAATCTTTTCAGTGCGGATTTTGCTTCGATTACCGGAATTTTGAAACGGCGGCAGACTCTCTGTTCTCTCGGTACTGCCCGTGTCGATGACGGAGATTGTGCTGTTGAAACGGCAATGGAAAAGATGCTTGCTTCTCCGCTGCTCGGCGGTCCGGATGCTCTTGACAATGCCGATGCGGTTCTCTTTTCTCTGCTTGGCGGTCCGGAACTGTCTCTTGCTTCGGCAAGAGCGGCTCTTGATCTCTGTTCGCGGCAGATCGCTCCGGAGTCGGAAAAAAATATCCTGCTCGGAGCGGCGACTGCTGAGGAGTTTGCCGGAAAATTGCAGCTGACTGTTCTTTCGGTACGCTATCTTGACCGCAGTGAAATCAACAGAGAACCTGCCCGCAAAAGAAACGGTTTGCGCGGTGCGCACTCCGACAGTGCCGATGACGGTTTGCAGATGGATCTGCCGAATCTTACTGTTGAAGATAAGGGGATCATGGCAAATACAGTTCCGGTCATTCATGATGGTACGGACCTTGATATTCCTGCATTCAAGCGCAGGGGAATCGTTATTGATCCGGGCAAATAAGATATGAAAGAGAAAATCATCAACACGGCAAAATGTGTGCTGCTGTTTGTTATGCCGCTGATTTCCGCGGGATTTCCGGCAAGATTGTTTTCTCTTGAGTATATTGACCAGCGTTATCATTTTCTTGAAGATATCCTGATTGTTCCTCCTGTCCGCAATATTTTTCTTGCAGTTATATTCATGGCTCTGCTGATTGCGGGGGTATATTTCTATTTCAGGCGGCGTTACGGATTTGATCTTGTCAACAGAGTTTTTTCCTGTTGCCGGATTTTGATTTTCTGGGGATTGCCGTGGTTTATCCCTCTGAATTATACCGTGCTGCCGTTATACGTTTTCTGCGGGGCATGGGCGATCGGGCGTTTCGGTTCCGAAGCCGGAATAAATTGGGATATTTCCCGCAAAAGCACTTTATTGACAGCTGCGGTCATTTCACTTGCCGCCGGACTTCTCGGCGGTTTGTGGCAGGTGTGGTCACTCCACCGTCTCGGAATGCAATGGTTCGACTGGGGGCACTTTTATGAAGTCCTTGTGAACACGCTCAAAGGCAGATTTTTTTACCTTGATTTGGAGCAGGGGTGTTTTCTTGCTTCCCGCTTTTGTATTTCGCTGTTGGTATTTTTGCCGGTTGCAATGCTCCGTTCTCCGGAAATTTTTCTTGTGTCCGGCGCGTTGCTGGTCGCATCCGGTATGTTTTTTGCAGTGTGGAGTGCTGAAAAAGTGCGCCTTCCTGAAAATCTTGCACTTTGCTGCGGATTGGGATTTCTTCTGCTCCCCGGAACAATAAATATGCTGCTTGCCCAGCTTGACGGATTCCACGAGGTTTTTCTGCTTGTTCCTGTTGTTTTCGGGGCATGGGGGTGTTACCGTGCCGGATACAGAAAATCTGCCGCCGCGTTATGGATTTTCTCTCTCGGAATAAGGGAAACTATCGGTTTTATGTGGATAATGTGGGGTGTTATCCTCATGTTCGATAAGAAAACACGTCGTGACGGAATTATTCTTGCGGCAGTTTCTGCGGTTTGGACGATTCTGCTTCTGACACTCATTATGCCGTCTATTTCCGATCACTCCTACGGGCATACCGTATTTTTCCCTCATCTGGGAAATTCTGTTGCTGAAATCGCGCTTTCTCCCATACTCAAACCGCAGATTTTCTGGGGAACGCTCTTTTCGCTCCGCAATTTTGAGTTCTGGCTCGGCTTGTTTCTGCCTTTTTTGTTTGTATTGTGCATCCGTCCGCATTATCTGCTTGCCCTTCTGCCGGATTTGGTGATGATCTCGCATGATTTCCGGTTCGATACCCAGAATCTTCTGCGCCATTATCAGATCGTTCCGCTTCTGGTTCTGGTTATCGGAGTTGTGGAGTCAGTTGCTTATCTTCACAACAACCCGGAATCAAAAATAACTGCTTTTCTGCGGAAGTTCACCGGGAAATCCCCCGCGTATTTTGCCGCATTCTATCTTGCCGGTTCCGGTGTGCTGTTGAGCTGTTGTTTTGCGCAGATACCGCTTTTTCCGGCAAGTGATCCCCGTCTGCTTGAGTGGAGCGATGCACGGGAGGTGATGGAGGAGTTTTATAAACTTATTCCTCCGGATACTCCTGTCACCGCCGGTCCGACCGTGGCAAGTTTTTTTGCCGGAAGAAATGAGTTGAGTGTTTACCGTGGCAGGGACAAAATGCCGGAAAAAGGTGCTGTCGTTCTGGAAAGTTTTTCTTCTGCCGGCGGAGAAAATCTCTTGCGGATAAAATTGCTGTCTTCCGGCAAATGGAAAGTTGTCCACTCCGCTTATGCAGATAACAGATTGATCCAGCTTTTTGTTCCTGATGAAACGGCACATCCCATTGCTTCTCTCATGCCTGAAACTATGAAAATGATGGATGAAAAGATGTTTGAAAATTGGGGAGCTGTTGTTCCACTGCGCGGTGCGCCTGTTACGGTAAAGGGGAATATCGCCGGAAAAAATCTGCTGCTTGCAATTAAAGTTGATGAGAAAATATCCACTGATCTGGCATTCTCTGTTAAAATAAAATATGCAAATGGCGAAGATGTGACATATTTCCGCGCTTTCGGAGATGGTCTTTATCCGGCGGTTTTTGCAGAAAAGGGTAATATCTGGCTGATGGCAGTCCCGCTGGAAGGAAAAGTTGTTCGTTGTCAGGTCGATATGGAGGTTATTTACCTGACAGCTTTTGAACATATCAATTATTGAGTTGAGAATATCCGGCTTTTTTGCGGATAACAGTTGAATTATCCATGTTGCGGCTGTATATTCACATAGTGTACAAAAAAAATCAAGGAAAATGTAAAGAAGTTAAAATAATTCGGCGCTCCTTAACGTTTTAATGATTGTAAACACCTTCATGGTGTGAAATGCAATCAAAAAAATGAAAGGGAGTGAAAAATGATGAAGAATGTAAAAAGGTTGTTGATTGCAGCAGCAGTGGTTGCCGGTTGTGCGGTTTTTGCCCATCCGCATCACCACAGACGTCCGGCAGTTGTGGTTCCGCCCCCGCCGGTATATCCGCGTCCTGTGGTAGTGGTTCCGCCTCTGCCCCCGCCGGTATATCCGCGCCCGGTGTTTTTTGCACCGCCTCCGCCCCCGCCGGTATATCCGCGTCCGGTGCTTCGCCCGCTGCCTCCGCCTCCGCCGCGGAGACCTGCAGTGCGTCCGCTGCCGCCGCCGCACCGCCCATTCCGTCATCATCGCCGATGAACGATGAAAGAATAGAGGATGAATTTTTTTCAGGAACGGAAACGTAAAAAACAGCTTTCTGAATTGAAAGCCCGCCGCCACGCAGAGGATGACTTATTGTCCCCTGCGTTGCGTGTTCAATTTGACAGAATAATTTCAGATCTTGAGCAGGCACCGTCTGCGGAACTGCCGGCGGCGCTTGCCCAAAGTTCCAAAGAGTATTCAGCCTTGCCGCTGCCCAAACGGGGGAAACTTTATGTTTTGCTTGATCTGATAGCCGTGGTGGGGCTGGTTGCATTCGGATTGCGGGGATTGTTTTTTCAGCCGTTCCGTATTCCGACCGGTTCCATGCAGCCGACTCTTTTCGGAGTCCATCATCAGAGTGTGGAAAATAATGCCAATCCCGGTTTCGGGAAACTGCCCGGAGTTTTGCAGAATATCGTCTACGGTTGTGCCGATGCAGAGGCTGTTCACAGCGGTGTTTCCGGCGGAGTATCAAGCAACTTGCGCCAAGTCTCAGGAAAAGTCTTTGACTGTACCGAATTTATGATTGGAACTACCCGCTATGTCCTGCCGGGCAATCCCCGTCAGGTGATAGATTATTCACAGCTTACCAAGCAGGAAACATTTGCCGACGGGGACAAAATCAGCAGCGGTTATGTCTCTCTCGGTGACCATCTTTTTGTCGAGCGGGTGTCAATGTATATATCCCCGCTGAAGCGCGGTGATGTGATCGTTTTCAATACCGAAGATCTTTTTGTCGATATGATCCCGCTTGCCCAAAGCGGCGGATACTATTATATCAAACGCCTTGCCGCATTGCCCGGTGATACGGTGAAAATCGTCGATAATCAGCTTTACGTCCGTCCTGCCGGAAAGGCGGAGTTTTTCAAAATCCAGGAACTTGATCCGCGTTTTGAAAAAATTTATTCTATGAAAGGAGGTTATCACGGTCACCTGAGCGGAATGGGAACTTGCGGTTTTGCTTCCGGAGAAGAGTTTACTGTTCCGGAAGATAACTATCTGATGCTGGGTGACAACTCACGTTTCAGCATGGACAGCCGTTTTTTCGGTACGGTTCCCCGCCGGAACCTTATCGGCAGGGCATGGTTTGTGTTCTATCCGTTCAGCCGCCGTCTCGGACCGGTTGACCGTAATAATGTTTTGAATGAGCCGACAGGTCTCCCGGGGGAATCGACATTTGTACCGATGTCGCATCAGTAAAACAACGCAGGAAACAAAAAAATGAATGTCCGTAAAAAATTACCGCAGTGGATTCAGGCGTGGGGACGCATAATTTCTTACAGCAGCAAGCGTTACGCAACTGACCAGCTCGCCCAGCAAGCTGTTGTTCTGACCTATTACACACTCTTTTCAGTTGTTCCGGTCGCCGCCTTGCTTTTCGGTATTGCCAAAGGTTTCGGTTTGGAACGCAATCTCCGGGAGTTGATTTATGCCCGTTTCCCGGATAATCATGAAGTGGTCGATTATATCAGCGAATTTGCCGAAAAAGCGTTGTCGCAATCTTCCGGCGGTGTCGTCGCCGGTGTCGGTGTGATTGCCCTTTTCTGGACAGTCATCTGGCTTATCAACAATATTGAAAAGGCATTCAATGTGGTGTGGGGATTGCCGCCGCGCCGGGATGTTTTCCGCAAACTCAGCAGTTACCTTTCTTTAGTGCTTATCACCCCCGTGATGATGGTTCTTATCAGTACATTCGGTGTGGTTCTGCGCCGCTGGCTCAATCTTCTCAGTGATAAAATGCCCGATTGGAGTTTCGCCGGGAACATTCTTGACAAAGCGGCAGGAGTCGCTCCCATGTTCAGCAGTTGCGTACTCTTTTTTATCGTTTACCTTTTTGTTCCCAATACCCGTGTCCGCTGGCGCGGAGCGTGTGTCGCGGGAATTTTTGCCGGTGTCACCTTTCAGATATTGCAGGACAGCTTCATTTTTCTGCAAAGCAGTGTCTTTTCGTATAACCGTATCTACGGCGGATTTGCGATACTGCCGCTTTTTATCGTGTGGGTGAACTGGTCATGGCAGATAATTCTCATCGGCGCCGAAGTAAGTTTTGTTCATCAGCACTGGAAAAGCGGAGTCTTCAATGAGAACAGCCGGAAACTGAGTTTGAAATTGCGCCTTGAGTATCAGCTTGCGATACTTTCCCTGATTTTCCGGAAATTTGAAAAGGGCAGCGGTCCGGTTCCGGAAACTGAGGTCGCTTCTTCTCTGCGGTTGCCCGATACGATATTGCGCAAAGAGATCGGGGCGTTGATAAACAGCGGTCTGCTCTGCCGCACCGTTGCCGCTGACGGCGAGGTCTATCTGCTGCCCGGAGTTCCGGTCAGGGGATTTACTTTGCTGGATTACCTGCGGGCTGTTACCGGATGCGGGGAAGAGGAAAATCAGGATATAGCAAAATTTGACCGTCTTTTCAAAGAACTTGAAAAAGCGGTTGCCGAGAGTAAATACAATCTTAATATCCACGAAGTTTGAGAGGTGTTAAAATGGATAAAAACTGGAAAATTGAAACCCTTGCGATCCAGGCCGGTTACGAGCCTGAAAACGGAGCGGCGCGTATCGTGCCGATCACTCAGAGTACAACTTACAAATATGACGATGTGCAGAGTGTTGCGGATCTGTTCGATCTTAAAACTTCCGGCTTCTTCTACACCCGTCTTGCCAATCCGACGGTTGATGCTTTTGAGAAAAAAATCGCTGCGATGGAAGGCGGAGTTATGGCGGTCGCTTTGAGCAGCGGTCAGGCGGCAAACGCATTTACTCTTATGAACATTGCCCGTGCCGGAGATCATGTGCTGGCGCTTTCAAGTCTTTACGGCGGAACAGTTTCTCTTTTTACAAATACATTGAAAAAAGCCGGCATCGAAATTACCTTTGTCACTCCTGAAATGGATGAAAAAGCGGTTGCCGCTTGTATGCGTGAAAACACCAAAGCACTCTTTATTGAGTCGCTTGCCAATCCCGCACTGGTGGTCGCGGATTTTGAAAAATATGCAAAAGTTGCTCACGATGCCGGAGTTCCGTTGATCGTTGACAACACCTTCCCGACTCCGGTTTTGTGCCGTCCGTTTGAGTTCGGTGCGGATATTGTCACTCACTCCACGACCAAATATATCGACGGTCACGCGACTTCCGTCGGCGGAATCGTTGTTGAAAAAGGTGATTTCAACTGGTGCAACGGCAAATTCCCGGAATTTACTGAACCGGATGAAAGTTATCACGGCTTGATCTATACCCGAGATTTTGCCGCAGCTCCGTTTTCCGTAAAACTCCGTGTCCAGCTTGTGCGCGATTACGGTATGCCGATGATGCCGTTCAATGCCTTTTTAACCAATCTCGGCGTGGAAACTCTGCCTTTGCGTATGGAACGTCACAGCAGCAATGCGCTTGCCCTTGCGGAATTTTTGCAGAATCATCCCAAAGTCAGCTGGGTGAACTACCCCGGTTTGAAGGATAATCCGGAATATTGCCGCGTGGAAAAATATTTTGACCGCAACATGGCTTCCGGAGTTCTCTGTTTCGGGGTGAAAGGCGGCAGGGATGCCGGAGAAAAGGTGATGAATGCGCTGAAACTTGCGGCTATTGTCGTTCACGTTGCCGATGCCAGAACCGGCGTACTGCATCCGGCAAGCATGACGCACCGTCAGCTTTCTGAATCTGAACTTGAAGCCGCCGGAGTTTCACCGGATTTGATCCGTGTTTCCGTCGGCTTGGAAAATATCGAAGATATCAAAGCTGATTTTGATCAGGCGCTGGCGCAGGCATAATATCCTGCCATGCGTTTCATGGTAAAATTTCTTATTATCTGCCTCCCGCTGTGGAGTTTTCTCTGCGGCGGCGAGGTTGCTTTTATTCTGACTTCCGATCTGCACGGTGAATTGGAGCGTTTCGCATATCTTGCTCCTGTGATACGCAAATATCCGCAGGCAGTGAAAATCGATGCCGGCGATTTGTTTCAGGGAAATTATCATGTCAATAAATCCAAAGGTATTCCGGTTTGGAAGGCGCTGAATATTCTCGGTTACGAAGCCGCTGTACTCGGCAATCATGATTTTGAGTACCCGCTTGAAACAATGCAGTTGTGGCAGCGGACTTTTTCCGGAACGCTTATGGGCGGTCAGTGGAAGTTGAAAAATTTTGAATTGCCCTGTGAAATGACCGTTGAACGCAGCGGGTACAGGATCGGAATCATCGCTCTCGGTGATGTCGGTTTGAAAAAACATACCGTATTCCGGCAGGATTTGAGTTATTCTGACGAGATCACGACCGTGCGTGAGGCGATCGAATCTCTGAAAAAGGAAAAGTGTCATGCTTTTATTCTTGTCGCCCATATAAGTTCCGGAAACTTCGGCGTATTGAACCGGATAATCCGTGATGCTCCGGAAATCGACGTTATTGCCGGAGCCCATTCTCACCGTTCCGAACCGGGCAGACGGATCGGCAGGGCATTGGTTGTTCAGGCTGATCCTTACGGTAAAAGTGCAGTGTTGTTCAAGTTGAATTTTGATGACGGCGGCAATTTGAGTTTTGTCCGGTCGGAACTGCTTATGCCTTCAAATACTCCGGATATGGAAATTCTGAAACTTTGCGGCAGTAATGAAGATACTTCTGATAGACTGGCAAAATTTGCCGATTCTGCTGAGTTCGGCGCTGTTTGCGCAGAGATATTGCGCCGGGCGGCTGGTGCTGATGCTGCATTTTTCCGTTTCAACACGGATAAATTTCCGGTGTCACTGACGGATAAAGCTCTCTTTTCTCTGCTTCCATTCGGCAACCGTATCGTCAGAATCACTGCCGGGCGTGCGGAAATCCGCAAGTTTTTGAAAAAGAGACGGCGGAAAAATAAAGCATTTTTCCGTGCCGGAAATTTTGACGGAAACGGCACTGTCACCATTGCCGTTTCAGATCACTTTTTTCTCAGTGAAAAAGATTTGCATTCTTTTTTCGCAGTTGAAACCGGCAAATTTGAGCGCGATGAGATCGTAAAAGCGTTAAAAAACGGTGAATATCGGAAAATTATTTGTGAAAAAGTTGAAAAATCGTCAAGCGGTACTACATTATAGAGATGTCCTTTTTAGAGTAGCTTTTCCGGAAAGATCGTAACATGAGTAAAAAAGAGTTATTGCCGCAATCTTTGATTCTGGAAAACAGAATCGGTATCCGGCGGGGAATTTTTCTCACCGTATTGCTGTTTCTGTTTATTTTCCTGCCGTGGCTTATCAGTCAGCGGGAGCTTTTCCGGCAGGAAGGGGTTTTTGCCGCGATCGCCGCTGAGTTTTTTGAAGGAGCCGATTTTGCCGCCAACGGAGCCAATGCTTCCGCTCACCATCAGCTTTTGCGTGATGCCTGGCCGCTGTATCCGGCAGTGGTATCTTTCTTTCACCGTTTCATGCCGATGGAAATGGCGTTGCGTTTCATTTCTGCTTTCATGCTCGGTATTTTGTCGCTTATTGCCGGAAAAGCCGCCGCCGCAAGGTGCGGCAGCCGGGCTGGGATCGTTTCCGCATTGTGCTGTTTCGGAACTCTGTTCGCTCTGGATAAAGGGGTGAACGGCGGACCGGAAAGTATGGCGGCATGTTTCCTGCTTTCAGCGCAACTGCTCTTTTACCATTACGGATACAGCCGCGGCGACTGGAACTCAGCATGGATATCGTCAGCTGTGCTGCTGGCTCTGGGATTTTTTACAGCCGGTCCGGCGGTGATACTTTTCTTTATTTTTCCGTTGATTTTCATGCGCCGCCCGCTTTCATACTCCGGCAAATTCCGGATCCCGGGATTTTTTGCAGGAGTGATTCTGCTTGCTGTTTCTGTTATCGGCTGGCTGCTGCCTCTGGGGCTGGATTGGCGCCATTATGCTTACAGTTCCGGAGTGGAAATCATGCCGTTTTCCGAATATATCATTGATGTTATTGCTTTCCCCTTTGTTTTTGCTGTAAGAATGATGCCGTGGTGTCTGGTCATGTGGCTGCCGTTTTGTGTGGCATTGCAGGCGGTTTCTCCCCAGGCGGTTTTCAGCCGCTATCACCGGACGCTGTTCTTTTCAATGCTTGCTCTGGTCTGGCTTATTCCCGGAGCATCAAGTTTGCTGATATTCTTTCTTATCGGACCGCTTGCCATTCTCACCGGAATGTATTATGAACTTGGTGTGCGCCGTTACGGACGTTCCTTGCGCCGCGGATTGGCTTTCGGCGGATTGGCTTTCCCGCTGATGATGCTTCTGGTGCTGATGATACTCTTTCTGCCGGAAAAGTATATCGCAATTTTCGGCGATGCGGAAAAAATGAGTTTCCGGGCTGCTCCGGAATATTTTTATCTGGCTGTGGGAGCCGTGATTCTGCTCGCTGTTCTTGCCATGTTTTTCTGTTACAGCAGAAAACGTCTGCCGGTCTGGACACAGATCATGCTTATTTGTTTCGGAATAAGTATAATCGGGACAGTTGAAATGCTCCCTTACCGTCTTATGGAAAAAGATTGGCGCAAATTCGGCAGCGATGTGCGCAATGTTCTGCCGCCGGATGCGGAAAAACTTTACAAATATGAAATCGACGGCATGTATTGCGGTTTGTTTTATACCGGAGTGCCGGTGTATACTCTTGAGCAGCTTGAAAAACTTGATTCCCTTGAAGATACGGTTTATCTGATTTCCGCTTCCGCCCCGGTTTATCCTGACCGGGAGTGGACTCCGCTTCTGCCAGAAGGCTATAAATGCCGCGGTGTTGAAGTTTCTGTCTGGAAGGGCGAACGCCCGTTGGAAGATGAGGGGTTGGATGAATAAAGAACGTATTGCCGTCGCCATGTCCGGCGGGGTGGACTCAACCGTTGCGGCATATCTTGCTTTGCAACAGGGGTATGAGGTCGTCGGAATCCACTTGAAAATGGAAAAAGATGCTCCGCCCGACCCTGACTTGGCAGCCAGTTGTTCCGCTTTGGGAATAGAGCTTGTTGAACACGATTGTTCCGGCGAGTTTTATGAAAAGGTGCTGATGGCTTCGGCATTGGAGTATGTTTCCGGCAGAACCCCGAATCCCTGCTGTCAGTGTAACAAAGTTCTGAAGTTCGCTGAATTACTCAAAGCCGCATCTGCTCTCGGGATAAACAGGGTCTGGACAGGTCACTATGTGACTCTTGATTGCGACGGCGGAATTTTCTTTTTGCGCAAAGGTATTGATTCCGTCAAAGATCAGAGTTATTTTCTCTATCGTCTGACTCAGCAGGAGCTGTCAAGGGTGAACTTCCCTCTGGGAACTCTTACCAAAGCGGAAGTCCGTGCCATTGCAGCAGAAGCGCAGCTGCCGTGCGCAGTCCGTAAAGACAGTCAGGATGCGTGTTTTCAAATCGCCGGAGAATGTTGCGCCGAAACTCTGCGCCGCCGGTGTGAGCTGCCTGCCCGTAAAGGATTTTTTATCCACAACGGCAAACGTGTCGGCAGGCATGACGGATTCCACCGCTACACTCTCGGTCAGCGGCAGGGGTTGAATGTCGCCCTCGGAGTTCCGGCTTATGTGAAAGAGATCATTCCGTCACGGGCTGAAGTGGTGCTGACCACTGATCCGCAGGAACTTATGTCGGACAGCTTCACTGTAAAAGAGGTGAATTGGCAATCCGGAAATAAGTTCCTGC
>SUWE01000015.1 GCA_015061615.1 Lentisphaerota bacterium
GTCCTGATAACTGATTTCTTCCACAAACCCGTCAGGAGTCTCAATTCTCGTATCGCGTCGGACGGTTTCTTCGCATCTGTAGTCATAATATTCGTAGAATTCAGTCGTTTCGACCTTGTTCGTCTCCTGACAAGTTCTGTATCGGACTTTCACCGACGAGTCAATGCACATGCCGCGCATACCGAAAAAAAATCCCCGGACGGAATTTTTCCGTTCGGGGATTTGCAACACAACGAAATATTATTTTTCGTGATATTTGGTGTGCAGCAGGTGATGGGCTTTCTCACTGCCGGGAGCGCCAAGATACTCTGCGTAGAGTTTCTTGATGTCTTCGTTTTCGTGAGAGAGACGCAGAGTCTTGCTTTCATCCTCTGTGTAGAGACCCTTCATGCGCTTTTCAAGCAGCGCGGTATCACCGTGCAGGAAGGGCTGTCCGCCGCCGTTGATACAGCCGCCGGGGCAAGCCATGATCTCGATCGCCTGGAAGCGGTTGGGATCCTGACGGACCATATCCAGAACTTTACGGGCATTACCCAGTCCGGAGCAGACCGCAACGCTGATGGTGGTTCCGGGAGCGATCTCAACTTTCGCCTCTTTGATGCCATCCAGACCGCGAACCGCGCGGAAGTTGATCGCATCGCCGGCAAGGTTCTTGCCGTTGAGCATGAAGTAGACTGAACGGCACGCAGCTTCAAGCACACCGCCGGTAACACCGAAGATATCAGCAGCACCGCTGGATTCACCCAACGGACTGTCAAATTTGTCATCTTCCATGTTCGCCAGATTGACACCGGCTTCGCGGAACATTTTGCAAAGTTCGCGTGTGGTGACAACATAGTCAACGTCACGGACTCCGTTGGGAGCAAACTCAGGACGCGCGGCTTCGTATTTCTTCGCCTGACAGGGCATAATGGAAACAACGATCAGATCTTCGGGTTTCACACCGATCTTCTCGGCATAGTAGCTCTTGGCGATCGCACCGAACATCTGCTGCGGAGATTTGCAGCTTGACGGAATGTGCAGAAGGTCAGGATAGTTATGCTCAATGAAGTTGATCCAGCCGGGGCAGCAGCTGGTCAGGATCGGCAGATTCTTGCCGGATTTGACGCGCTCAACGATCTCGGTACCCTCTTCCATAATAGTCAGGTCAGCAGAGAAGTTGGTGTCGAAAACTTTGTCAAATCCCAGCGCACGCAGACCGGCGACCAGTTTACCGGTGACAGGAGCGCCGGCATCAAATCCAAACTCCTGACCGACGGCAACACGCACCGCAGGTGCAGTCTGAACGATAACGGTCTTGGCAGGATTGTTGATCGCAGCCCAGACTTTTTTCACATAGCTGATACCGGTGATCGCACCGACGGGGCAGACGTTGACGCACTGTCCGCAGAAAGTACAGTTGGTATCGGCAAGCGGAATCATGCTCGCAGTACCGACCTTGGCGGAAAATCCGCGGCCGTTACCGATCAGCGCGCCGACGGTCTGAACATTGTTACAGACAGTTTCGCAGCGGCGGCACATGATACATTTGGAAAGGTCGCGCATGATCGCTTCGCTGGAATCATCCACGGGGAAGCGGTTTTTCGCACCGTTGAACGCAATTTCCTGGATACCGAATTCGGCAGCCAGCATACGCAGTTCGCAATCCTGGCTCTTCGCACAGGTAAGACACTGCTGCGGGTGGTCGCTGAGCATCAGCTCAAGCACAGTGCGGCGGGCATTCAGCGCACGCTGACTGTTGGTGTGGACGACCATGCCTTCCATAACCGGAGTGGCACACGCCGGAGCAAGGTTGCGGCGGCGTTCGACTTCCACCACGCAAATACGGCAGCTGGCAGGTTTGTTGGAAATACCGCAGCCGAGTTTGTCGCAGTAGCAAAGGGTCGGGATATTGATATTCAGTTGACGGGCAGCATCCAGAATGGTCGAACCGGCCGGAACTGTGACCTGCTTGCCGTTGATAGTAAGATTGACACTGTTCATTGTTGCACTCATCCTTTGACAATCGCTTTTTTCGGACAGCCGTCAATACAGGCACCGCATTTGATACATTTGGCAGTGTCGATGACATGAAGCTGTTTGATCTCACCTATGATCGCGTCCACCGGACAGTTGCGTTTACACTTGGTACAACCGATACAATCTTCGGTGATAGTCAGAGTGTAAAGTTTCGGGCAGGTGCCGGCAGGACATTTCTTATCAACAACGTGCGCCATATATTCGTCGCGGAAATAGCGCAGGGTACTCAGAATCGGGTTCGGAGCAGTCTGTCCCAGTCCGCAAAGCGCAGTGTCGGTGATGGTTTTTGCCAGAGATTCAAGCTCGTCAAGCATTTCAACGGTTCCGTTGCCGTCACAAATCTTTTCAAGCATTTCCAGCATACGGCGGGTACCGATACGGCACGGGGTGCATTTCCCGCAGGATTCATCCTTGGTGAAGTCAAGGTAGAACTTCGCCATCGCGGGCATACAGTCTTTGTCAGACAGCACAATCATACCGCCGGAACCCATCATTGAACCGATCTTGGAAAGGTTGCCGTAATCGATCGGGGTATCGAGGTTCTCTTTGGTGATACAGCCGCCGGAAGGTCCGCCGGTCTGCACCGCTTTGAACTCACGGCCGCCGGAAATTCCGCCGCCGATTTCGTAGATGATCTCACGCAGAGTGGTTCCCATCGGAACTTCCACCAGACCGACGTTGTTGATCTGACCGGCAAGCGCGAACACTTTGGTACCGCTGTTACCGCTGATGGTGCGTTTGAAGTTGCCGTTTTCATCAAATTCAGGCTGCCAGTTACCGATTTTGGCGTACCATGCGGCACCTTTGTTGATGATGACCGGAATTGAAGCATAGGTTTCAACGTTGTTCACGTTGGTGCTGCATCCCCAGTAACCGCCGCCGATGTTGGCAGGGAAAGGCGGCTTGGTGGTCGGCTCGCCGCGGAGACCTTCCATGGAGTGGATCAACGCAGTTTCCTCACCGCAGACGAACGCTCCGGCACCGAGTTTGATCTCAATATCAAAGCTGAAGTCCGTTCCCATAATGTTGTCGCCGAGCAGACCGGTTTCACGCGCCTGATCAATGGCGAAACGCAGACGGTTGACAGCCAGCGGATACTCCGCACGGATGTAAACCAGACCCTTCTGGGCGCCGATGGCATAAGCACCGATAGCCATAGCTTCGATGATGCTGTGCGGGTCGCCTTCCATAATGGAGCGGTCCATGAATGCTCCGGGGTCACCTTCGTCAGCGTTACAGACAATATATTTTTCGTCAGCCTTGACACCGGCAGCGATCTTCCATTTCATACCGGTCGGGAAGCCGGCACCGCCGCGTCCGCAAATACCTGAGTTGAGAACTTCCTGAACAACATCATCGGTGCTCATATTGAAAAGACATTTGGAAAGAGCCTGATAGCCGTCATTGGCAATGTACTCTTCGATATCTTCCGGATTCAGCAGACCGCAGTTGCGCAGAGAAATACGCTGCTGTTTGGCGTAGAAGGACATTTTGGCATAATCATGAATGCGTTCTTTGAGAAGCGGTTCAACGAAAAGCAGACGCTCGACCAGTTTTTTGCCGACGACATGCTCTTCGACGATCTCTTTGGCATCTTCAGGAGTGACCTGGACATAGAAAACGTTGTCAGGCATGATCTTGACGATCGGTCCCTGGGCGCAGAAACCGAAACAGCCGGTCTGAACGACGCGGACATCATTTTCCAAACCGTTTTCTTTAATGTATTTGTTGAGGTTGTCCATCAGTTCCTGCGCGTTGGAGGCATGGCAGCCGGTACCGCCGCAGCAGAGAATATCTTTTTTAACGGAGTTGATGTCATGTTCCGAGGTGCTGCGCAGGGCGAGTTTACCCTTGGCGGCATTGAAAGCAGCCATCAAAGCTTCCTGAGAGTTGATCTTATTCATAAGTAATTACCCCAGTTTCTTGTATTCATTGACAATTTCAACTGCTTTGGCGGGAGTCACTTTTCCGTAGACTTTGCCATTGACGATCATAACGGGGGCAAGACCGCAGGCTCCGACGCAGCGCAGAGCGGAGATGGAGAAAAGACCATCGGGAGTCGGGTTGGTATCAGCTTTGATTCCGAGAACGCGCTCGATCTCAGAAAGAACTTTTTCTGAACCTTTGACGTAGCAGGCAGTACCCATGCAGACGTCAATGCAGTATTTGCCTTTCGGTTCGGTGGTGAAGTAGTTGTAGAAACTCACAACACCGGAGACCTGAGCTTCGGTAAGATAAAGTTTTTTGGCGACGTGGATCTGGACTTCACGGGGAAGATATCCGAAGATATCCTGCGCACGGTGCAAGACCTGAATCAAACGGCCGCGACGACGTTCATCCGCACGGTCAATGCCGAGAGTATCGATGAAAGCATCGAGTTCGGCAAACTTGGCGGCTGCACCTTCCGACAATTTGTTGCAACACATGTTTTTATGTTCCTTATAGTTATTATACCGCACCGTATATTCCAACGGTGCAAAACCTCTGTTTGCGGCTGCCGGTCCCCTCCCTTCTGCAACCGGAAAAATTGTTTATATTTGTTAAATATACTTAAAAATAGTATAACGTTCACCTGTTTACAGCGTTATTCTGCTTGCGTTTGACCGCAAGCATCGCCAGACCGCCGGCGATCACCTCACGCTGAACAACGACATGCGGAGGAACCTTGAGCGACACATTGGCAAAATTCCATATATAACGGATACCGAGTTCCACAAGTTTGTCTGCGATCTGCTGGGCAGCACTGTTGGAAACGCAGATGACTGCAATTTCCGGAGGATTGGCGGCAAAACAAATTTTCATATCCTCCACTGAACGTACAGTTCTGCCGTAAAGCTCTTTTCCGATCTTTTCCGGATCAGAATCAAAGACATGGGAAATGTTGAATCCGTACAACTCAAAATCATTGTAACCGAGCAGCGCGGTTCCGAGAGAACCGGCGCCGATAAGAACCGCCGGGATGGTATCCTGCCAGCCGAGATAATTTTTGATATAGGTGATCAATTCATTGACATCGTAACCGATACGGCGCTGCCCGGATATACCGGTAAGAGAGATATCTTTGCGGACAACGATCAGTTCGATATTCATATATTCGGCAAGTTCGGTGGAGGAAACGGAAACCTTGCCTTCAGCCTGCATTTTCAGCAGCTTATGCAGATAAGTCGGCATCCGGCGGATTGCCGGAATGTTGAGAATTTTATCCTGACGCATATAAAAAGAAGTCTCCTCCGCACACTTTCCGGTCCCCGGAAAATCACGATCTTCACCGCTGCGACGACCACGGTAAAAAATCTTCTTCTATACGCCGCACTCTTAATATAACACCGGGGAACAGCTATTTCAAATCAAATTACACAAAAAATATCTATTTATCGCCATTCCTTAGGAATGAGAGTCATAAAAACGGAGCCGTTATGCTGAAAAACGGGGGCAGTGCGGCACTTTACAGAATAAAAAAAATTCCACTGCCGCCGGAAAATTCCGTTTTGGGCAGTGGCAGATTTCAACGGCAAGTGTTTTTATCCGGACTGACAAATTACAATGCCGGTCACCTGCCGCGGCTGATACATTGCCTCTCTTCTGCTCTGCGCCGGGCAATGCGGTTCGCGCCCCCCCGCACAGAAGTTTCACAGCAGAGTGAAGCATCAGCGCTTCAATAAAAATTTCTCAATCGAGGTAATTGCAAAAGTCAATCAAAAAAAGATTGAAAAGAGACCGTTGAGGAGATGAAAGCTGGTAGTTTGAGGGCGCTACCCAAAGCGGTAACGCCCGAAAACGCCCCAGTTTCAGATCGCAACGGGAATTTTCAAGAGTTTTTGAGAACTTTTGAAATTGCCTCTATCAATTCACCGATTTTTCTGCGGCGGGAAATCAACTCTTCCGGAGTCTGGGGCAAAGGCATTGAAAGAAGTTTTTCAGCTTCGATTGCCAAAGGAGTTCCCTTTGAATCATTTGCGGCTTTTTTCAGCATCGAAAGGTAATCAAAATCATCCACTGCATCCGCAAAATTTTCCAACCGGACAGAGGGAACAAGTCCGTTTTTCCCCTTCACCGGATAATAGAGTACACCATGCAAATTGGTTCCGCTGCGGAACGGCTGTTTGAAAGGATTTTTGGATAACGGCGCACAGGACCAGAGGAGACAGCCGGTCATGCCGCTTTGGAAACACTCCCAGACATTCTGCCGTCCCTTGATAATATCCGCTTCCAATTCAAACATCGGAGTATTGGTAAACCACACCTCATCACCGGCAGCGACACGCTCCGTGAGTAATTTCACGTTATCAGGATTGTACATGCGGCACCAGATATCTATTCCGCCGTAAAGCGGCTCGACCGGATTGCCGTAATAAACAACCAGAATCGGAATCGAAGACTTTTTGTGCCAGTTGTCACACCACTTTTTTACTTTCGGCGCCTGCTCTGCGTGGATCTCATCGAACGCATAAACAAAACTCTTTTTCAACACACCATGTTTTTTGAGGACTTCTTCGACCTGCACACGCTGTTTTTCACTCAACCCCAGCGGAATAAAGAAACTTGATGCACCAAGTTCAATGCGTCTGACCAGCTCTTTTTCAAATTTTTCAATATTTTTACAGCCGTCAATGAACCCGCGCGGACTCAGGCGGCGTGAAAGCAGGTGATCAAAAAGCTCTCTCTCAAGCTCTTTTACTCCTTTGGTAACATTGAAATCTTTTTTCAACATCTGCATCATCGCCGGTTTACTGAAAAATCCGCCGACATCGGTACGGAAATAAGGTGTGCGCGGCAAATCAAATCCGAAAACCCGCAGTGCTACTGACATACTGCCGACAACTTTTTCTCCCTGAAGCAACTCAACTTCCGCCGGATAAACTCCGGATTTTGTTCCGGCAGGAACGGTAAACGATATCCAGACACATCTTGTCGTATTCCCCGGAACGGCAAACTTTCCGGAATCCAGCAGCACGTCCGGCCAGCGGCCTACCGGATAGTTCGCAAATGAAGACGGCTGAGTCGTTGTAACATATTCCACCGGATGCCAGGAATATTTTATTCCTGATTTTTCCCAGCCGGATATGCGGAGTGTAAAATCTTTCAACTCATCTTTGCCGGAATTGTGCAGTGCTATCTGGAAATTTTCTCTTTCCCTGCCGGCGGCTGACAACGGATAAACTGCCTTTTCCGTGGTAAGATATTCCGGCTTATCTCCCTCAAAAATCCTTTCCGCAGGAGCAGCGGCCCAAGCCTGCAATCCGGAAAGAGCGGAGTTCAAACGATATTTTGTTTTATGTGTTTTCGGCTCAATACTTTTGAATGCCGCAGTCAGCCGCCCCCATTTTTCAAAAATCACCGGTTCTTCCACATAAGCGGCTTTGGTGGAAACGAGCGTATTGAGTGTTGCACTCATCTTAAAGCGGTTCTGCGGATCATATTCCGGTTTGAGCAGATTTTCTTTTCCCTGCATCAAGCGCAATTCAAATTCACTGCCGGGGGAATCCGGAAAATCAGCATTTACCACTTTGCCGAAAAGCAGCGGCAGCTCTTTTCTGCCGACCTCTTTACCGTTTTTATCAAGTAAAATTGCATTTACATTGCCATAGTTGCCGGTTCCGGAAAGAAAGAGGCGCAACTTTCCATCGACTCTTTCCAAATCTGCGGCGGCAAAAGTCGATGCAAAACGAACATCTTTCAATGCACCTGCACTGCAAATGGAATAATTTACTTCATGAAACCTGCCGGGCAGGATATCCGCGGGGGCAAAAATCATTTCCATACAATGAATATATTTGAAATGAAGAACATAAAGCTGAAATACCGCATTGAAGTCAAATACAAAATACAAAACACCGTTATCCGGATTCAGATACTCTTTTGCGACTCTGGCAAACCAGTTGCGTGCAGGTTCGATAAAAAAATCACCGCCGCTGGCAAGTTTGTGAATATGTCCGAATGCCGTCGGCAGCGAGGTATCGCCGGTATTTTTCAAGTTATTGGTATCCATGGAAATGCCGATATCTTTGTACCCGGCAACAGTATTGCGTATCCACGGTGTCAGTCTGCGCGTCTTATCGGAATGATTTATCAACTGCCAGGATACTTCAACAACCGCTCTGTTTTTATGAAGAGCATAAGTCAAACGGCATTCGATTCCCTTATTCATGCCGCTATCCGGAGTGTAGCTGAAGGCGATTTTTTTATAATCGCTTTTATCTGAAATTATTTCGGTTTTATATCTTGCCTTCCGGTACTCCTGAATGCCGGAACCGCCGCCGAAACGGATCTCACCGAGACTGCCGAATGATTTATCCACCGAATTGTAAACTTCCTGACGGCCGCTGCGTTTATCCAGAAAACTCCGGATCATCGCCCCTCTGCCGCCGTCGATAACAACTTTCAGAAAATCATTTTCAAGAGTAACTTCCCCCTTGTCTGAAACGGCTATTTCACTCATTTTTTCGGCTCCGTAACTTAAAGCTGCCAAAATAAATACTCCGGCGAGCAACCATTTTTTCATTTTCCATCCTCTATTATTTTTATCAATTTTGATCTTGTATCCAGATAATGACCGACCGTAAACAAATCCGGGCGCGGAGAATCTGATTTTATCAATTCAACCAATTTTCTGCGGGCGGCATCCTTCCCTTTTTTAAGAGCAAGAGTCTGTTCTGCAAGAATCAGATAGCGGTAATCATCTATTCCACATCTGACAGCTTCCCATCCGACGGTCGTACCACTTTTTTCTCCGGGATTCTCAGGGAAAGGAATTGTCATATAGTGACGTCTGGTCGGAGAAAAATTAGGTTTTTTCATGTTTCCCCACCAGAAAGCAAACGCATAAAAAACTTTCAAATCCCCCCGGTATGAACGCAAACCGAAATCATACCTTGCCCCCTCTGCCGGATAAGCAAAAACATCATTATATTCACCCTGCAAATGAAAATTTTTAACCTCTTGTGCAGTAACAAAGCCCTGTTTTGCAGGGAAATTAAGTTTTTGCTCACCGCTCTGTTCAAGCATTTTTGAAGGGTGGGTCAAAACTATATCATTGCCTTTTTGATAGCCGAGTTTTTTGTACATATAATATGCCGCGCCATTTGTGGTGGCAGTCATCCACATGCGGCTGCCGGGAACACTTTTTGCAATCTCTGTCAATGCAATCGTTTTCTGCCAATCAGAAGGTTTGAAATTGGCTTCATCGTAAAGTGACAAATAAACCGGGATTCCCAACTTTCGGGAATTTTCAGTAAAAAGAGTTATAAATTCCCTGAAACGTCTGTCAAAATCTGCATCCCCCGGATTTTTCCCGGTTATCCTTTTCAACTGGGCAATCAAAGGTTCCGAGGTTCCGAAAAAGAGCATTTTACGGTTCAATCCGCGTTTCTGCATTTCTTCAATCCGCTTGTTCATTATTGAAAAATCTGCGGTCAAATTATCCGCGCTGTCTTTTTTTATTTTGATCGGAGCGCCCCACGGAGTCATGAACGACTGAGTTATACCGTGAGCTGTTATATCCTGCCAGAAATCTTCCCCCATCCGGCTTGTTCCGCTGCCCATGATATATAATCCGAATGAAGCGGGCAAATCACTGTATTCCGGCAGTTTGAACGGCAAGATACGGTAACGGATTTTAACAGAAGATATTATTTTCCCGGACTTATCACGTAAGTTCACAATTCCGTTGTAATCCCCTGCCCGGCAATCCTTATCCGGAGTAAAACGGATAATAAAAGCATGACTCCCTGCGGAAAATGTACGCAGTTCAAATTTTTCCGGAACCAGCCATTCAGGCATGAAACCTGCCGGCAAACCGGGAATTGAATTTTCAAACGCAAACTTTTTACTGTATTCAACCGGAGTATTTTTAACTTCAAAAAGTTCTGCTTCACCACATGGCATTGCCAATTCAAACTGACCTTCATCCGGAGTAAAATTGTAAAGCACAATAGAAGCCAGAGCGGTCTCATTCTGTGCAGCACAAAAACCGGGGAGCATGTCAATTTCTCCGGATGAAGGGAACGTATCAGGAAAAACCGCCTGCATCCAATCCCGGCTGAAGAAAAATGATTCCGGAACTTCCCGGTAAACAAAATCAGCCAGATCCAATGACAGCTCTGCCGGGATTTCTGCCGACAGACAAAC
This sequence comes from Lentisphaerota bacterium, assembly GCA_015061615.1. Lineage (GTDB taxonomy): Bacteria > Verrucomicrobiota > Lentisphaeria > Victivallales > Victivallaceae > UBA1784. The sequence goes on from SUWE01000015.1 coordinate 10,147, forward strand.
TTTGCCCGCGTTTCCGTCAAGTCTGAAAATATATGAGTAGAAACGGTTCGCCAATTCGGCGGAAAAAGCCCGGTTCAAACGGAAAGTGTCATCATACGGTTTGCCGGCTCCGGCATTGAATGGAGTATAATCGCTATCGGCACGGACAAGAAAATTACCTGCTTGATCTTGCAACGGATAAATCTTCCCTGTTTGAGAATCAACAAAGCTGTTTTTACGGTTCAGCAGAGAATGTTTTATCCCGCCGAAATCAATCTTCAACAGATGCCTGCCCAACTCTTCACCTTCGGGAAGCGCAAGACGGCACTTCACAAAGAGCAATGGGATTTTTCCCGGTGATACTGCCGGTATATTCAACGTTTTACTGATACTTTTACTGTTCTCTTTTTCATCTGACGGCGTGCCGGACGCAAAAATTTCGGTAATATTTATCCACGTATCATCTGAAACAACTTGAAAACGGATATAGCGGATACCGGAGTATTTTCTTTTAACAGCCGCAGTGTAAAGAAAATTTTTCAATACCAATTCTTTATCACTGATCTCACTGAGCGTCTGCCATGTCAGACCGTCACGGCTTCCGTAAAAAACGACTTTTTTGATCGCATAAAGATTGTTGTTGCGAAATGCGTTGAGCTGAATTTTATCCAACTCAAAAATCCTGCCCAAATCAGCTTCAATAATCAATGTACGCTGCTTTTCCGGAATACCGTGATAATTATATGCGAGCGCTGAACGGCGCAAATCGCCATCACTGAGTTTTCCGTTGCATTTCCCTGAAACCGGGTCTGTTCCGTTCCGGATGAGTTTGGAAAGTTTCGGATCACGCAGACAGCGTTTGTTCCAATTTCCCGGAAAAATCCTCAATTCAGTTTCCGGAGCAGAAATCAAATTCCCGGCACTCACAATATTGCAAAGCAAAAATACGGGAAATAAGAAATAATATTTTAACATTTTTCAGTATTTGGTAAAAAAGTTGCCGGGATCCTTATCTGCAGTGCTGTCTGATGGGATATCATCATAAGCAACCATCGCAACATGGGAGTCCACAAAACCCACTCCGCACTGTTTATTGTGCCGGAAAGCGAAATACTCACTGCGTTTGCCCTGACTTACCCCCCAGCCGCGATCACCGTTTACCGAGTTGTATTTCCAACTGTCATAACCGAGTTCCGACCACAGCATTCTGCCGGAAGAATTCGTTACCTTTACTCTTTTACTCAGACGATCAAGTACACTGAATGAACCGGCAAGATATTTATTGTAACCGTAACTGAAATTTTGCAGCACCGGATTGATGCCGATACCTTTTCTGCCGCCATTGGAACAAATTGCCAATACCGGATTACCGGCACTGTCTTTAGGCGAGTCGGTCATATACGCTTTCAGGCAACCGGCATAAAAATATCCCTCACGGATATGGTGAATGAAAAGATCATTGCTCAAACATGAGGTGCTTGACGAACTGCCGACGGAATACCAATCATCGTTGTCATCGGCATAACTGTTGGCAATGAACCCCAGTTGTTTGAGATTGTTGACGCACTCTGCCGCTTTACCGCGTTCACGGGCGCTGTTAAGTGCAGGCAGCAGTATCGCCGCCAGAATAGCGATTATCGCAATAACAACCAGAAGTTCTATAAGAGTAAATTTCCGGAATATATACGCCTGTGCTGATGAGGAGTTATTAAGAGTAAGGCAGAACTGCCTTACTCTCTGATCAGAGAGTAAGGCAGAACTGCCTTACTCTCTGATCAGAGAGCTTTGCCATAAGTACGATCTTCCTTTTGTTTTGGTGTTTTGAAGGCAAATTTCAATAATTTTTAAGTTACCTTCCTTATCATGGATAATATAAGTATACGCAAAAAAAACGTTTTTGCAAGTGTTGCAAAAAAAAATTTGTATTTTTTTGAAGAGATAATCGCAAAAGTTCACTTGTTTATCCAAAACCGCTCAATTCAAAAGCTCTCTTACGGCTTTCAAACCGGCATCCAGAGCCTTTTCCGACCCGGCAGAAGATACCGACAGACGAAGGAAATTTTTCGGAGGACGAACCTGAACTGAAAAGCGTGCGGAGTGGAGTACCTTCACTCCGGCGGCTTCAAACATTGCCTCACACCCGACCGGGTCGCTCCACTCTGAAGGCAAGTCCAGTGTCCGGAAAAAAGCGAACCTTTCCCCCGCTGAACTTTCCGGAAAAATCCGGTCAAATATTTTATTCGCCCGCTTTGCCAGAACCATTTTTTCATTCAGCACAGCCTCAGCTTTGCCGCTCAGCATAAGTTCTGTCATGATCTCCGCATCCAGCGGACTTGTCCGGATATTGAGCAGAAAAAGTCCATTGAGCAGATAATTGCGGAATTTTTCCGGAAACGCCGCCGCCGTAACGCGCAAGCCGCCGCAAAGAGAACGCAGGTTGCCGCAAATATACATCGTCTGTTCCGGCAGAAGCGAGTAAAGCGATATATATCCCGGTGCAGGCAATGCCGGAGCAGTGTCATCTTCGATCAATATCAACCCGTATTTCCGTATAACTTCCGCAAGAGCGCGTTTTCTTTCATCTCCGAGGGTTATTCCTGTCGGATTTGCACAATTCGGCATCAGAAAAATACCGCTCACCCGGTTTTTCCGGCAGCACTCATCCAGCGCTTCCGGAATCATTCCCCCGGCATCTCCGGCAACCGGCAGCAGACGGATATGGGCAAGTTTGGCTGTTCCGATCAGGTTTGCGTAGGTAAAAACGTCCACTGCGATCACGTCACCAAGTTTGAAAAGCGACAACAGTGCCGCACTTATCGCATTTTGAGAACCGGAAAAAAGTACCGTGTGTTCCTCATCGGCTGAAACATTGAATTTACGCATCCAGTTCATCGCCGCCACCCGCTGGTGTTTGTGTCCCAATGCGGAAGTATGGCTGTAAAGTTTTTCCACATACCCCTTGCTCAGCACCGCTTCAGTAGCTTCAATGATCTGTTTGCTGACATTGTCAAAACCGTTGACTACTCCAAGTTCAATAAGATTTGAACTGCTTTCATCCCCCGGAACTCCGGGCAGCGGGGAAACAAAAGTCCCCTTACCTGTCGAACCGTAGATGAGTCTGCGCTCGCGGCAGAGATTATAAGCACGGGTAACAGTGGAAAAATTTATATCCAGATAGTCGGCAAGCTCACGCTGAGGCGGCAGTTTTGTTCCGGGAGCAAGTCTGCCGCTGCGTATATCATCTTCCAGCAGATTGGCGATGGAAAGGTAACAGGGACGCCCCAGTTCCGAAGGCTCCGGCGCCCAGCTTAAAAAATAGTTTTTGAATGAGTTTACAGGCATATCGTCCATCCATACATTTTAACATATTGTATTAATATACTGCAAACAGTAAAATCTGTCAAGCCGGAAAATTTGACAAAACATATATAACGTATTATTTTATGTGGTGAGGCAATTTCAAAACTGATTCCAAAAGAGATTGAAAAATCAGCGTTGATGAGATAAAAGCGGTAGTTTGAGCGTGGCTATTGAATAAATAACCACCGAAAACGCTCCGCTTTAAGATCGCAGCGATGATTTTCAAGAATTTTTGAGGAGTTTTGAAATTGCCTCCGGTATTTGACTTTTTTTGATATGGATGTGGAAATATGGAAAACAATACACAAAACACGCAAACTGTTTATGATCCGTTGTCAGGATGGAAATTCATTTCGATATTGATAATCCCAACGGCAATCTCTTTCACCTGCGCCGGATACGGCAATCCCATCGTTACAGAGATCTGTATATTCATTCCGGCGGCAATGTTCACCGGCGGATTGCTCAATAACAGCTTCCGTCAAACCGCCGGAAGCATTCTTCTTTTCTTCTTCTATCTGATTCTGTTCAACAGCCGGGATCTGCTTGATGCGCAGACCGCCAAGCTCCTTTCCGGAGAAAATTTGAACAGTGAAAATATGAAAATATGGAAAGATATCTTTTTTGCACTCTATTTTTTCTGTACCATCCCGGTCGCATTTCTGACAGCGCAGGTGTTTCCGAAAATAAAAGTCCCGCAGAATATACACAAATGGATGCAAATCGCCATATTTTCCTGTTCTTTGGCAGGGGTGCTGATCGTCGGCAATATAATTATCAATTATTCGGACGGGAAAATCATCTCTTTGTCAGGAAATTTCAAAACCATATTCTATATCACCGTCATACTCGTTGCTGTTCTGGCGTTTGTAAAGATGATAAAAACCACCCTGAATCCTCCCCCGCCGCCGGAAAATAAATCGTCCGGAACAGCTGCAAAAAAAGCAAAAATCTCAGCAGGCAATTCCGAAAAGGTCAACAGTAATGCCGGTTTGCTTGAAGAACGTCCGACGGTAAAACTTGCCGATGTTGCCGGCATGGATGCGGTTAAAGATCAGATCCGCCTGCGGTTGATCGAACCGTTGCGCAATGTGAAACTTGCTCAGAAGTACGGCTTGAAAACCGGCGGAGGTGTGATGCTTTACGGTCCGCCGGGAACAGGAAAAACCTTTCTTGCCCGCGCAGTTGCCGGTGAACTCAATCTGCCGTTTTACATGATAACTGCCGCTGATGTTTTCGGCAGATATGTCGGTGATTCAGAAAAAAATATCCGCGATCTCTTTGCCAACGCAAGAAAAAATCCTCTCTCTGTCGTCTTTGTGGATGAGATGGAAACGATTTTCAGCAAACGTACTGAAACTATCCATGAAACTACGCAGAAAGTGATTTCTGTCATTCTTCAGGAGCTTGACGGTGTGGATCAGAATAAAAATCCCATACTTCTGCTCGGTGCCACCAATACTCCGTGGAAGATAGATGAAGCATTCCTCCGTCCCGGCCGCTTTGATATTCTGGCTTTTGTCGATCTGCCGGATTACGCCGCCAGACTTTTCATGATCGGAAATGCCTTCAAAAAAAGCACCCTGCCCTGCGAGCCGGGATTGGCGAAATTCATCGCCCAAAATACGGAAAAATACAGCGGTGCAGACTTGAACGGAGTTATCTCGAAAATCCGCCAGAAGGCATTTGATCAACGGGCAACATTCTTTTCCGGAGCCCTTGCCGCAGAAGTCCTTCAGGAAAGTTCCCCTTCGATAAATCATGAAATCCTTGCCAAAATCAGGGAATGGGAAAAAACAAGGACATTATGAAGCTGTAAACGCCTCATAATGTCCTGAAAAAACTCTCTGCGGTCAGAGTCGGCGCAATGCCGCTTCTTCTTCGTCGGAGTTCGCTTTGACCAGCGCGCGCAGTGCGGCAGTAAATTCGCAGCACTCTTCCACCGGGTCAAGCGCAAATACCGCAGAAGCATCACTGCCAAGCATAGAAAGAAGGGTCTGCAAATTTTCCTCAGCGTTATCCAAATCCATCTTATTGGCAACAATAAGCGAAGGCCGTTTGGATAAACCCTCTTTGTAAAGCTCAAGCTCCTTTTTCAAATTCGCATAATCTTCCCACGGAGTGCGTCCATCGACCGCCCCCATATCCAGCACAAAAATCAGCACCTTTGTACGCTCGATATGGCGGAGAAACTCATGCCCCAGACCGACGTTGGCATGTGCGCCGTCGATCAGACCGGGAATATCCGCCACATTGACTCTGGCATAATCGGGATACTCCACAACTCCGATGACCGGATGCAGCGTGGTAAACGGATACGCCGCAACTTTGGGACGCGCTCCGGAAATGCGGGTAAGCAACGTGGATTTGCCCGCATTGGGATAACCGACCAATCCCGCATCGGCAATCAATTTCAGTTCCAGCTCCAAAGTTTTTTCTTCACCGGGAAAACCGAGTTCGCGGCGGCGCGGCGCGCGGTTGGTACTTGTGGCAAAACGGGCATTGCCTCTGCCGCCCCTGCCCCCTTTGGCAACAACTACTTTTGCTCCGGGAGTATCCAGGTCGGCAAGTATCTCACCGGTAGCCGCATCACGGATAACCGTACCGACCGGAACTTTGATCGTTACCGGATCGGCATTTTTTCCATGCTTATCAGCACCCTGACCGCCGGGACCGTTCTGCGCACAGTAACGGCGGCGGTAAACAAGGCTGTTCAGATTCTGTTCACTGGTGGTGCTTTCAAGCAGAACATCACCGCCATTGCCGCCGTCTCCACCGTCAGGACCGCCTTTTGGAACAAATTTTTCGCGGCGGAAACTGCAACAGCCATTGCCGCCGTCTCCGCTCTTTACAGTAATTTCAGTTTTATCAACAAACACTTTACACCTCCAGAAGTTACCGCAGTTGTAAAAATACAAAAATCCCCGATTCAGCAACCGAACCGGGGATTATCGTCAGAAAAAATCTTCCTCAAAACTGCTCAGAGATTACTGGGCAGGAATGACGTTGACTTTGCGCTGCTCGCGGACGAACTCGACGGTTCCGTCACAAAGAGCAAAAAGGGTGAAGTCACGACCGCAACCGACATTGTTGCCGGGACGGAAGCGGGTTCCGCGCTGACGGACGATGATTGAACCGGCGGTAACAAACTCACTGCTGTAAGCCTTGACACCGAGGAACTTCGGATTGCTGTCGCGGCCGTTACGGCTGCTGGACTGTCCTTTTTTATGTGCCATGATTAAATCTCCTTATTAAAAATTTTTCAAATAATATGCATGACGTTTAGTTAATATAGACCGCTTTTCACTAAAATGCAAGCTGTAAAACGATTTTTTATCAAAAAACGGCATTAAAAGTTGTGAGAAACCAGTCCGTCACGCAGTTTCGGTTCAAACCAGGTCGATTTTGGCGGCATGATTTTGCCCGCATCGGCAATCGCCATAAGCTGATCGAGGGTCACAGCGTGGAGCGACATTGAAACAGCATGGGAACCGCTGTTGACCAGTTTTTCCAGCTCAGCAGTTCCGCGGATACCGCCGATAAAATCGATTCCGGTGCTGGTACGCGGATCGTCGATACCGAGGATCGGAGCAAGCACGCGATCCTGGAGCCAGCTGGCATCAAGTCTGCCGATCTCATCAAATTTGCTGATATCGAACTTCGGCTGGGCAAGGCGCCAGACACCGTTCATGTAAAACTTGAATTCTCCCGGCTGGGCAACGACACCGTCAGCGGCGGCGGTAACGGTGAACTCTTTTTCCAATGCGGCGATGAAACCTGCTTCATCCAGACCGTTGAGAGTCTTCACAGCGCGGTTGTAGGGCATGATCGCCAGTTCGCTGTCGGGGAAAGCAACGGTAAGGAAGAAGTTGTAGTCCTCATTTCCGGTATGCGCAGGATTGTTGGGGGCGCATTCCGCAGCGGTACGCGCGGCGGCGGCACTGCGGTGGTGTCCGTCGGCAATGTAAAAGACCGGAACTTTATCCGCAAAGAGAGCGGAAAGTTCGGCACTGCGGCACTCATCCATGCGCCAGACGGTGTGTCGGATGCCATCGGGAGCGGTGAAGTCAAAGGTCGGAGTCTTTTCCGTTTCCGCTTTGACAAGAGCATTGATTTCCGCAACGGCACGGTAGGTAAAGAACGCCGGACCGGTGTGGGAACGCAGAGTCATAACGTGACGGGTGCGGTCATCTTCCTTATCCTTGCGGGTCTTTTCGTGTTTTTTGATGATTCCGGCATTGTATTCGGCTGCGCTGGCGGCGCCGATGACACCAGTCTGACTGCGGCCGTTCATGATAAGGCGGTAAACGTAAAGGTGGCATCCTTCATCAACGGTCAGCGGAGCTTCGGCAATGATCCGGTCGAAGGCGGCTTTTGCCTGAGCATAAACGCGGTCATCATGGAGATCGATACCCGGTTCCATGTCGATTTCAGGACGGGATACATGCAGAAAGCTCAGGGGATTTCCCTCAGCAAGAACTGCCGCTTCTTCACTGTTGACAACATCGTAGGGAACCGCAGAAACCATCGCCGCTTTTTCAGGAGTCGGCACCAATCCGTGGAAGGGTTGCAACACAGCCATAATCTTCACCTCATCTAAATTTGTATTTTACACTGTATGTCGATTTTATAATATACTACGCATCGGCACTTTTTTCAAATCGCCAACACCGCTGAAAGCAGAATAAGCCATCCTGCCGCCGCACCGCAAAAACGGATAAAATCCATCGGATTATCAGCTTCGGCAAGCCGTTTTCCGGCAAATTTCCAGACTCCGGCAAACGCAAGCGCACCAAGCGCACAGCCAAGCGGACAGACAATAAAACATATCACAAGGACAATACTCAGCATGATCCAGAACTTTTTCGCCGCATCGGAAGAAAAATCCATGACCGGCGGAGCAAATCCCGCCTCGCGGAGCAACAGCACCTCGATTCCGGCAACGCCCGCCCACACGGCAATCAGCATAAGCGCCCTGCCGTAATAGAAAAGCGCCATCAGCAATGCAACTTTCAGAATCATCATGAACACGGTCATGACCAGAGAATAAGGAATTTCTTTTCCGGGCAGAAAAGAACTTACTGTATTGGCAATTATTCCGTCCCCCCTGCCGTGGTCGTGAAAAAGCCAGAATACCCATGCTGCAATACCGAAGATAAGCGCTCCGCCGAAACGGTTGAAAAGCAACCCGGCACACAACGCCGCCGCGGTCACGGCAAACGCCCCGATCGCGCCGAGAAGGATAAACCCCGCCATCTCATACGGCGCTCCGCTTTTGCGGTAAAGATTGCGCATTTTTTCAGGCAGAGCCAGCCGGAGCTGTTTGTTCCACGCCAGAATCAGCGCCCCCAAAAGTTTTTTCCACAAATCACGCATGTTTTTCGTACTCCGCTATCATCGCTTCCCGCACTCTTGATGCCAACGCTTTGCGGTCCTCTCCGCAAGCGGCATACATTGCAGGCATTATATACATTTCGATATCGATCCTCTTTTTCTTCAGCACCATTGCCCCGTGTTCGGCAAAAGAGCTGTCGTCAAACCACGCCGCAGATGCTCCGTCAGCAGGATTTTCCCGGTAAAAAATCACCATTGGAACTATCGGCATTTCCGGTGTCAGTGTCGAAAAAACCGTCGACTTGAAAGGCAGAAGTCCATGTTTGCCGTCACTGCTCGTGCCTTCAGGATAAACCAGAAGGGACACGCCGTTATCCATCGTTTCGCGGAAAACATCCGCATAAGATGCGGCTTTGCGCGGATGTTTCCGGTCGATCCACACCGGATGGGACAAACCGACCAGATATCCGGCAAAGAACCAGCTTTTTATCCCGTCATTCGGAGTAAAACGGATGCGGAAACTGCACGCATGAGCCAGTATATCCAGGTACCCCAGATGATTGGAAACAAGCAATACTCCGCTGTTTTCCGGAATTTCACCGTGAACAGTCAAATGCACCCCGACTATCCGCGCCGCGCCCTTCGCCCATATCTGCGCCCAGAATGCTCCGCGCCGCACTTTTTCCCATTCGGATAAACCGATATATGAGAGTGCCGCCGGAATTATAAGAAGCAAACTCCACAGCACCAGCAAAGTTATTTTCAATATCTGTCGCAAAAAAGCCATAAAAATCCTGCAAAAATAAAGTTCACAGGGTAAAATACTACACTTTCGTTTGTTTTTCAAGCTGAGAAAAATTTTTTTCCCTTTATTCTGCATTCACTGCACCATACACCAGCGCTCAGCAAGAGCGGCGCAGAGGGAGGAACCGGTTATATTTTCCCCCGGAAGTTTCAATATTTTAACCCAGTCATCTTCACGGCAGAGCGTTATCAGTTGAGCATTTGCCGCCAGGTGGTCGATAAATGCCCCGGCTTCAATATCAAGCGCCCCGGCACAAAGCAGATAATCGCAGTCTATGTCAAGTATATACGGCTGAGACGGGAATCCGTCGGCAAGCAGCGGCAAAAGAAAAGAATCGGAAAAAACCGATTCCGCTGTACTGCGGAAAGTATCCGGATCATTCAGCATCGTATCCATATCCGGCAGCAGCGGACTGCTGCGGACTTCAAGAGCCGGATGTTCCGGCATCACTGCACAGGGGGAAAGCGCCGCTATCACCGCGCGGGAAATGATATTTTTCCGCAAAGCCCAGTCAAAGTGTTCATCGTGATGCAGAACATTTACTGCCTCTGCGGCATTTTCCGGCAGGGTTATCCCCCGGCGGGCGCAGTTCAATACGTCGGTGTGAAAATCAAAAGACAAAACTTCCGGAACGATACCGCTGTTCAAGCGGAAATCTTCCCACGCTTCAAGCACCTGATGGTGCAGATCAAAACACCTGATATCTTTCATCATCAAACAAAAAAAGCCGGTCATACCGACCGGCTGAGTCTGAAAACTTTCACATCACGCGTTCAATGATGATCTCAGGGTCGAGTTCTTCGCGCAGGATGCGTTCCAAACCGTCTTTGATGGTCATAGTTGCGTGCGGACAGCTTCCGCAGGCACCGCGCAGACGCAGAGAGACCAGTTTGCCTTCGATAGAAACGATTTCCAAGTCTCCGCCGTCAGCCTGAAGGCAGCTGCGCAGCTGATTGAGACGTTCGGTGATTTTTACAGCCAGATCTTCCATGATTGCTCCTTTCATTTGTGCATAGTTGACTTGACAGTTCCAACACAGACTCAATATAACCCGTCTCAAGGAGAAAAACAAGCATTTTGCAAAAAAAAATCCGATTTTGTTTGATTTGCGGCGCTTGAAAAAAACAGTTCCGCGTGATATCTTATATTATTAGGTTTTTGTAACTATTTTACCCATCCAGCGGATGAAAGGAGAGAACATGGCAGAAGAACTTCAGAGCCTGCTTGAGAAAATCAATCAGGATGGTATTATGAAAGCGGAAGCGGAAAAAGCGAAAATCATCGCCGAAGCGGAAAAATCCGCCGCCGCCATCATCGCCGAAGCGGAAAAATCCGCCGCGGATATAATCGCAAAAGCAGAAAAAGAAAGTTCGGCACTCTATCAGCGCACGATCAGTACTCTTGAGCAGTCCCGCCGCGATATTCTTCTTCAAATCCGTCAGGAACTTGCCGGAAGACTCCACGATGCCGCAGGTGAAAGCGCCGCTGCCGCCCTCTCTCCGGAATTTATGGCACAGCTGATAAAAGAACTGGCACTTGCCTTTGCTGCCAAACCAGATTCCGTCATCACCGTCCGCACTGCGGTAAAAAATACCGAAGCTCTTGATGCGGCACTCCAGGCGGCGCTGGCAGACTCCTTCGTAAAAGCGCCGCAGGTTTTCAGCGGCAAAGAGATCGCCGCCGGTATGGAAGTATCTTTTGACGGCGGCAAATGTTTCTATGACTTCACGCTCGATGCCGTATCCGATCTGCTGGATATCTACATCGGCGACAAACTCAAAAATATTTTTCAGGCGGCAAAATGATCTACCCTTTTATCTGCGCATCTCTGCCTGCCCTCACTCCGGCACAGATCCCGGAAATGAGTCTGGCGGAGTTTGACGGATTGATGAAAGATGAACTTTCTGAAAAACTCTTTGAGCGTATGCTCTATTGGGACAACGGTCAAAGCGGAGTGAAAGTCTACGATGAGATGCGCCGTTTTCAGGAGTATCTCCGTTTCAGAACCGGTCTGATGCGTGCCGAAAAACTCAACCGTCAGGTGAACTTCGCCGAACCGGATGAGTTTTACGGCGAAGTCGATCATGCCCTTGCTCCGGCGCTTTCGGCAACTCCGCTTGAGCGGGAAAAGATCGTCGATGCCGCCTGCTGGCGCAAACTCGATGATCTGGAAACCGGGCATGATCTGGATTTTGAATACCTCTGCATCTACCGCATAAGATTGCAGATGCTTCAAAAATACGCCGGACGCAGTGAGGGTGCCGGCAGAGAAAATTTTGAAGCCGCACTCGAAAAACTTGCAGAGCAATTCAACGAACAATAATCTCTTTACAAGGAGCTTTTGAACTGTATGGAGCAGAAAATATTGGAACCTATCGTCGGTGTCAACGGCAACATGATAACTGTTGAATACTCCGGCAGAATAATCCAGAACGAAGTTGCATACGCCATCGTCGGCGATGCAAGAATCAAATGCGAAGTCATCCGGGTGCGCGGCAAATATGCTGATTTGCAGGTTTTTGAAAGCACCAACGGACTCAAAGTCGGAGATATGGTGGAATTCACCGGCGAACTGCTCAGCGTGGAACTCGGTCCGGGACTTCTGACTCAGGTCTATGACGGACTTCAGAACCCGCTGCCGCTTCTGGCGGAACACTCCGGCTTTTTCCTTCAGCGCGGAATCTACCTCAGGGCGCTTGACCGGGAAAAAATCTGGCATTTTACACCGCTTGCCAAAGCCGGTGACTCCGTTGTTCCCGGCGACCGCATCGGTTTTGTTATGGAAGGCGTGGTAAAGCACTACATTATGGTCCCGATGCGCTGGACCGGAAATTTCACTCTTGAAAGCGTCACTGCTGAAGGTGATTACAAAATCGACGACTGCATGGCTGTTGCCAAAAATTCCGCCGGTGAAACGCTCAACATAACAATGACCCAGCACTGGCCGGTGAAGATACCCATCAGCGATTATGCGGAAAAACTCCTTCCGGAAACTCCGCTCATTACCTGTCAGCGTACCATCGACACCTTTTTCCCTGTTGCCACCGGCGGAACATTCTGTACCCCCGGTCCCTTCGGAGCCGGAAAAACCGTCCTTCAGCATGCGATCAGCCAGAATGCGGAAGCCGACGTTGTCGTTATCGCCGCCTGCGGTGAACGTGCCGGTGAGGTGGTGGAAATTTTGCGTGAGTACCCCGATCTTACCGACCCGCGTACCGGAAGATCACTCATGGACCGTTCGATCATTATCTGCAACACCAGCAGCATGCCGGTTTCCGCCCGTGAAGCAAGTGTTTATACCGCTGTAACTCTCGCGGAATATTACCGCCAGATGGGATTGAACACCCTGCTTCTTGCCGACTCGACAAGCCGCTGGGCGCAGGCTCTGCGTGAAATGTCAGGACGCCTCGAGGAGATCCCCGGAGAAGAAGCGTTCCCCGCATATCTTGAATCTCTTATCGCAAGTTTCTATGAACGTGCCGGATTGGTCAGACTCCGCTCAGGAGAAACCGGCTCCATCACTATCGGCGGATCTGTATCCCCTGCCGGAGGAAACTTTGAAGAACCGGTAACACAGGCAACACTCAAAGTCGTCGGCGCCTTCCTCGGTCTGTCGCGTGAACGTTCCGATGCCCGCCGCTATCCGGCGATCCATCCGCTTGACAGCTGGAGCAAATATCAGAGTATCGTTGACAAAGATCAGCTCAAGTATGCAAGAAACATTCTGCACCGCGGTTCTGAAGTCAATCAGATGATGAAGGTCATCGGTGAAGAAGGTACGGCGATGGAAGACTTCATCGTCTATCTCAAAAGTGAATTTCTCGACTACACCTATTTGCAGCAGAATACTTTCGATGCCGTTGACGGAGCAACTCCGGCTGAGCGGCAGAGAGAAATGTTCGGCGATGTCCACCGTGTGCTGAAAACGGTATTCACATTCGATGATAAAGAAACTGCCCGCAAATATTTCCTCGATCTGCGTCAGCTTTTCATCGACCGCAACTATATGGAACTTGACAGTGCCGAATACCGTGACCAGAGTGCCCTTATTGAAAAATTAATCGCTGAAGGGAGCAAAAAGAATGCGTAAAGTTTACCATAAGATCATAAAAATTTCCGGCAACGTTATCACGGTGGAAGCCGAAGGCGCCGCCTACAACGAACTTGCTGAAGTTTCTTCAGCCCGCGGAGTTTCTCTTGCACAGGTGATCCGTCTGGACGGCAATCAGGTCTCTTTGCAGGTATTTTCCGGAGCAAGGGGCATAAGTACCGGAGACCAGATACGCTTTCTCGGCAGAGAAATGACCGTTTCCGGTTCCGATGCCCTGCTCGGCAGAGTTTTCAACGGCAGAGGTCTGCCCCGTGACAACCGTCCGGAAGTTACCGATGAGGCGACTCCGATCGGAACACCTTCTGTGAATCCGGCAAAGCGTATCATTCCCCGCAACATGATCCGTACCAATATCCCGATGATCGACGTTTTCAACACCCTCGTTGAATCCCAGAAGCTGCCGATCTTCTCCGTTGCCGGTGAACCTTACAACGATCTGCTTGCCCGCATTGCATTGCAGGCGGAAGTCGACGTCATCATCCTCGGAGGAATGGGCTTGAAGTATGACGACTATCTGATTTTCAAACGCACACTTGATGAACACGGCGCTTTGGGCAGAACTGTCATGTTCATCCACACCGCCGCCGACCCGGTGGTTGAGTGTCTGCTTGTGCCGGATATGTCGCTTGCCGTTGCCGAATCCTACGCCCTTAAAGGCAAACGGGTGCTGGTCCTGCTTACGGATATGACCAACTTTGCCGATGCGCTCAAAGAGATCGCCGTCACCATGGAACAGATTCCCGCGACCCGCGGTTATCCCGGTGACCTTTACAGCCAGCTTGCCGGCAGATATGAAAAAGCAGTGGACTTTGACAGTGCCGGTTCCATCACCATTTTGGCTGTCACCACCATGCCCGGTGATGATGTGACCCACCCGGTTCCGGACAACACCGGATATATTACCGAAGGTCAGTTCTATCTCAAAGGCGGACGTATTGAGCCGTTCGGTTCCCTTTCCCGTCTCAAACAGCAGGTCAACGGCAGAACCCGCAGTGACCACCGTGCGATCATGGATGCGATGATCCGTCTCTTTTCCGACTACCGCAGCACCCTTGAAAAACAGTCGATGGGTTTCCGTATGTCGGCATGGGATGAAAAACTGCTCAAGTACGGCAAACGTTTTGAAAATGAAATGATGGATCTTTCGGTGAATATTCCGCTGGAAAAAGCCCTCGACCTCGGCTGGGAGATACTCGCGGACTGTTTTGACCGTAACGAAGTCGGTATCAAAACCGACCTTATTGAAGAATACTGGCCGGAAAAAGCATAATGGCAAAGATAAAATATACAAAAACCGAACAGAAGCATCAGCAGGATTCCCTGAAACAATTTCTCCGGTTCCTGCCGACACTTCAGCTGAAAAAACAGCAGCTCCAGCAGGAAGTGCGTATCAGTGTGGAAAAACTTTCCGCCAACCGCGCCGCCCGCAAAGCGGCGCTCGACCGCCTTGCCGGATTACTGCTCTTTTTCAGTACGCAGGAAGAAACTGAACGGTACGCTTCTCTGGTGGAAGTACGCTCAATAATAACTTCTACAATGAATATCGCCGGAATCACCATTCCGATCTTTGACAAGGTCGAATTTGCTCCGTTGGAGTGGGATCTGCTCACGACTCCGTGGCAGACCGACGACTGCGTGCAGGCACTCAAAGAGTCGCTTTCGCTCCGCGCAGAAGGCAAAGTGCTGGAAAAACAGTACGAACTGCTCCTTGCGGAATTGACGACCACCACTCAGCGGGTCAATCTCTTTGAAAAGGTCAAAATACCTGAATGCAAAGAGAATATCCGGCGGATAAAAATTCAGCTTGGCGATATGGAAACAAGCGCCGTTGCACGGAGCAAAATTGCCAAAAGCAAATCGCAAAGAATGAATTGATGTTGACAAAACAGGAAAAATTATGGCTGTGTCTCCTCCTGACTGCCGCAGCGGCGGTCAGGGGTTTTCTCATTTTCCGGGATTTGGAATATGATGAGATATGGTCGCTGGAAAATTATGCGGCATTGCCGTTGAGCAAAATTTTTTCCGATTTGTCCACCCCGAACAATCACCCGGTAAATACACTGCTAATAAAATTTCTGTGGTTTTCAAAAGAGTTTTTCTGGAGCATCAGAATCGGTTCACTTCTCTTTTCAACCGCGTCAGTTGCCCTGTTATGGCTCATCGGCAGAAAACTTTTCAGCCGCAGTGCGGCATGGTACGCCGCAGTTGCGGGGGCATTTCTGCCGCCGTTGATCGTTTCGGGAACGACGGCAAGAGGATATGCCGGAGAAATGTTCTACCTTCTCCTGTTCCACCTTGCCCTGCTCAACTGCCGCAAAGGTTCAATAAAGTGGTGTATTACCGCCGCGATTTCAGCTCTGTTTGCAATAATTTCTTTGCCGACGGCAGTTTTATACATGGTTCCGACTGCGGGATTTTACCTTTTATACTTTTGGAAAAAGCGGCGTTTTTTTCCGCTGCAAACGGCAATATTCTCAACTGCCGCACTGCTTGCCGGATTCTGGTTCATCATCAATTTCAACTCTTTTATACAGCAGAAACAGTTCAAGGCATCGTTCACGTCGTTTGAAGGATTTTACAGTTGGCTGAACTCCGCATTCTCGGAAAACGGCATCTGGATGTGGATATTGCCGCTGATTATTATAATTTTCCGCAAACGGAAAATCATTTGGGTACTTGCGGCGATGTTCCTTTTTCCACTGCTTGCCGCGCTTGTCACCTCCCCGGCTCCGGCGCGGGTCTATCTGCCCTCTGCCGCTGTCGGAATTTTGCTTTGCGCATCATTTTCCACAATAAAAAAGTGGCGTTACGGAATGTCGGCGGCGCTTCTTCTCATGCAGACAGCGGTATCTTATCCGGAAAGAAGTGAAGAAAAAACGGTACAGAAAATTTACAATCTTTCCGCACCTGACGGTCATATAAAAATATATCCGCCCGCCGCAGGCTATCCGCTCAGATGGAATCATCCGGAAACGGTGGAAAAATTCTTCCTCAGTCTCATTTCTGCCTCGCAGAAGGATATCTGCTTTCTGGCACTGCCGGAAAAAGAAAATATTTCCGGCTTTGCGATGGATGGCAGTGTAATTTCCGCTCCGCTCCCGTTCAAATTGACTGCTTCGGATAAAGATGCACCATACCTTCTTGCGCTGAAAAAAAGCTCCATAATCCCGCCGGATACGCTTGCTTTTGCAATATATCCGCCGATGCCGCAGGAAAATCTGACCGCACTCTTTCAGGATCTGGCTCCAAAAACAACGCTCTTTTTCAATCAATGGTTCCGCGTTCCGTTGAAAGCTCCGGACGGGAAAATCCATAAGTACATGATATTTGCATTCACTCTTGACCGGGAACGGAGATTTCCTGCGGGATATCCGTATTATCTCCCTCTTGAAAAATAAGCGTTCACGGCGTATATTATGAATATGAACAGCAAATTGAAACATCAGCCTTACATTGAAATTCTGGATACCACGCTGCGCGATGGTGAACAGACCCCCGGCGTCAGCTTTTCCCCGCAGGAAAAGCTGGAGATCGCCCGTCTGCTTCTTTCCCGCGTACACGTTGACCGTCTGGAACTTGCCAGTGCGCGGGTTTCAGAGGGCGAAGAGTGCGCAGTAAAAGAGATAATCCGCTGGGCAAAACCGCACGGATTTCTTGAAAATCTGGAAATTCTCGGCTTTATCGACGGCGGCAAATCCACCGGCTGGATAAGTGATGCCGGCGGCAAAGTCATCAACTTTGTAGCAAAAGCATCAGTCAATCACTGCAAATTGCAGCTGAAAAAAACTCCCCGCCGCCATATCGACGATGTGGTAAAAGAGATCCGCCGTGCCAACGATGCCGGAATGAGCGTAAATCTCTACCTTGAAGCATGGTCGGAAGGTATGAAAAACGATTTCGGCTATATCTGCGATCTCATCCGCGCCGTGGAGGAACTTTCAGTCAAACGCATAATGCCCGCCGATACCCTCGGTCTGCTCTCTCCGCAGGAAATGAGCCGTTACGCCGAATTGATGATCTCCGTCTTCCCCGGATACCGTTTTGATTTTCACGGACACAACGATTACGGAATGGTGACGGCAAACTCCCTTGCAGCGGTCAATGCCGGATTTTCCGGAATACACACCACGATCAACGGTCTCGGTGAACGCGCAGGCAATCAGCCGCTTGCCCAGATCGTCGTCGCCATCCACGATTTCACAAAATCCCGTACCCGTATTGCGGAAAAGGAACTGCATCACGCATCCCAGCTTATTCAGGCGATTTCCGGCAAACGCTGTCCGTGGAACATGCCGGTTGTCGGCAGTGACGTTTACACTCACACCTGCGGAGTGCATGCCGACGGAGATAAAAAAGCGGAACTTTATGTCAGCAAACTCCGTCCGGAACGTTTCGGCAGACAGCGGGATATTGCTCTCGGCAAACTTGCCGGCAGAGCATCCATTGAAACGATCCTTGAAGATACGGCGTGGTGTTCCGGCATGACTCCGGAACAGAAGGAGCATCTGCTTTCTGAGATCATCCGTCTCGGCGACCGCAAAAAGACAGTTTCGACCGCCGATTTGCCATATATCATCGCTGGTGTGAAAAAAACTCCGCACAACAAAGTGTTCAAAATCACCGCCGCCGAATTTGAGTCTGCTCTGCACGGCATGGCAAAGTCGCATGTGGCAGTCGATTACAACGGTCAATGCGCCGAAGCATCCGCCAGAGGTGACGGCGGTTACGATGCATTTGTCAAAGCATTGAAAAAGTGTTTGAAACAATTCAAACTGACGATGCCAAGACTTATTGACTACGAGGAACGCATCCCGCCCGGCGGCAGAACCGATGCGATCGTGGAAACGACGATCACCTGGAGTTACGGCGGCAAAACCCATATCACCACCGGCGTTGACTCCGACCAGGTGCTTGCAGCGGTTGCCGCAACAGAAAAAATGATAAACTTTATGGTGCAGTAATGGGGAATTTCTATATTATTTCCGGCGATGATGATTTCGCCCGCAAACAGCGTGCCAGAGAAACAGCAATGATGGTGACCAATTCCGAAGAACCGGAAAATTCTGATACCGCGGAAATCGTTCAGGCAGATTTGCCTGATTTGAAACCGGATATGATAATTGAACGCTTTCTCGATGCGTTGCAGACTCCGCCTTTTCTCGCTCCGGAAAAATTTGTCTGGCTCCGCCACCACCCTGATTTGGATATGTGGTGTGCGGAACGGCAATCGGCGATGCTCAAAGGACTTCTGCAATTTATTCAAGCCCCCCTCCCCCCGGAATTAACCGTTCTTATCGACGGACCGGGAGTGGATAAGCGCAAAGTTTTATGGAAAAATCTTATCAAAGCAGGTGCCAAAGTAGATATTCTTTCTGCGGCAAAATCCACAGATAAAAATTTTGCGGAAAACCGGCGGACAATTCTCAACAATTTTGCAAAATCCACCGGCAAACGTTTGAGTTCCGAAGCGGTAAACTACCTTACAGAAGTTATCGGCGGCGACTCCGGGATACTTACCAATGAACTGGAAAAACTTGCCAGTTACACCGGAAATGCTCCGGAAATAACCCTTGCCGACTGCCGGGCGATCGTCAGCCGCACCCCTGAAGCAATAAGCTGGGAGTACACCGAAGCGATTCAGAACGGACAGAAAAACGCCGCACTCAACGCTCTTGCTCTGCTCACCGCTCAAAATGAACAGGGCTTGGAACTGCGCCTGATTTATCTGCTTGCCAATGCGTACCAGAAATCGCTCAACAGCCGTCTTGCCATGCAGGAACTCGGAATACGTCATCCATCCCCCGGAGCATTTGAAAATCTTTCACCGGAAATCAAGGCGAAATATCCGGACAATCCGCTGGTGAAAATGCACCCGTACCGGGCGTATAAAGTGTGTGAAGCCGCCGCGAAACTGGACGGGGCTTCACTGGCATCTAAGCTGACATTGATCCGCGATGCCAACCGCGCTCTGGTTTCCGGCGGCGGCGATGCAAAAATAATTCTGGAACAGTTGACGCTGAAACTCTGCTGAAAAAAGTTACTTGCAGACACTCTTTTTTATGAGCCATTTGCCGTTGACTTTTTCCAACTCAAGAGTGTATTCATTGATACGGTCAGAACCTGACTCTTTCATCTTATAGACAAGCTGTGCCAGGTCTTTATCAACTTTGACTTCAACGACTTCGCACCCTGCCCACAATTCACGCACGGCTTCAAGATAAATCCGGTGGATTTCACTCAATGTTTTTGCGGATTCAACGGCAAGTTTTCTGCCTTCGGCGTTATCTTCAAGGGAATTTATCGTTTCCCGCAGTTCGGGAGTCATCTCACTTTCATTCATCACAAAAACGGCGCTGACGATCTCA
This sequence comes from Lentisphaerota bacterium, assembly GCA_015061615.1. Taxonomy (GTDB): domain Bacteria; phylum Verrucomicrobiota; class Lentisphaeria; order Victivallales; family Victivallaceae; genus UBA1784. The sequence continues at coordinate 30,101 of SUWE01000015.1, forward strand.
AGCAGTGATGCATCCGGCAGAGTCGCTTTCATTATCACCTGACGCATGGCATCAAGTTCCTGCATGTTATCTTTGATTTGAGAGTAGGCAGTTTTATTGCCTTCAAGGTCGATTTCCACATACGCAGGGTGATAAAGTTCAAGCATGGCAGAACCATTCATTTCCAGCTGAAACTTTTCCATATCTTTCAACACCTGTTTCACCGCATCTTCAGAGGCAAAAAGGGGAAATCCGCAGAATATCAGCAACAGAACAAAAATCTTTTTCATTTCACCTCTCCTGCTTCAACGAATTTGACGATCAGCCACTTTCCATCACGTTTGACCAGCTCATAGGTGGATCTGAACAATTTTTTGGAAACGGGGTGGGTAAATTCCTGAACAACAAACGCCTTATCCTTTTCGACCCTGATTTCAGAAAATTTGATATCTTTCAAAAACGATTTTCCTAATTGTCTGGTCAGTTCCAACTGATTTTTGACAATTTTCACCAACGTTTTTTCATGCTCCGTTCCCTTTACCGCACGGATTTGTACAAGCTGCTGCTCCGTCGTTTTTTTACCGGTCAGCTGATTCTGGATAACAAGGATTTCTTCGGCGTCGTTTGATTTCAACAATTTCTGCAGCAATTCCGCAATTTCTTCCGCCTTTTTGTAATCAACAGTCATCGCGTTATTGATTTCCACATACTCCGGCGCACAAACTGTAAGTGCTGTTTTCACATCCATATCAGCGGCGGCAGTACGGTAAAACATCACCGTTTTTCTTACTGCTTCTTCCGTTGCAGCAGCAGTAAGAACGAACAGTGCGGCAAAAAATATCATTGATTTTTTCATAAAAACCTCCCGTTTGCAATCGTTTTGTTATAAAATACAGCATAACTCCGGATATTGCAAGTTTTTTTCAACCGGGAATTTGAATATCAACGGCAAATATGCTATATTATCCACATGAAAACATTGGATAAAGTTAAAGAAATCGCCCTTGCTATACACGCCGCAGGCGGCAGGGCCATGCTGGTCGGCGGCTGTGTCCGCGACAAACTGCTCAACACTCCGGTAAAAGATTATGATTTGGAAATCTACAATCTTTCTGCCGCGCAACTGTTTGCCGCCATCAGCAATGTCTGCGAAGTCGATGCTGTCGGGATGAGTTTCGGCGTACTCAAAGTCAAACATTATGATATCGACCTTGCCCTGCCCCGTAAAGAGAACAAAACCGGCAAAGGTCACCGCGGTTTCATTATGGAACTGACTCCGGAACTTGACTTTACCGCCGCTGCAAGCCGCAGGGATTTCACAATTAACGCAATAATGATGGATGCCCTCACCGGGGAAATCATCGACCCGTGGAACGGTAAAGCCGACCTTGAGAAAAAAATCCTCCGCCATGTATCGGCGGCATTTTCCGAAGACCCCCTGCGGGTTCTGCGCGGAATGCAGTTCATTGCCCGCTTCGACCTGACGCCTGATGCTGAAACAGTCAAACTCTGTTCAACGATTTCCCAGAGTGAGCTTCCACCGGAACGGCTTGCTTCGGAGTGGGAAAAACTTCTGCTCAAAGGTACACACCTTGCAAAAGCACTCAACTTTCTGAAAGAGACCGCATGGGTCCGTTTTTATCCTGAGCTTGCCGCATTGATAAACTGTCCGCAAAATCCCCAGTGGCATCCGGAAGGCGACGTTTGGAACCACACTCTTGCAGTGACCGAAGCCGCCGCAAAAATGCGGAAAAACCTCAATCCGGATGATGCTCTGGTGTTCATGCTTGCCGCACTCTGTCACGATTTCGGCAAACCTGCCTGTACCGTAACTGATGCCGACGGCAAAATCACCAGCTGCGGTCACGATTCAATGACCGCTCCGGCGGAAAAATTCATCACTTCCATCTGGTACCGCAAAGATCTTCCGGAAAGAGTGATCCCGCTTGTCGCCCGCCACATGCACCCGTGGCAGCTGGCAGAAAGCAGCTCAAGCAACAAAGCATTCCGCAAACTTGCGCTGTTCGCCAAACGCCTTGATCTGCTCGCCGATCTTGCCGAAGCCGATGTCCGGGGAATCTCAATGAGCAGTGATGAGCGGAAAAAACGGCTGAACACTATTGATATTTTCCGCCGCCGCTGTGAAGAACTTGCCATTGCCGATTCCGTCCCCAAACCGCTGATCCTCGGCAGACACCTGATAAAAAAAGGCTTGACTCCGGGTGCAGGATTCAAACCCATACTCGACCATTGCTTTGAAGCACAGATATCCGGAGAGTTTTCCACCCTCCCCGAAGCACTTGATTTCCTGGATAAATTATGCGGAAAATAATCCACGTTGATATGGATGCGTTTTTTGCATCCGTTGAACAGCTTGACCGTCCTGAACTCCGGGGAAAACCGGTGATCGTCGGCGGCGCCCCGCAACGGCGCGGCGTGGTTTCTACCTGCTCATACGAAGCACGGAAATTCGGTATCCACTCTGCGATGCCGAGTTCCACCGCACTGCGGCTTTGCCCCGACGCAATATTTATTGAACCTGACCACCGCCGCTATCAGCGAGTTTCCGCACTTATCAGACAGGAATTTTTCAGACTCACGCCGATAGTTGAACCGATGTCCATTGATGAAGCATATCTGGATGTTTCCGCGCTCTGCCCAACGCTTGAAGATGCAAAAAACACCGCTCAAAAATTACAGCAAACGATTTTTGAGCGCACCGGATTGACCGCTTCCGCAGGAGTATCCTACAATAAATTTCTTGCCAAAACCGCTTCAGATCATAAAAAACCCGCCGGATTGACGTTGATAACTCCTGAAAATGCGGCAGATTTTCTCGACCGTTTACCGATTGAAAAGTTTTACGGATTAGGCAAAGCAAGTGTAAAAAAACTTCATCAGATAAACGTCCGCAGCGGCGGCGATCTGAAAAAACTTTCCCCCGCCATACTCAAAGCGCTTTTCGGTAAATCCGGCGCCTTTTATTACAGCATTGTCCGCGGAGTCGATGACCGTCCGGTGGAACTTGAAGGCGACCCGAAATCCATCAGCAGGGAAATCACTCTGCCGGAAAATTGTACCGATTTGCGGGAAATCCGTATCCTCATGCGGATGCTTGCACGCAAAGTTGCCCGCCGTGCGGCAAAAAAAGGCTTTGTCGGCTCATCTATAACAATAAAGTTGAAATACGCAGATTTTCAAAGCATTACCCGGTCAATAACGATCCCCTCCCCGACAGGAGACGGTCCGGAAATCGGTAATTATGCGGTCGCTCTGCTGGAAAAAACCGATGTGGAAAAACATGCCGTCCGTTTGGCTGGTGTAGGAATTTCACAGCTTTCTCCGGCACATGCGCCCAAAGAGACTCAACTGCTTTTTGACTTTACCTGATAACTCAGCGGCAATACGCGGCGATCTTATCAACGACCTGTTCAATATTCAATCCGGTCGTGTCGATCAAAACTGCATCATCCGCCTGACGCAGCGGCGCAACTGCGCGGTTCATATCGCGCTCATCCCGGGCGATTATATCAGCAAGAATGGATTCAAATGTTGCTCCGTCAGCAACTTCACTGCTCTGCGCCATGCGGCGGCGCGCCCGTTCTTCAGGTGAAGCAGTAACAAAAAATTTCTTTTCCGCATCCGGAAAAACCACGGTTCCGATATCCCGTCCTTCCATAACTATCCACTGCTGTGCCGCCGCGTTGCGCTGAACGGGCATCAAATAGTCACGGACAAACGGTTTGGCAGAAACGATACTTGCTCCGGTGGCACACTCCGGCAGACGGAGTTCGGATTCAAGTATCTTACCGTTGAGATAAAGATCAGCACCGCGAAACTCAAGGGTCAAGCCCTCAAGAAATTCCGGTGTGATATCAGAAAATGCAATACCGGAAGTCTTCGCGGCATAAGCTAATGCGCGATAGAGACTTCCGGTATTTATATAAGCATAATCCAAGCGGTCCGCCACCTTTCGGGCAACCGTACTCTTTCCGGCTCCGGCCGGTCCGTCGATGGCAACCACTGTACTCATGCTTGATCTCAATTTGAACGGCTGCGAAGCCGTCCGCTTTTCAGGAATCCGTCATAATGACGCATCGTCAGGTGGGATTCAAGCTGGCTCATCGTATCCAGCACCACACCGACCATGATCAGCAAACTGGTACCGCCGAAGAACTGCGCTACCATGAACGGGATTCCGAATGTGTTGTAAAGGAACATCGGGAACAACGCCAGCACCAGCAGAAACACTGCTCCGCCGGTGGTAACCCGGGTCATCGCAGAATCAAGAAAATCCGCAGTCGGCTGTCCCGGACTGATACCCGGAATATAAGCGCCTTCTTTTTTCAGATTGTCCGAAATCTGCAAAGGATTGAACTGATTTGCCACCCAGAAGAAACTGAACGCAATGATCAACGCACCGTAAACGATCGCATAAACCATCTGGTCATGATGGAACGCTTTCGCCAGATCCACCCATCCGCTCCACGCATCAGGACGGTTGGCAAGCATCGGGAAAATCGTCTGCGGCAGCATCAGCAACGCACCGGCAAAAATGATCGGCATAACGTTGGCAAAGTTGACCTTCAGCGGCATATACGTAGAACCGTCGGTCATTCTGCCGACACTGCTCTTGCGAACCATCTGGATCGGAATCCGGCGGTATCCCTGCGACAGCAAGATCGTCGCCGCAGTAACCACACAGAAAACCGCCAGCAGCAGAAGAAGCTGAACCGGACGGAACGGCGCTCCGGAAGGAGTAACTCCTTTACCCGCCATATCAAACAATTCAATCACAGAATGGGGCATCCGTGAAACAATACCGATGGTAATGATCAGAGATACACCATTGCCGATACCGCGCTCAGTGATCTGCTCACCAAGCCAGGTAAAGACCATCGTCGTACAGGTAAGCACGACAACGTTGGCAAGAATAAAAAGTACCGGACTGCCAACGAAAAGCGGCTGAGCCGGTTCGGGCAATCCGATTTTACTCGGGTTGATCATCGCCGCAGCAACCATAAATCCCTGGATCGCGCAAACAACCAGCGTAAGATAACGGGTGTACTGCGTGATCTTGCCCCGGCCGGATTCTCCTTCGCGCTGGAGACGCTCCAGCTGAGGAATGACCGGGACAAGCAGCTGCATGATGATTGAAGCGGTGATATAGGGCATGATACCCAGCGCTCCCAACGCAAAATGCGTCATGGCACCGCCGGAAAACAGGTCAATCATGGCCATCACACCGCCACTGGACTGACTACTGGCCGTAACGCTCTTGATGAACTCCTTCAACGCCGTCGGATCAACTCCGGGGCACGGGATACTGCTGGCAAAACGAACCAGCACGATTATCAAGGCGGTAAAGAGCAAACGATTGCGCAACTCCTTGACTTTCAAAGCATTCAAAAACGCACGCCACATAGTTCTCTTATTCCTTAATCAACGATTTCAACAGTACCGCCGGCAGCCTGAATTTTGGCAGCCGCAGCAGCAGAGAATTTCTGCGCTTTGACGGTCAGGGCTTTGGAGATCTCGCCGTTGGCAAGAACTTTGATAACCGTATCACCTTTACGGAGAAGTTTCTTCTCGTTCAGGCTCGCAAAATCGACAACATCGCCGGCCTGGAAGTTGCTTTCCAGCACGTCAAGGTTGACCAGAGCGTAAACAATACGGTCGGCATTTTTGAAACCACGTTTCGGCAGACGGCGGAAAAGCGGAATCTGACCACCCTCGAAAAAGGGGCGGATCTTCGCACCGGAACGGGACTTCTGTCCCTTTTCACCGCGACCGGCAGTTTTGCCGTAGCCCGAGCTGTCACCGCGACCGACGCGTTTGCGCGTCTTGCGGGAACCCGGAGTGGGGCTCATATCATGAAGTTTCATTTTCAATTACCTCAAGTGTTAGTTGTTTTCCGCAACTTCAGCTTTAGCCAGACCGCGACGGACCATGACTTCGCTGCGGCTGGAGAGACCGGCGATCGCTTTGAAGGTGGCTTTGGTCACGTTGGAAGCATTGGATGCTCCCAGTGACTTCGCCAGCACGTCTTTGACACCGCCAAGTTCCAGAATCGCACGGACAGCACCACCGGCAATCAAACCGGTACCGTTGGACGCCGGACGGAGCAGAACACGCGCACCACCGAATTTGACTTCGATCTCGTGCGGCAGAGTCTGACCGTTCATCGGAATGCGGACCAGATTGCGGCGGGCAGCTTCGCCGCCCTTGCGGATGGCGTCACTGACTTCGTTCGCTTTACCGTAACCATAACCGACCCTGCCATTGCGGTCACCGACCACAACCAGAGCGCCGAAACTGAAGTTTTTGCCGCCTTTGACGACTTTAGCACTGCGGTTGACAGCGATCACGCTCTCGTCAAATTCACTGACGACGGCGGGTTCGAAATTTTCACGTTTACCCATGTCTTTGCTCTCCTTCAGAATTTGAGGCCCAATTCACGGGCAGCTTCGGCAATAGCCTTGACCCGGCCGTGGAATTTGAATCCGGAACGGTCAAACACCACTTCGGTAATGTTCACAGCTTTAGCCGCTTCAGCAGCCAGCTTGCCCAACAGTGCCGCTCCGGCAAGGTTCGGCTTGGCGTTTTCTGCTTTGAAAGCAGCTGCCAGAGTCGAAACTGAGGCCAGAGTTTTGCCATTGACATCATCAATGAACTGGCAATAGATATTGCTGTCGGTGATGCTGACACAGAAACGGGGACGCTCCGCAGTACCGGAAATCCGTTTCCGGATCCGGGCATGGCGGCGGGCGCGCAGCGCTTTTTTATCCATAACAGACATTTCTATAATCTCCTGATACTACCGGAATTAACCGACAGATTTTCCTTCTTTCAGCACGATGCGCTCATCGACGTAACGGATACCTTTGCCTTTGTACGGCTCAGGTTTACGGAAACGGCGGATTTGAGCGGCAGTCTCACCAACGAGCTGTTTGTCGCAACCTTCAACAGTGATTTTGTTTTCAGGTGTGACAGCAACTTTGACACCGGCAGGGATCACAAACTCGATCGGATGTGAATAACCCAGCGTAAGGTTCAACTTGTTGCCGGCAACAGCAGCTTTGTAACCGATACCGACGATCTGCAGTTCCTTGCGGAAACCCTGCGAAACACCGATAACCATATTCTGAATCAGACTGCGGGCCAGACCGTGCATCGCATTCGCTTTGCGGCTTTCATCGGCCGCACTGACCAGAACCTGATTTTCTTTGACCTCGGCAGTAACGTGCGGGGGCAGCGCCATTGAGAGCTTATCTTTGCCCTCAACAATGACCGCACCGTCGGCAATCGTCACTTTGACGCCGGAGGGTATATCAATAGGTTTTTTACCAATACGGGACATGATTAGTTTTTCCCACGTTTTGTTTTATATGTTACCAGACACGGCAGAGAATTTCACCGCCGACGTTCTCTTTGGCAGCTTTGCGGCCGCTCATGATACCTTTCGGTGTCGAGAGAACGACGATACCCAGACCGTTGCGGACACGCGGAATCTCACGGCTGCCGCAATGGACACGGCAGGAAGATTTGCTGACACGCTCGATGCCTTCGATAACGGCTTTGGTTCCAACGTATTTCAGCTCGACGACGACCTGGGCTTTGACACCCTCGCCTTCGACGGAAACAGCGCTGAGATAACCCTCTTCCATCAAAACTTCGGCAATCGCTTTTTTCTCTTTGGAAAGCGGAATTGCCACTTTTTCCAAACCGGCAGCTGCCGCATTGCGAATCCGGGTCAGCATATCGGCGATCGGATCTTGCATACTCATAATATTATTCCTTTCACCTTATTACTTACCAGCTCGCTTTGGTCACGCCCGGGATCTGACCGTTGGAGGCCATTTCACGGAAGCAAATACGGCAAAGCTGAAATTTACCGATGTAAGCACGCGGACGACCGCAGGCTTTGCAACGGGTGTAGTTCCGGACCGCGAATTTGTTGGGGCGGTTCGCCTTGACAATCAAACTGAGTTTAGCCATTTTGTTCTACCCCTCTGTTATTCCGCAAACGGAACTTCCATCATTTTAAGCAGCTCACGCGCACCCTCGTCGTTTTCGGCGGTGGTGACGATCGCAATGTTGACACCGAGAGGATACTTCAATTTGTCAGCATCGACTTCAGTGAAAACGGACACATCCTGAATACCCATGTTGTAGTTGCCGACACCGTCAAATCCGGTCTTCGGAATACCACGGAAGTCACGGACACGCGGCAATGCGTTGTGTACGAAACGATCCAGGAACTCATACATGCGGTTGCCGCGCAGAGTGACCATCACGCCGACGGGCATACCGACACGCAGTTTGAAGTTGGAGACGTTTTTACGCGCTTTGCACACGATCGCTTTCTGACCGGTCATCGCGCTGATATGCTTCTGCGCTTCAGCAAAAGCATCACGCTCTTTATCAGATCCGATACCGGTGGAGATGACAATCTTCTCGATTTTCGGAATCTGCATCACATTTTTAATGCCGAGTTTTTCGGCAAGCGCGGAACGGACTTCCTCGCTATATTTTTTCTTCATATCGGGCATGATAAACTACTCCGTCTTGGCTTTCGCCGCCGCTTTCGCGGCACGGCGGGCGTTTTTCGCCTCAATTTTCGCCTGTTTGCATTCCGCAGTCAGAGTGACGTTGGAAACGGCGACTGAGACTGAACGCTCAACCAAACCGCCATTCGGGTTGGCTTTGCTCTTTTTCACGGTACGCTTGCCGAGTTTGTTCTCACCTTTGGTAAGTTCAAGCACGACACGTTCTTTGGCGGGCAGAATCGCGGTGATCGTGGCTTCGGCACCTTTGAAGTTACCGGCGTTGACCACAACTTTATCGCCTTTTTTGACATGGAACGTATTCATTACAGCACCTCCGGGGCCAGTGAGATGATCTTCATGAAGTTCTTCTCACGCAGCTCACGCGCAACCGGTCCGAAAATACGGGTACCGATCGGGTTGTTGTCCTTGTCGATGACCACTGCGGCATTCTCGTCAAAGCTCAGGTAAGAACCATCGGGACGACGGATCTTCGCCTTGGTGCGGACGATCACCGCGCGAACACGCTGACGACGTTTGACAGTACCGTCGGGAAGCGCAGTTTCAACCGCGGCACTGATGATGTCGCCGACGTGCGCAATGGTTTTTCCCTGACCGAGAACGTTGATCGTCAGCAGAGACTTGGCGCCGGAATTGTCGGCGACTTCAAGAATTGTTTGCGTCTGAATCATTATTCGTTACTCCTGTACGGCACGGCTGATGATCTCGATCAACCGCCAGCATTTGTTACGGCTCAAAGGACGGGTTTCGCCAATACGGACGGTATCGCCTTTTTTCGCCTCGTTTTTCTCATCATGGACAGCAAAATTTTTGCTGACTTTGACGACTTTGCGGTACAACGGATGGGCGGTACGGCGTTCGACCTTCACTACGATGGTCTTATCCTGCACGTCGCTGACGACGACGCCGACACGCTCTTTGCGGTTGCCGCGGACAGTATTCTCACTCATTACTTCACCTCGGCGTTAATTTTCCGCGCGGCGAGCTCGGTCAGGCAGCGAGCAATGTCGCGGCGAACCTCACGGACACGGGCGGTTTTTTCCAGCTGCCCGGTACGGGACTGGATTTTCAAATTCAATTTTTCCCGCTTGAAATCAACCACTTTTGCGGTCAATTCGGCGTCGGTCATTTCACGAATTTCTTTGTTGTTCATTTTATGGCCTCACTCAAGCTTCGCGTGACAGGAATTTGCAACGCACGCACAGCTTGTTGGCGGCGCGGCTCATGGCTTCCTTAGCCACAGCTTCGCTGCAACCGGAAATTTCAAACAGAACACGTCCGGGAAGAACCGGGGCGACCCAGCCTTCAACCGCACCTTTTCCTTTACCCATACGAACTTCCAACGGCTTCTTGGTGAAGGACCGATAGGGGAACATACGGATCCACACACGGCCGCGACGTTTCAGGTGACGGTTGATCGCCACACGGGCAGCCTCGATCTGATTGTTGGTGATGTACCCGCGGGTCAGGGTCTGCAACGCAAAATCACCGAAATCCACCTTGTTGTTGGTGGTGGCGAGTCCGGCGTTACTTCCGCGCTGAACCTTTCTGTACTTTACCCTTTTTGGCATTAACGGCATAATCTACTTCCTCCGCAGAGTCCTTATGACAAATCCAAACTTTGACGCCGATCTTACCGGCAGTCGTGTTCGCCTCAATAAAACCGTAGTCGATATTCGCTTTCAACGTGTGAAGCGGAACGCGACCTTCCTTGTACTGCTCCTCGCGCGCCAGTTCGGCGCCGCCGAGACGGCCGGCACAGTTGATCTTGATACCGTCGGCACCCATATCCATAGCGGACTGGATGGCGCGCTTCATCGCACGGCGGAAACCGATACGGCGCTCAAGCTGCTGGGCTACGCTTTCGGCGACCAGCTGCGCACAGGTTTCAGCGCGGCGCATTTCCGCGACTTCAACGAAGACTTCTTTATCGGCTGCAAGTTTTGCCACCTCAGCACGCAGTGCATCCAGTTTTGCGGCCTTCTGGCCGATCAGGAGACCGGGGCGGGCGGAAACAACAGTGACACGCACGCGATTGGCGAAGCGCTCGATCTGAACACGGGCGATAGCCGCAGCGGCGTAGTTTTCCTTGATAAACTTACGGATCTTCTGGTCCTCATGGAGCCAGTCACCGAACTGAGTTTTACCGGCAATTTTCTTGTCGGCAAACCAACGGGATTCCCAGTTTTTGGTCAAGGCGGTTCTCAAACCGATCGGATTAACTTTCTGTCCCACGATTTGTTCCTTCCTTAATTATCAGTCAGAATGACTTCAAAATGACTGGTGCGTTTACGGATACGACCAGCCGAACCGCGCGCTTTTGCGCGGAACCGGCGAATGATCGGTCCCGGACTGACCAAGGCTGCTTTTACGGTAAGCACCTTGCGGTTGACGTCCATATTGTTCTCGGCGTTGGCAACGGCGGAGCGCAGGGTTTTGCCGATCAGAGCAGCCGCTTTGCGGGGGCTGAGGTCAACAATCGCCAGCGCTTCAACCACGCTCTTACCCTGGATCAGGCGTGACATGTGGCGCGCCTTCTCCGGAGAGATCCGGACGTTTTTAGTTAAAGCTCTTACTTCCATAATCTGCTTTCTTTCGTTTTGTTCTCCAAGCCGTATCACTTTTTCGGCGGGAGCGTTTCCGCCGTCATGACGGCCCGACTCTTGCTTCAGTTGATCCATTACGCAGCTTTCTTCCCAAAAAGCGCATCTTGAACGGAACAGTTTTTCGCACGTCCCTCGCAAGGACACTGTTCTGCCTGCCGGAATCAACCTCGGCACATTCTCAAGTATCGGGTCTGTACGATACGCTGTCGCCCGGCTCCATTTACAGCATCTAATTAATGAAGCCGCGGGTGCAGTGCACCGTATTTTCTCCTCTCTTGAGACTTCAACACGGGTACAATTATCCCTTCCCCAATATTGAAGATTACATAAGATATCACCAAAAACACCATTTATCAAGTTTTTTTCTCGAAAAATCGCGTTTTTTTGGCTTTTTTTCATGAAAAACGGCGTTTTTCGTCATTTTAGCCCAATTTTTGCCTGTTTTTTGATGTCAACCGGGATTTTTCGAAAAATCTCATTATTTTTCATTCTGAAACGCCTGTTTTGCCGCCGCTGTATTATATATGGTATAAATGCGGCAAGGTTTTCATTTCAGAAAATCATCGTTTTCAAGTTGAAATCACGCCGTTTGAATGCTATATTGTGGAACGTTTGTATTTCAATCAACAGGAAAGGAGCCGAAAAACAAACAACTGAACACCGGATAAAATCTTTGACAAAAATTTAACAGCATAGAATTTCAGGCTATCCTCACAAACCACCACCTTGTATTGAAAAGCCTTGAACACAACGAAGTATGGAGTTTTGTGCCATGCATATATCTGCATGGTGCATTTCTGCATTTGTATCGTTGTGTACGTCTGTGGTGGACGTGTGAGGATGTATAAATCAGGAATGCACCTTTTTTGTGGTGCATTCCCTCTAATCACGGAGACACCGCAGATGGCAGGAAATAAAAGTTTGCAGCAGGCAAACAAGGCGAAGAAAGACGAGTTTTATACTCAGCGCGTTGATATTGAAAATGAACTGAAACATTACAGAAAACATTTCAAAGATAAAATTGTTTTGTGTAATTGCGATGATCCGTTTGAAAGCAATTTTTTCAAATACTTTGCAATGAATTTCAACTTCCTCGGTTTGAAAAAACTGATTGCAACCTGTTACAACGGTTCACCGATAGCCGGTGATGAACTGCAAATACCGTCAAAAAACGCTTATAAAATTGAAATAACAGAGGTCACAGACGAAAATGGTGACGGCGCCATTGATCTTTCCGATGTTGAACTGCTCTTAAAGAAAAAAGCTCCTGAAAAGCTGAAAGGCAATGGGGACTTCCGCTCAGATGAATGTATTGAACTATTAAAACAAGCTGATATTGTCGTTACCAATCCCCCTTTTTCACTTTTCCGGGAATATGTGGCTCAATTAATACATTACAATAAAAAATTCATTATCATTGCACACCAGAATGCCATAACTTACAAAGAAATATTCCCTTTGATAAAAGCCAATAAAATATGGCTCGGCTTCGGATTCAAAGGCGGTGCCGCACATTTCATTTCACCTTATAAGGATATAGCAACGGCAGGCAATCATAAAGAAGGCATGATAAGAGTTTCAGGAGTGGTATGGTTTACCAATCTTGATATACAAAAACGCCACGAAGAACTTGTCTTATATAAACGCTACACTCCGGAGGAATATCCGAAATACGACAACTACGATGCTATTAATGTCGATAAAACAACAGATATCCCGGTGGATTATGATGGCGTTATGGGCGTGCCGATAACTTTTCTGGATAAATACAACCCTGAGCAGTTTGAGATATTAGGAAATGAGTATGATTTGAATATATCTAAAGGACGTGGTTATATCAATGGCAAAAGAATGTACAGCAGAGTATTTATCCGTAAAAAAGGAGTAAACACAAATGAAAATTGAACTGCATGAATTAACTATCCGCGAGGTGTTTGAAAATTACCTCGACAACAGCGAACAGGGAGTTACCGCTTACAACGGCAAACTCAATATCCGCCCGCCGTATCAGCGGGAGTTCGTCTACGATGCAAAAAAACGCGATGCCGTGATCGAAACAATAAAAAAGGGTTTTCCCCTGAATGTCATGTATTGGGTCAAAAACTCCGATGACAGTTTTGAAGTCCTCGACGGACAACAGCGGACAATCAGTTTCTGTCAATATGTCAACGGAGATTTCTCTCTGAACAACCGCGCTTTTCACAATCTTACTGAAACTGAAAAAAATCAGATACTTGACTATAAATTAATGATATATTTCTGCGAGGGCAACGATAAAGAAAAGCTCGACTGGTTCAAAATCATCAATATCGCAGGAGAAAAACTGACCGATCAGGAGTTGAGAAATGCCGTATATACCGGTCCCTGGCTCAGCGATGCCAAACACAAATTCAGCAAAAGCAACTGCGCCGCCTACCTTATGGGAAATAAATATCTGACAGGAACTCCCATCCGGCAGGAATATCTGGAAACAGCATTAAAATGGATAAACAACGGCGAAATTGAAGCCTATATGGCTGCTCATCAGCATGATCCCAATGCTAATGAACTCTATTTTTACTTCACAAGCCTCATAAACTGGGTGGAAAATACTTTCACCAATTACCGCAAAGAGATGAAAAATGTCGAATGGGGTCCGTTATACAATCAATACAAAAACGACACATTCGATACTGCCGCAATCGAAAAGGAAGTTTCAAAACTCATGGCTGATGATGATGTCACAAACAAAAAAGGCATATACAGCTATATCCTTACGCGGAAAGAAAAATTTCTCTCTGTAAGAGCCTTTGACAACCACATGAAACGTACCGCTTACGAAAAACAAAAAGGTTTTTGCCCGCATTGCAAAAAACATTTCAATATCGAAGATATGGAAGGTGACCATATCACCCCGTGGAGCGAAGGCGGCAAAACATTGGCAGAAAACTGCCAGATGCTCTGCAAAGAGTGCAACCGTAAAAAATCTGACAAATGAGGCAATTTCAAAAGTTCTCAAAAATTCTTGAAAATTCCCGTTGCGATCTTAAAAAAACGCGTTTTCGGCAGGTTACTTATTCAGCAGCCGCCTCAAACTCTCTTTTTAATCTCATCAACGGTTTCTTTTTAATCTCTTTTTGATCGACTTTTGCAATTACCTCAAATAAATATAAAAAACGGACAGGGTTAAAATAACTTTTTCCATACCTGTCCGTTCAATACACAACAAGCACACAGCGGCAGAACTTTATTTTTACTACTGCCTTATCTGCACCTGCATCCGGTAGTATGAACCGCCGAGAATATCCATTGCAAACTCTGCGGCATGGCGGGGATCAAAAAATCCGTCGGTAAATATGTTAAGATAAAGCGTCTCTCTGGCAGGAACCAGATAGCCGCTTATTCTGCCGTTATCGGTCAGAAGCAGAAACTCCGCCTCATCACTGCGGGGCATCCACAGCCAGCGCACCGGCGATTCGTTCAGCACTCCTGCCAGTTTTTCGGCAAAATTGCGCCAATACTCCTGTTCTTCATGCTCCTTCAACGGCGTACCGTAAATATCAACTGCCGCAGAAAGCGCTCTTGCTCCGGTCTTTTCAAAACGCTCCTGCCATGAGAGCTGCATACCGCTGGAAAATCTATTTTCCACCACCGGAACCAATCTTTCAAAAGTCCCTGATTCATGCAAAATCCCCCGGTTGGCAAGGCTGGATACTATCCACTGTCCGGAACGCATCCCCTTGCCCAGACTTTCGATCGCCAAATCGAAATCCACCCCGCTGCCGCAGGTGAACAAATCCACCGCCGCATAATCGTGTTCCGGCCACGCATGGACAGCAAAGTGCGATTCGGAAATGACCACCACTCCACTCACCCCCTGCGGCTCAAATGAATGGAAATTGGAGTTCACAACATGAGCGCCGGAAACCTCCGCCGCTTCAAGGAAAATCCTTTCCATTGCCGCCGCATCGGATAAAATTTCCGCCGCACAGTCGTAAAACTCCACGGTCATCTGTCTGCCCAGAGCAACTGCTCCGGGCAGCAAATCAAGTTCAGTACTCATCAATTATTTTGCAGGTATTGCTTCAGTTCCGTTCTGCGGAGCTTGAGTTTCAAGTGTGTAACTGCACTGACGCATCACATTTTCATGGAACTCCTGGATCGCCATCTGCTCCTTGGCACTGCGCAGCTGTTTGAGCAGCGCCGCTTTGTTTTTGGCAAAATCTTTCATGTCTGACGGAATACGCTTTTCAACCATCACCAGAACAGCGCCTTCGGAAACCGGCAGCACCGGAGAGATATCTCCTGCCTGCATGGTAAAGGTCTGCGGAATGCCCGCAAGGAAAAGCTGATTGAGCATGCCGGTCATGGACATATACTGGCTGTAAAGCATATACTGCTGCATCTGCGGCATGATATCCAGAGTTCCCATCATTTTTTCAACCTGCGGCAGCGCGCTGAGGATTCCGGGAAGATTGCTGTTGAAAAGCTGATAAACCTGCACCGCAAGCTGGTCTTTGCTCATTTTTTCCAGTTCAGCTTCCGCCGCCGGAACACTCAGCTTCTTATGTGTGAATTTGATCGCGTCAAAAGCCTTTTTACGGGCATCACCTTTAAGTTTGGCAAGTTTGGCAGACTCCTGAGTTGCAAATTTCTGCGCCTGCTCACGCTGTTTATTGCTCTTATAGATCGCAGGAAGATCCTTTTTTACATCTTTGTACTCAGGATAAGCCGGATTCGCAGCTTTGATTTCAGAATAGAATTTGATCAGATCCGCTTCGGCAGGCTCGTTGACTTTGAACTTGTCATTGCCGAAACAGCAGACCGACAATTCAAATCCCGGTGTCGCCATTCTGTAAAAATCTTCAGCTTCGCTGTCGGTAACGACTATACCGCTGACAACAGTTTTCTGCAATTTGGCAAGCAGCAGATTCAAACGCAGTGACGCCATCAGATCTTCTTCACGGACTCCGCGGTCCTTGAGGAATTTATTGTACACTTCACGGGAGAATTTACCCGGTTTGCAGAATGCCGCTTTTTTACGGATCGCCGCTTCAACTTCAGCATCGGTGATCTCTTTGCCCTTGAGCTGTTCACTGAGCTGGGAACGGATCATCAGTTTCAGATACGCATCAGTGAGATTGTTATCTTTGAGGAACTTCTCGTAAATCTCTTTGGAAAACTCCCCTTCAGTACGGAACATTTTGCGCAGTTCATCCGCGATCTCATCATCCGTGACCGCCAGTCCCATCTGCTCCGCACGCTTGATATAGCAGTATTTGTTGAAAATATCCTGCCAGTCATCACTGTTCGTGCGGCCGTTGATAAGCATCAGATTCTGGGCGAACTGGCGCAGATCGGCAACAGTGACTTTTTCACCGTAAACAGTTCCGACCTTCGTCGCCGCAGGATCATCGCAGCCGCCGGAACGGAAATCGCCCAGCACAAAGGGGATGATCACCAGCACCGCCAGAACCAGCAGCAGCACACGGCTGTGTTTGTGAAAGATTGAGTTGAGTTTTTTGATTACCATTTTTTACCTTCTCCTTTTTTTATTATGGAAATTTCTTCCGTTATTTTACACTTTTTCCAGCCGGAACTACGCGGATATTGATCTCCTGCGGTTCCACAGAGACCACCCGCAATTTGCCATCCGGATTATTAAAAACAGCCTTGAGCGGCACCCGATGATTGCCCGGAGCGGCGAACTGCGGCGCACTCAAATCTGCAAAAACCATTATATCACTGCTGTTTACGCGGTTGACCAGACGCGGCTGACCGGAAACTGTCACTGCAACCCCCGTTTTATCCGGAACAGCATTCAACACCTTGCCCGGCGGAAACAAACACCGCACCGGAATATCTTTCAATGTTCTTGAAGTATCCGGCAGACGGGATATTTTCACAAACACATCCGCAGACTCGACGGAATAGGTCAATCCCGTTCCCGGATGCTTTTTCAGCAGCAGCCCTTTTTTACTGAAACTCACGGTTTCACCGTCGATATTCAATGTTTCCGTAACGATATCTTTCAGGGCATTCACCATTTTTTCCGGTCCGGTGACATCCACTTTCGCCGGAACAGAACTTATCTCATCGTTGCGCCACCCGACTGGAATCTTGCCGGAAGTCTCAACTTTCACCGGCAATGTACGCGTGATCTTACGCTGAACTTCCACCCGGATAACGCGGGGTTCCTCGACCCGGACGACTTCCACCCCGCGCGGAACCTCAAAATCTTTCGCATTGAGCGGAAGAACCACATTTCCGGAAATTATCCCCTGCGTTTTAGCTGTTATCCGGACAGAACCGTTTATTTCGGTGGCACGCAATTTTTTTATCACACTTTCCGATCCCCGCACCGTCAGCCGGACGGAATGCACCACTTCCGGCTCAGATAAAACCAAACCTTCATCACACAATACCTGAACCGGAATACGTTCAAGGGTAGTTTCCCGCTGTTTGCCTTCGTTAAGCGCCCAGTAAAGCACCAATGTAAAAACCAGGGCAAGAAATTTACGCAGCGGATCTTTTATCAATATATGAAAAAATGATTTCATCACTTCTCCTCCCCGCTGTTCTCTGTTTGAGTCTCACCCAAAGCTGACTCATTGACCTGATTGACGGTTTCCTGAAATTCACTTACATCATTTTCCACAATCAGTTTGTTCAAAAATGCGTGAAGTTCATGCTGGCTCAAATCGCGGTGAAGTTCCCCGCGGACACCGAGACTTATCGCTCCGCTTTCTTCGGAAACCATTACCGCGACCGCATCAGATTCTTCCGCAATGCCCAGTGTCGCACGGTGACGTGTACCCAGTCTTTTGGAAATCATATCCGACTTCGCAAGCGGAAGTATCGCCCGCGCTGCAACAATGCGGTTATCACGGATAATGATCGCACCGTCATGCAGCGGGGAATTGGGGAAAAATATCGATTCAATAAGAAGTGAAGTCACTCTGGCATCCAGCGGAATCGCTTCTTCAATAAGAGCTTTCAAGCTTTCTTTGCGCTCGATCACCACGATCGCACCGCATTTGCGCGAAGACATATCTGCCATTGCCGAAACGATATCTTCGATAAGTTCCTCTCTGCGGCGCTCTCTGAGTGTTGACAAACTGCCCAGACGCGCCAGCAGACGGCGCAATTCCGGCTGAAAAATGATCATCAGCATCAAAAACAGTGAACCAAGCACCATTTCAAGCAGCTGTGAAATAACATCCAGTTCCAGCGTTTTTGCCACACCCCACAGCACACCGCCGAGCATCAGCAAGCCCGCCATGATAAGCGAACCGGAAGTTTTACGCAAATGATACATTACCAGATATATTATGGTAAAGATTATCGCAACCTGAAGCAGCGCCCGCCAATCGGTGATAAATTCTATAAATTGATTCATTTCTTACCACCCTCCCCGCTTTGGAGTTTACTCAAAACCAAAAGCGCATTGTGCAGTTCACGCACGCCGTGAGTACGGATGACCCCGACTCCCTTTGCCGCCATAAGCAGTTCAACAGCAAGCGTTTCTCCTGAACGTCTGACCGGATCGTTTTCCCCGGTCAGCGCTCCGAGAAAAGATTTGCGCGAAACGCCGATCATCAGGTTGGATAAAGGAGAAATTTTTTCAAGATTTTCCAGCAACTCCCAGCACTGATCGGCATTTTTGGCAAAACCGAATCCGGGATCAAGCATGATATTTTCCTGCCGGACACCGGCTTTCAATGCCTTTTCCTTCGCCGCGGCAAGTTCAACCGCAACGGTTTCGGCAACACCATCCGGATAACTGCAATATTCAGGAGCCTGCATATTTTCCGGAGTTCCGCGGCTGTGTGAAAGTATAAGCGCCGCACCGTACTGCGCAACGAGGTCGGCAATTTCCGGCGATTTGCGCAGCATGGATACATCATTGATGATCTGTACCCCGTTCTGCAATGCCGCCTGCGCGACACGGCCGTGACGGGTATCCACACTCAACACCGTTTCCGGATGGACTTTACGCAAATTTCTGAGAACCGGCAGCACCCGGTTGAGTTCAAGTTCCTCAGCTGTTTCCTTCGCCCCCGGACGGGTGGATTCTCCGCCGATATCAAGGATATCCGCTCCGCAGTCAAGATGCGCCAAAGCGCGTGCCAGCGCAGAATCAGCGGAGGAACGACCTCTTTCGCTGAAAGACTCCCCGCTGGCATTGACGATACCCATGACCGCCGGACGGGGTATATTTTCAAGGAAACTGCTTAAATCGAACATTGCTTACGCTTCCGGAGTTTCTCCATCGCCGTTGTCAACGGCAGTTTCAGGAGCATCGGTTGCAATCACTTCCGGAACTATCGGAGTTTCCTCAGATGTTTCCTCTGAAGCCGCATCTTCACCGTTTCCGGCGGCGGATTCAGTTTCAACCTTCACAAGTTTTGCAACTCCGGTAATGCGGTCGCCCTGATTGAGATTCATGATCTTGACACCGAGCGACGCTCTGCCGACACGGCGGATCTCTGAAACCGGAATACGGGAAATCTGACCGCGCTCAGTGGTAAGCAGCAACTCATCATCTCCATTGACCTGAATGACTGAAAGCACCGATTCGCCTTCGCGCAGACGGATATTCACCACTCCGCGCGCACCGCGGTTGGTCTTGCGGTAAGCGGAAACAAAGGAGCGTTTACCCATTCCGCCGTCAGTGACAACGAGAACTTCCGGACCGATTCCTGCGGCATCGGCTCCGGCGGCATCTTCTTCGACCGCTTCAACTTCAACTGCATTGTCTTCGATCCCCACGTCACTCTGCGCCTCATCAAAAGTCGGTTCACTGATGACTTCAAGACTGACAACTTCGTCACCCTCAAGTTTGAACCGCATACCGGTAACGCCGCGCGCAGTTCTGCCCATCGGACGAATCTGCTCATCGTTCTGATCAAAGCGGCACGCCATTCCGAGTTTGGTGGAAAGGAGCAGCTCATCGCCGTTGGAGGCAATCGCGGCACCGATAAGATCATCATCTTCCTCAATTACCAATGCGCGGAGACCGACGCGGCGGAGATTCTTGAAGAGTGCCAGCTCTGATTTCTTGATAAATCCGCCCTTTGATGCCATGACGATATATTTGTCCGGATCTTCAAAATCTTCACGGGAAACGGTGAGCATCGCACAAATCTTTTCATTCTGCTCAACTTTGATAAGGTTGATGATCGCCTTGCCCTTGCCGGTACGGATACCTTCGGGAATTTCATAAACATTGAGCCAGTACATGAAACCGCGGTCGGTGAAGAAGAAAATGATATCGTGGCTGTCGGCATTGAACAGATGCGCCACATGGTCTTCTTCTTTCGTACCCATTCCGATGATACCTTTGCCGCCGCGATGCTGTGTACGGTAGGTATCCGCCGGAACACGTTTGATATATCCGGTATCGGAAACAGTTATCACGCAGCTGTGGCGGGGAATAAGATCGGCAATATTGAGATCGCTGTCATCAATGGTGATCTCAGTCCGGCGGGGAGTAGCATACTTCTCTTTGATCTCCAGCAGTTCATCTTTGACGACCACGACACGTTTGGCATGATCGGCGATGAGTCCTTTGAGATATTCGATGCGTTCTGCAAGTTCTTTGTACTCGTTCTGAAGATCTTCGATCGCCAATCCGGTAAGCTGATAAAGACGCATGGCAAGCACCGCATCCGCCTGGATTTCAGAAAATCCGAAGCGGGCGCACAACTTGCCGTGAGCTTCCTGCTTGCTGGCTGATTCACGGATGATCTTGACCACTTCATCAAGATTTTCCACCGCCTTTATCAAGCCGGTGACAATGTGCATACGGTCTTCGGCTGATTTCAGACGGAAGATACTGCGGCGCAGAATCACTTCCAGACGGTGATCTATATAAGCCTGAAGCACCTGCGCAAGATTCATGATACGCGGACGGTTGTGGTCAACGACCAGCATCGTACAGCCGATGGTCGTTTCAAACGCGGTCATACTGTAAAGCTGATTGAGTACGACCTGCGCCATCGAACCTTTTTTGATATCGACAACGATACGGACTCCGTCACCGCTGCTTTCGTCGCGGATATCACTGATTCCGGTGATCTTTTTATCCGCTATCAGCTGATCGATACGGGATATCTGCTCACCGCGGTAGACACCGTAGGGCATTTCGCTGATGATGATCTGTTCCTTGCCGTCTTTTTCAATGATGTCCGCTTTGGCACGGACACGGACACTGCCTCTGCCGGTCTGGTAGAACTGGCGGAGCGTGTACCGTCCGCGGATAATGGCACCGCCGGGGAAGTCGGGACCGGGGAGAAACTCCATAAGCTGATCAATGGTGGCTTCAGGATTATCCAGCAGTGCAACAGTGGCATCAATGACCTCACCGAGGTTGTGGGTCGGGATATTTGTCGCCATACCCACACCGATACCGGTTGTTCCGTTGACCAGAAGCTGAGGGAATTTGGCAGGCAGCACCGAAGGTTCAATATCCGATTCGTCAAAGGTCGGAACCATATCGACGGTATCTTCCTTGATATCCTGAAGCATTTCCTCAGCAAGCTGTTCCAGACGGCACTCAGTGTAACGGCTCGCCGCAGCCGGGTCGCCGTCTGCGGTACCGAAGTTGCCCTGCGGCTTGATAAGTCTTTCACGGAGACTGAAATTCTGCCCCAGACGGACAAGCGCCTCGTAGATCGCAGAGTCACCATGCGGGTGGAAGTTACCCATAACTTCACCGACGACTTTGGCACCAGACTGTAAAATGTG
>SUWE01000016.1 GCA_015061615.1 Lentisphaerota bacterium
CCGCCAAGATCCTCGCCGATACAGGCGAAGCCCTGAACTGCAAGGAACTGGTGGCCAAGGCCAAGGAAACGGGATGGGAAAGCACCGGCAAAACTCCGGAGCAGACCCTTTACAGCGGAATTTTCCGCGAAATGAACACCAAGGGCGAAGCGTCACGCTTCAAAAAGAGTGCGGAACGCAAGGGTTCTTTTGAAGCCAATGCCTGACCGCCCCAAACTTACGCCCCTCACTCCGAGGGGCTTTTTTGCTTCCACGCGATAATGCCCCAAATGGCAAACGCCAGCTGAACGACATCGAGTGCGGCTCTGCTGTAAAGTCCGAGCCAAAGGTCGTAGCTCAACCACGCAATATTCCCGACCGCCCAGAGCCAGAAGCAAAGGCTGTTCTTTTTGACATTGAGTATTGTTCCCGTGAGACTGATTATTGTGATTGCCCATGTGAAAGTGGCAATCATGAGAAGAGTCCCTTTCTGCACATCTCTGCAAAGCGAGGTTTCTGCAAGTTGAATTCTTTGATAACCTCTGCCGGTGTTATACTTTCCCGATATGAGAGCAACTCTTCTCCGGTTTTGTCCGTGAAACCCACAAGGATCTCCGGAGAACCGATACGGCAGGAAATAGCGCAGTGTACTTCCGGGCAATCAGGATGCTCTTGAATATAAGATACAGCCCTTGCTCTGGCAAGGAGATTCAGTGAAAGGTCTGCCTTTGTGCCGTCTTTTGTCCACGGACTGCCACCGCCAATCACACAGTTTCCTCCATAGAAGTCCACCGCAAGTTTCCTGCCGGTGGTTCCGCAGTCGCCTATGGGACCGTGTTTTACAAACCGCCCTGTACCGTTGACAGTGAGCTTGTAATCCTTACTTCCTCCGCAGCACCACTGCACGGCGTTGGCGATATCCTGCGTGCTGTGTTTCATCTGCATCGGAATCGCCACAACGATTTCTTCCGGTTTGCCGTCCAGCACTGTGACTTGAGTCTTGATATCCAGTCCGGCGTACTTGATGTCGTACAAGTGCTGACCGATTTTCTTGGCAAGATACCAGTCGGCAGGCATATAGTCGTTTTCTGGACTGTTCACCGCCATACCATGAAAAATTCCTTGATCGCCCCAACCGTAATTATCAACGCCCTGGGCAATGTCCGGGGACTGCTGACCGATGTGCTGGGTAATAATAAGTTCATCTCCGCAGATCGTGTTCTCCTTGCCCCACCGCTTCTGATATTCAGATGTGTAACCGATCTGATTGACGGCGGTGCGGACAAAGGCGGCAATGTCCTCCGGGGAATAATTGGCTTTGCTGGTAACTTCGCCGCCAAGAGTGACAAAGTTATCTTTTATCTGAACCTCCACGGCAAAGCGTGTGTAGGGATCGCGGTCCAGATATCTATCCAGCAAATAACAGGAAATATAGTCAGCCACCTTGTCAGGATGACCGAGGCTGACCCATTCAGATGTTTTACGCATAATTGTCCTTTGTTTTTTACAAAATTCGTTGTATATTATGGGAGTGCGGACATTCCGCACCCCAACACGGCTTGAGTTTCCGTCAGTCTTGATCGCCGCTCTGCGGTTCTGCCGGAAGTTCAGTTGTGATATTATTTTTTGCGGCGGCAGGTGTCAAAGCCTGCCAGTCGCACCCTTCACCGTACTTGAATTCAGCCCATCTCCTGCGGATCACATCGGCGTATTTCGGGTCAAGTTCCATCGTTTTGCACACTCTGCCGGTCTGCTCACAGGCAATAAGTGTACTTCCCGAACCGCCGAAAGTGTCGATGACGATGTTACCGCGTTCAGAAGAGTTTTTCAGGAGATAAATCAGCATCTCCACCGGCTTCATTGTCGGGTGAACATCATTCCGTTTCGGTTTATCAAATTCAATGACGGTGGTCTGACTGCGGTCGGTGTACCAGTTGTGGGCTGCTCCATCTTTCCACCCATAAAGGCACGGCTCATGAATCCATTGATAATCCTGACGCCCCAGCACAAGAGAGTTCTTCTTCCACACGAGGCACTGCCGGACTTTCAGCCCGATATCGTGGCAAGCTCCCCGGAAGTTGTACCCTTCGGAGTCGGCGTGGAAGATGTAGAACGATGCTCCCGGCTTCATGTGGCTATGGACATTGTCAAACGCCTGTCGCAGGAACTCCCGGAAGTTGCTGTCTGACATATTGTCATTTTCAATGGTGAGACCGTTGCTTCCCTCGTATGCGACATTCCCGCCATTGAGTAGTGGGCAAGGTGCGGAATGCGTAAATTTATCCCCAGTGCATATTGCCAGTCGCCCAGAGCAAGGTGACCTGAAAGCGGGAATTCCCAACCGGTACAGCCGTAAAGTTCACTGAGTCTTTCATTTTTACCGAATTGACGTGCTGCGGAAACGCATTGTTTTACAGAGATGAAAACATTCCATATTTCCGTAAGCTGATCTATACCGGGAATATGCATAAATTCATAGAAACGCATTGCAGCCCCGACTCCAGCGGTTTGCGAAGTCAGAGAATCTTCCCCGAGCACATGCCCGGTAAGTTTCAAATTGTGTTCAGTACACCAATTCCCGATCTGTCTGCAGAACGAATTGACAAAAAGTCCGGTAACCGTATTGAAAAATTGCCATTTCGTCAAACTTACTTTTTCCGGCAGGTCGAAAAATAATTCCGGCAGTACTGTGAGCAAATCCCTTTTCCATTCTTTTTCAAATTTTTCCGGCAGAGACAAAGTCCACGGCAGAGCCATGCGGGCAAAATGCAGAAAACACGGTTCATCAGTGAAGATCATTGAAACAGTTCTGCCGAATTCATCACCGCTTTCCGAAAAATATTTTTCATGAGTTCTGTTGATGAATTCCTTTACTGCGAGGGGATCCATCGTGTCAATATAGGTCTGACCATTGAACCAGCTGGAATTTTTTTCGTTTTCAAACCAGATACGCACCGGAAACTCCCCGGAATGGAGATCTGCTGCGGTGAAATTTTCCGGAAGCTCACGATAGCTGCGGCAAAAACGTTTTTTTTCATCCCCCCTGACAGCGAAAAATCCAAGAGTGCAGCCGGGAAGATTTTCCGGAAGCGGCAGAGTGACAATTTCACACTTCAGAAATTTAGCTTTGAATTCATCTTTTTTGGTAACCATGCCTCCTGCGGTTCCGGAAGGCCAGCGATCCTCATCATATAATCCGGCAAACATATCATACTGTTTTGCAGATTCAATACATCTGCGGATACAGGAAAACCATTTATCCCCCAGATAAGGTGTTTTCAAACCGACCCGGGAGTGCATGAAAAAACCGCCGAACCCCATCTCTTTGAATGTGGCTATCTGCCGGGCTAATTCATCTTCATCCAGTTCCGAGTTCCAAGCCCAGAAAGGCATCCCCCGGTATTCTTTGCCGGGGGAGAAGAAATTTTTCAGAAACGTTTCCAATTTTTCAATGATCCTGCTGCTGTAAAACAGATTATTCTCAGGGATTTTTTATCACGCCATTGACCCGGACTTCAGTGATGGTGAAGCCGCCGTTGAAAGTGGATTTGAATCCGGCCGGGCTGTCGGCACTGACGTGACCATCGGCAAAAAGAGCATTCATCTGACCGTTATGCTGAAAATTCATCAGATTCGAACCGCTGTTATCATAGAAGGGATAAACTCCTTCCTCGCCGGTTCTTACCCGGTAGGCTTCACCGAAAACCAGCACTTTTGAGTGTGATTTTACTTTTCTCAAATCCAGCATTGCCGATATCTGTTTATTGGTCGAACCGGTATTTGCACTGATCTCGACCGCCTGATTTGCCTGATTTTCAGCATAAGGATGTCTTTGATAGCCGTAAGGAACAGCATAGCCGCCGGAAAATTGCTGCATTTTTGCCGCAGTATTGTCAGAAGGCATGATCCGGGGATCACCGGATGTCGGACAGATGAGAGTTTTATAATCTGACAGATAACCTTTTCCCGGTTCGACCGATGGACCGATAGTTATCCAACCTACAACCAATGCTCCGGAAAGCGTGCCGCTGCTGTAACAGTTGCCGGCACTGGAGGCACTGAGCGTATCGCGGACTTTCAGAGGAAGCACATCGCTATTGTCTGAAGCATACTGCAATGCCGCCATACCGTTTTGTTTGAGATTGTTGATACAGCTTGCGGCACGTCCGCGTTCTCTTGCAGAATTGAGTGCCGGAAGCAGAATTGCTGCGAGAATGGCAATGATTGCAATCACGACGAGCAATTCGATCAGAGTGAAATGAAGACTTTGTTTTCTCATAATAGGATCCCTTTCTTTTTTTAAGGTGGTCAGATAACTCTCCATGCCCGGATATTACAACCTTTTCCGGTGACATTGAATACGATTTTTCTTTTACCGGTAACCGGTTTCAAAGGCACCCGGATGGTTTTCCATTTGAAAAATCCCCCGGTCGATGCAGTGGTGATCTCAGCCAATGTGTGATACGGTTCAAGTTTTCCGGTAACGTCATCCAGACGGATCACCGTCCCGGCATTTTCCGGAGATACTGCGATCTGGAGTTCGAGGAATCGGGGAGCGTTGCCGGTAAAATCGACTTCACCGTAACTGATCACACCACCATTTCCTGCAAGGATCCAGTTGCCTTTTTCCGCTTCTGTGGCACGTTTGCTGCGGGGATTGAATCCGAGAGACGGATGGACTTCTTTGAATGCGTAAAGCAGCCATGATGAGTCTTCCGCGGAGAACCATTTCCCCGGAATTGCCGTCAGTTTTTTGCAGATATGGAATTGCGGGGATTGATAATGGATACTCTTGCCGGCATCGGTAAATGACGCGACTATCTGGGTCGTTTTTCCAATCTTTTCTGCTTCAGTGCGGTCAAAATCTTTGCCGAGCAGCCAGATCTCTGTGCGGTGCGGAGCAAGAGTCACCGCCGGAAGAGCGTTTTTGGCAAGGTCGATATAAGAAACTTTTTTACCTTCAGACAAAACCGCAAGTTTATCATATCCCGGATAACGGGTGACCGGTTTTACAGTGATATTTTCTTCGGTGGTATTGGTGAAAAGCACCGCGATCCTGCCGTCACGCAGACGTTTCCATGCACAGGAAAGTATCTTATCCGTGGTAATCGTTTCACCGCGAACACAACCCCAGACAGAAGAAATCTGCGGCACTTTTTCTGCGAATTCCAATGGAGCAAGCATATCTGATTCATTGAGATAACCGAGCATCGCTCTGCGTAAATGGGCAAGCTTCTTGGCATAGATACGGCGGGGTGTACCCCAGCGGATGTCAAAAATATGGAGCCAGCCGATCTGTTCACCCCAGACAAACTGTTCACCGAGTTTGGCAAATGTCGCCTCATAGGAACCGGTGTACCCGCCGAATGCATCAAAGCCTCTGCCGGTGAATTGAGTTCTGCCGCCGCCGTAAATCGAGTGAAAAAGCGGGATATGTCCGGGTTCGCTGCTGCGCCAGGTCATGAAGCCATCCAGAGTATTGGCATAAACTTCAGAGTTATCCTCGCCATCCAGTCCCAATCGCGGGTGGCGGCGGCGAAGTTCTTTGAGCATTTTCCAGTAACCATTTGCCCATGCAGTCGGGTCACCGGGGCTGTGTCCGTGATTTTTGGCATAACATACGCGGGGGGAAGAACAGGGAAGTTGATCATAGTAACAACCATTCATCCCCAGATCGGAAACCTCTTTTGCCATATCCAGCAGCCGCTCCTGCCAATAGACGGTACCGGGACACATCACACCGTATTTGCCTCCGTAATTCTCATAATAACGCTCTCCATTTGCCTGAACAACACTGTTTTCAAGAAAGTTTTTGCTTCCGGTACGGTCGATATAGTCACCTTCTACTGCGGCAATACCGAATACTCTGCCGTTTAGATACGGATGGATATATATGCCGTTTTTCAACAGTCTGGCTATCATTTTTTTATCTCTTTCCCGGATACGGAAGTTGGCATCGGCACTTTTATCCACATTATACCACTGGCAGTGCCATGAGGTGTAAGGAATATCAAAATATTCACGCAGATAGATCATTCCAGGAGCGTGTTCAGAACTCGATGCCATCCAGAGACAGTTATCGCGGTACCATGCCGGAGTATCTTTGCGCGGAAGTTCCCTGACTGCCCACGGTGCTTTGGCTTCGATGAATTTTTTGTATAACTGCCCGCCTTCAAACCATCCGCCTCGATAAGTTTCGATGACGGCATTACCGGCAGATTTAAAACTGTTGCCGCCGTATCCTTTGACCGGCAGAGCGACCGGGGATGACCATTTGTATTCCAGAATATTGCGTCTGCCGTTTATGGAAAGAGTTTTAACTCCGGCATCAGTTGCCTCGAAAGCAGCGTAAATACCATTTTTCAATTCATCAAAGTAACTGACGAACTGCATCGCACAGTGGACACTCGGATAGATCCCGGTTTCTCCGAATGCATTGGCAGGATTCTGCCGGATCAAACCGTTGAAACAGGGAAAGGTGAGTTTATCGTGTTTCCCCGGAAGTCCGGCAAAAAAGTAACGGGGAAAATCTGCTTCAGAAAGCTGGAGTTTACTGTTGAGTTTTTTTACTTCAAAATCCTGCTCCAGACGGCTGCCGGAAAAAGTGAAGTTGGAAACAGCTTCAAAGTCACCGGATTTTTTCCACACCACCGAAAAAGTTCCGCCATCGGCACTTTTTTTCACCGGTGTCATCTCATAATCTACTCCTCTTGAATAGTCGTGGATCTTTCTGCCGTCAAAATTGAGCATCCAGCCGGTGGCTCTGCCATCGAAAATATCCCGCTGACTGTGCAAATCGAATAATCCGAGTACCGGAGAATTGCCGGAACTTTTTCCGGGAGCAGTCAATAAAACCGCTTTGCCGGAAACGGTAAGATCAAAAAAAGACAGTTGTTTATTCCATTTCTCTGCTGTCTGTGCCGGAGCATCTTTTGAAAAAAATAAATTTTCCATATCCTGCCAGTTTTTCAGGATGATATTCTGGTCGAATCCGGTTTCAGCGGCACGTTTTACGGCTTTGATCAAAAAACGGTTGAAAGGGATCACGGTGTTTGCCAGTGCGGAATTGATTTTTACAGATAATTCCGGTTTCAATTCAAAAAATCCGGCAGGCCGTTTACTTATTCTGGAAGCTTTATGCACCAGATCGGTTATTTCTCCGGCATTGAGTGACCGGTGGATGAGATCCAAAGCGGCAATATTTCCTTTGTATCCGTAATTTTTTATATTGCAATTACCGAGAACCACCGGAAAAGTGGACGCTGACGGGGTCAGGTGAAAGAACATTTTTCTTCCGGCAAGTTCACCATTGAGATAGAGTGAAAGCAAATACCCCACATTGCTTTCGGCAGTTTGATTGACTCTCTCAAAAACCGCTGCGAGATGGAACCACTCACCGAGATCAGGGAACTCACTTCCGTAAAGTGCGTGTGTCCACTTTTGACCATCGGCACTGAAGCTGAAGTTGATCTGATTGCCGCTTCTGCCGATGAACCATGAACCGGCTTTGCCGGCAATTATCATATTATGATCTTTTTTTCTTGAACCCGGTTCATTCGGCAGCATCCGAAGTACCGCAGCGATGGTCAAACCCTTTTCAGTAACATTGAATGTTTCAGAATTTTTCAACACCGCCTGCGATTGTAAACCATCGAAAAGCAAAGTGCCATCAGTACTGCGGCAACCGTTTTTCAGAATGAATTTTCCGGCATTTTCCAGTTTGGCAAGATCAAGCGAAAGATGTTGTGCAGTGCGGAAAAGAACCAGTTTTATCATAAATTCGCCCTTGCAACCGGGCAGATAACGGCATTCGTAATGGAAACTTTTACCGCCATCCACACTGATTTTACTTGCGCCGTTGGGCGTGGCGGAAGTATCCATGCCGATATATACATAATCATCGTTGGTGGCAGATTTTATTTTCCCGATACGCAGAACCAGTTTATCGCCTTTGAGAAGATCTGCAGACAATGGAATATCTGCCCAGCGCATACTCCGTGGAAACATTTGAGATCCGACCGGATAGATCTTTTTTTCACCATTGATTTCGATCGCCAGTTCTTCGGTAAATCCATTGAGATTCGGCAGTTTTTTCACCGCTTTGCTCTGATCGGCGACCTGCATAAAGATCCGGATCGCGGCACTGCCGGCACCGTTTTTCCATTCAGCAGGCAATGCGGTCAGATCAAAGCTCTTTTCGATCCAGTTTCCGTTTGATGCCATGGAAAACTTGAATATCTTTTTGTTTTTTATTGCCGCATCACCGCTGTCATTGCTGAAAACTGCACTCTGCCCATCGGGAGTAACTTCGGTTTTCCATTGTGCATATACGCCCGTAAGCACACAGGAAACAATTATTGACCAAAAAAGTTTCACGATCCACATCTCCTTTTCTATTGATAGTGGCAATTTCAAAATTGCCTCGATAAACAAGTGATTTTTCTTTTGCAACTGTGTTTAATATATCCCGGAGGAAAAAGAAAAACTATGATATAATTCTAAAAATTTTGTAAGAAAATCTCAAAAACAGAGTAATTCATTTGTATTCTCAAATTCCTTGCACTATCTTAATAATCAGTACAATAAAGTTAACAGGAGATCGGGAACAGTGTACAAATTGCATATAAAGAATGACGTACTTCCGGCATACTTCCCTTTGACGATGGCTTACAGCCGGAAAATGCCGGATACCGGAGAACATTCTCACGATTGTATGGAAATTGCCGTTGTTACTTCCGGTACGGCACTTCATTCCTGCGACGGCGATATCCGTAAAATCGGAGCCGGTGATGTGCTGGTCATTTATCCGAATCAGCGGCACAGTTATTCTGAAACGGAGAATTTGGATATGTATAATGTGCTTTTTCTTCCGTGGGAACTGAATATTCCCCAGGCTGATCTGGTCAAATTTCCCGGATTCCAGGAAATTTTCATGCCGGAAGAAGGAAGTGGAGAGGAAGAGTACCGGATATTCCATCTGACTGCTGCGGATTTCAAACACATATCGATTCTGCTGCGTCTGATGCGTAATGAACAGATGAATATCGGACGTACCGGCTACCGGAGTGCAATGCTTGGATTATTTATGAACCTGCTCTGCCATCTTCTGCGTTCCTGGTCAGCGGATAATGAAAGTGAATTGACCAGCAACTACGAGCAGAATATCGAGGCGGCGGTGAATTATCTTAAAACACATTATCTTGAACCTTTCAAACTTGATTATCTCATGAAAATTTCTTCCATGAGCCGGAGCAACCTCATGAAACGTTTCCGGGCAGTTACCGGATTTGCACCGAAACAGTTTGTCATGCGTAAACGTATAGCTTATGCCGCCTACCGTATCGCCACCAGCGAAGTACCTTTTTCTGAAGTGGCTCTGGAATGCGGTTTCTACGACAGCAGTCACTTCTGCAAAGTATTCAACCAGCTTACCGGAGAATCCCCGCGAACATACCGGAAAAGGATCTCCCGCAACTCTGACCGGGAAACGAACTGGAATCAGCGGGATATTGATAATCCTTATGTCCGGGAAACATTTGTATGAACTGTTCCGGAATGCGGAACTTGTGAAATCAATTTTTAATACAGCTTTTTCAGCACCTGCCTTTATTTGCCGATATCATTAAAAGTCGAGGTAATTGCAAAAGTCAATCAAAAAGAGATTAAAAAGAAAGTTTGAGGCGACTGCTGAATAAGTAATACCCGAAAACGCGGCTTTTTAAGACCGCAACGGAAATTTTCAGGAACTTTTGAAATTGCCTCTTGAAACAAAAAAACCTGCGGTCAGTAAACCGCAGGAAGGAATTTTTCAGTGACTTACTCCTGTTTGAGTTCATCTACCTTTTTCGCTTTGAGCAAGTAGGGATAGACCGTATTGCGCTCATCTTTGGCAAAGGTTCCGGTAACACGGGATCTGCCGCTTTTGAACGGAATATTTTCCGGCAGAATCACCCGTATCCTGGCACTGTCTTTGCCCAGAAGGAATATTTCACCTTTTTCATGAACGAGATTTCCGGCAAGTTCTCCGTCAAACTCCGCCGCATGCGGTTTGTAATTTGATTCATAATGCAGTTTGTTGAAAGTGATCTTGTGATCCGGCATCTTCGGAGCAAAAATCAGCAGCGAGCCAACCGCCAGCGCTCCGGAAACGACCGTGCAAAGCAAGCCTATCTTGAACCACTGGAAGAAAGTGATATGACTGCCGCCATGTTTTTCCAGCATTCCCAGAGCAACAATATTCGCCGTACTGCCGATCATGGTGATGTTTCCGCCGAAACATGCTCCGAACAGGAGCGCCCACCACAACGGCAGATCCTTGATCGTAACTGACAGCTGTTCAATGACCGGACTGAATGCCGCAACGAAAATAACATTATCCACAAATGCCGACCCGAAGGCGGAAACCGTGAAAATAAACGGCACCAGTGTAGTAACTTCTTTTCCCGCGATTTTTGAAAATCCGTTGGCAAGCACCTGATCAACGTGAGTGTGTTCCAGAGTTCCGGCTACGGCAAAAAGGAGCATAAAGAAAATCAAAGTCCACCAGTCGACCTCTTTTTCAATATAATAACGGGCGCGGTCAGGCTTGATTATCATAACGATTCCGGCACAGATAAGCGGCATAAGCAAAAGCACACTGTTCTTATCCAGACCGAGCAGTTCCTCTGTCTGATGGTGAGATGCGATGGCAACAACGGTCAGAACGATGAGGATCAATCCGCGCATATAGGGAACTTTCACCACCGGAGCAATGGATAAGCCGCGCTCAAGACGCTCATTCAGACTCACATCGAATTGGGCAAGGTCTTTGCGGAAATACCACAGCAGCAAACCGGTCGTCAGAAAAAGCGACACCAGCATCAGCGGGAACGACCAGACCATGAAGTCACCGAAGGTCAACTGTCCTTTGGTTCCGATAAAGATACCCACCGGATTACCCATCATCGTTCCGGCACTGCCGATATTTGTCGCCAGCACCGCAATGAGAATATATGGTGTGGCATTGAGTTTCAAACGGTCACACACCTGAAAAATCAGCGTGGAAATGAAGATTATCGAGGTCACCTCATCCACCGCACATGCCAGAAGCGCACTGGCGGTCGCCGTAACAAAAATAAACTTTTTGCCGTTCAAATCGGGCATGGAAACGATCAGCTGGACGATCCAGGTAAAAAATCCCAGATCGCGCAGCGCTCCGACAATGACCATCATACCGACAAGGAACATGATAACTTCCAGCGAAGAACTGCTGACGAAGGTCGGGATATCCATGGATTTGTTGAAAATCAGCACCGCCAGACCGAGAAACGCCACTGCCAGACGGAATCCCCAGAAAAACAATGTTCCGAAGATGATGGAAATAAACACCGCACATGCAGTTGACTGCGCCGTTGTCATCGCACCGCTTGCCGCACCGCCGAATCCGACCAGTCCCGCCGCCGCAAGCAGAATGGCGAAACGGGAAATCATACCCTTTACCGACATTTTTTCGGAAGAACTCTCACTCATAATTCATCAATCCCAGAAAAGTTTAGCTGAAAAATTCTTTAATGATACCATACCCGCAACTTTGCCCTCTTTATCGACGATCAACAACTGCGAAAGGTTGCTTTGCAGGAAGATTTTTGCCAGTTTCACCGCCGGATCATCGACCTGCGCCATGACAAACTCCTCACGCATGATATCTGCGACTTTGGTCTCATCGGCAGTCTTGAGCATATCCGAAAAGGGCTGAAGCTCGTAGATCGGCGAAAGATCCTCAAGCCACAAAAGATGCTCCGGCAGACTGTATTTCAAAAGATCGGCAAGCGAAAGTATTCCGCGCAAGTCTCCGGTATTGTCAATGACCGGCAGTTCCTCGATGCGGCTGACGGCAAATTTGCGCACAGCATCGAGAATGGAGTCGGTTTCCTGAAGCAGTTCCGGAAACTTTTCCATAAGGTCGGCAGCTTTGAGATAATCCGGAATAGCGGATAAACCGCAGGAAAAGTGGTTCAGCAAATCCTGCGCCGAAGCACAACGGGAAATTTTTTCTGTAACGCGCTCTTCGGCAAACTCCGCCGCCAGAGCAGAAAGCAGCTGGATATGCAAATTGGGATTATCCACCGGAGTAAGCAGCAAAATCATCACCTTTGCCGCAGTAGCGCCGCCGAAGTCACATCCGTCGGGAATACAGGCTATCGCAACAAGAACCTCTTTCAATCCCGGTATACGGGCGTGAGGAACTGCCAGATGCGGCGCGATCATCGTCGGGAAAAGCGCCTCGCGGCTGGCGATCTCATTTCTGGTATAGTCCATATCCAGTTCCGGAAAATGCCGTTTGAGCAGTTCCAGAAGTTTACCGAGAACAACTTTTCCATCCGGCTCATTCACGCCGCACAGAATATTGTTCACTTGAAGAAAATTGCAGAAACTTCTGCGTTGAGTGTTCATATATAATCCTCCATAAAAAAACACATTCTCTATAAGCATACGACATTATCACGCTTTTGTCAATTTTTTATTTTATAAAATTGATTACTTTTTGCTTATCAATATTTTTTTTCATACATTCTGTTGACAGACAAATCCAGCGCAACTGTTCAGATTTTTTTTACCGGAACACTTGACAAAATTTTCCGGCAGATATATATTATTTTCAGCACAAAAGTGAATCGTTTCACAACTGAAGGATAAAAAATGAAAACGCCAGCTTACCGCCAGATTCTGCGGTTGTTTCTTCCGCTTGACCAGGAGCGCAACCGCGTAAAAGATGCCATTGATTACTGCCGCAGAACAAACTGTCATGAAGTGATGCTCTTTACCGGATTGTTCGACAGTTCGCCGAGCTTTCTTTCTTTGGATGAAATCAATGACCGGGTGGAAAATATCCTGAAACCCGCCATTGACGGATTGAAAAATGCCGGAATAAAACCGACGCTCAACATTTTGCAGACTCTCGGTCATCACTATTTTCCGGCAGATGCGGA
The DNA here is from genome assembly GCA_015061615.1 of Lentisphaerota bacterium. Lineage (GTDB taxonomy): Bacteria > Verrucomicrobiota > Lentisphaeria > Victivallales > Victivallaceae > UBA1784. The sequence goes on from SUWE01000016.1 coordinate 12,948, forward strand.
GTACCGCAAACAATTTCCCTTCCGTGAACGCGTTCCGCAGGATGGGTCAGCCGGCGGCGGCGCCTGTCCGCTGGATGAAAACCTGCGCAAATGGGTCGCAGAGACCTACAAAATCTATGCCGCACTCAAGGCGGAATATATCTTTGTCGATGACGATTTCCGCACGATGATGAAAGGCGGACTTACCTGTTTTTGTGCTGAACATTTACGCATCATCGGCGAACTTGCGGGCAAAACCGTCTCCAGAGAAGAACTTGTCGATGCAGTATTTTCCAAACCGGAGTCGCCGTTGAGAAAAATTTTCTTCGATGTCACTACCGAAGGATTCGTCTCGCTTGCAAAACTTATCCACGATACAGTCAAATCCGTTTCTCCTGAAACGCGGATCGGTCTGATGAGCGCATGTCTGCCCCACGGGACCGCCGGAATGGATCTGGATAAGATACTGCTTGCCCTTGCCGGGAGCGACCGTCCGCTTCTGCGCCCGCAGGTTCCTTTATATTATGAACTTATGCCGCAGCGGGTTCCGGAGATGACCTTCAATCCGTCGCTTATGCGCGCGGCACTGCCGGATAATGTCGAACATTTTGCCGAACTTGAGTGTACCCCCTACGGTCCTTACGGCAAATCTGCCGCCATGACCGCAGCTCAGGCATTTGCACTGCTGATGCAGGGCTTTTCCACTCAGGCATTCACCTTTTTCGACACTCTCGGTCACCCCCTGCCCGAAGCAAGAGGATTGATAAACGCTTTTGAAAAATACAATCCGTTCTTCAACCGTGTTGCGGAACTGATTCCGGAAGATTCCCCCTGCTCCGGAATCAAAACTCTTGTCGGCAGGAACACTCTGCGTCAGCGGCACTGTTCAAAACCGGCAAATTACTTCAATGAACGCGAACTTGCCAATGCCATCCACAACTGCGGTCTGCCGCTGGGAACTCCGGAAAGTTCCCCCTTCAATATAATCACCGGCGACGACGTGCGCACCTTTACGCATGATGAACTTGACTCTCTGCTCAAAAACGGCGCCCTGCTCGACTTCCACGCCCTCAACGCCCTGCACGAACTCGGATTCGGTGAACGCATCGGTATTGAGTGCAAAGAGGAGATCGAACACGACGAACTCGGTCTTGAAGAATACAACTTCGGCTTCGGCAGAGATTTTGAATCATCCAAATGCCGCCAGCCGTTGAGATTTTTCTGCTACCACGCTCTTGCCGATGTGAGAAAGCTGGTCAGTGATGACAAAGCCGAAGCGTGGTCGGTCATCAAAAATTTCCGCATGAAAAATGTTGCTCCGGGTCTGCTGGTCAGGGAAAATGCCGCCGGTGAACGCTTTGCCGTCTGCGCGCTGTCCGGTGATGCCGGACACAAGTTCCTTGCCAATTACGACCGGACAAGGGAGTTCCGCAAACTTTTCAGTTACATTGCCCGCCGTCCGCTGCCGCTGGCTGTTCATCAGGATGCACCTTATATCTGGGTTCTGCTCAACCGCAGTGCCGACGGCAAAGTGCTTGCCGGAATCATCAACTGTTCCACCGATACGATCGAAGAACTCCCGCTGCTGGCAGGTGATGAGTTTGCCAAAGGATTCTTCCGCATCACGGAAAACGGTCAGGAGGATATCTCCCTTATCCATCCCCCCTGCCCCGATCCGGACGGAACCGGTGCAACGCTTTATACATTGAAAACAACCCTCAAGCCGCTTGATTTCATGCTGCTTGGCGCAAAAGAGGAGTAAAAATATCATGGATAACAAACGGCTTGAAATGTATGCCGATCTCATCGTCAATACCGGAATAAATCCTGATAAAGGTCAGGATGTCGTCATCACCGCAGGATTCGATCAGCTCGACTTCGTCCGCATGGTAACGGAAAAATGTTATCAGCGCGGCGTCGGAAAAGTCTGGTTCAACTGGGTGGATATGCCGCTGGAAAAACTCCATTATCTCTATCAGAGCGAAGAACGCCTCAGCAATTTTGAACAGTGGGAAGTGGAAAAACTGCGCTGGCAGGCGGATAAACTCCCCGCGCGCCTCTGGCTCGACTCCGATGATCCGGACGGAATGGACGGTATCGACCCGGAAAAACGCGCGAAAGCCCAAATGGCAAAGTTCCCGGTGATCAAGCCGTTCCGTGACAAAATGGAAAACCGTCACCAGTGGTGCATCGCCGGAGTCCCCGGAGTGAAATGGGCAAAAAAGGTCTTTCCGCAGTTGTCTGAAGAAGAAGCGGTGGAAAAACTCTGGGATGCGATCCTTACCGCCTCCCGCGCCAACGGCGATGCCATTGCCAACTGGCAGGAACACAACGCCGCGATTGCCATGCGCAGTAAAAAGCTCAATGAGTATCACTTCACTGCACTGGAATACAAGGCGGATAACGGAACAGATTTCCGTATCGGTCTCATGCCGCAGGCGGTCTTTGCCGGTGCGGCGGAAACCGATCTGTACGGCAGAACATTCAATCCCAATATCCCCAGCGAAGAAATTTTCACCTCTCCGCGCAAAGGTGATGCCGACGGTATTCTGGTGGCGACAAAACCGCTCTCTTATCAGGGGTCACTCATCGAAAACTTTTCCATCCGTTTTGAAAACGGCAAAGCTGTGGAAGTCCACGCGGAAAAAAATCAGGCTGTCCTTGAAAAGATGATTTCTATGGATGAAGGTGCCGCGTACCTCGGCGAGTGCGCCCTTATCGGCTGTGATTCGCCCATCAACCGGTCAGGAATCCTTTTCTGGAACACACTTTACGATGAAAATGCCTCCTGTCATGTGGCTCTCGGACGCGGCTTTGACTGCTGTATCAAAGATTTTGATAAATACAGCAAAGAGGAACTCACTGCAATGGGACTCAATGACAGTATGATACATGTGGACTTCATGATCGGCTGTGACACGATGGATATCGACGGCGTTACCGGATCCGGAGAAAAAATCCCGGTCTTCCGCAAAGGGTTGTGGTGCTTCTGATCACTCCATAAGAGCGCGCAGTTCGGCAAGCGAGATGCCGCCGGAGGCACTGGGATTTTCCACAAGTGATTGAAAAAGTTCCCGCTTTTTCTGCTGCAGAAGCAGAACTTTTTCTTCCACAGAATCCTTCATCACCAGTTTGACAGTCGATACCGTCCGGGTCTGACCGATACGGTGCGTTCTGTCCGCCGCCTGAAGTTCCACAGCGGGGTTCCACCACGGGTCGTAGATTATCACGGTATCGGCAGAAGTGAGATTGAGTCCGGTTCCGCCGGCTTTCAAGCTGAGCAGGAAAAGCGGAACAGACGGATCGTTATTGAAACGGTCCACCCGTTCCTGACGGTCGCGGGTGGCTCCGTCAAGATACTCGAAGGGGATACCGGCGGAATCCAGTTTGGGAACAAGCAATTTGAGCATGGAAGTAAACTGGCTGAAAAGCAGTACCTTGTGTCCGCTGTCGATCGTTTCATGCAGCAGTTCAAAGAGCAGTTCAGTTTTTGCAGACGGAATTTCACTGCCTTTTCCATCCGGCAGCAGTTCCGGGTGACAGCAGCACTGGCGCAAACGCAGAAGCAGCGCAAAAAGATCGGCACTGCTGCCGTTTTTCAAAGTTGCACGGTTTTCTTCAAGGACTCCGGCGTAGAACTCCCGCTGGGCGGCAGACATTTCACAGAATATGGTGCTTTCATGTTTTTCCGGCAGGTCGGAAGCGACTTCTGCTTTTGTACGCCGCTTGATGAACGGGGATATCCTGCCGGTGAACTCCTCCTGAAGTTCGCTGTCAAGAGCGATCCCGGCATAACGGCGGCGGAATGAATTGAGGGTGCCGAGCAGACCGGGCTGAAGAAAATCCATAACGCTCCACAGATCTTCCGGAGTATTTTCCAGCGGAGTACCGGTCAGCACCACCCGGTGGGCGGCATTGATGCTTTTGCAATTTCTGGCATTCCCGGAACCGGGATTTTTGATATGCTGTGCCTCGTCAAGCACCAGAAAGGAAAAACAGTATTTTTTCAGCAGATTCTGGCAGAGTTTCACCGCAGTGTATGAAAGAATGAGCAAGTCAAATCCGCCATTTTTCAGCACTTCCACGCGCTCTGCTCCCGTCGGGGCAGCCACGCGGAAACCGGGGACGAACTTCGCCGCTTCCCTCGCCCAGTTGACCGTGAGAGATGCAGGACAGACGATCAGTGACGGATTGCCGTTTTTATCCATGCGCGAAGCAAGAAGTGCAAGCAGCTGAACAGTTTTACCCAATCCCATCTCATCGGCAAGCAGCGGGTTGAAACTGCGGTCGACAAGATACTGCATGAAACTTACCCCCTGCTTCTGATAAGTGCGCAAGGTGCCTTTGAAACGGAAATTTTCCATCGACTGTACACCGGACTCTTCGGAAGAATCAAACAGCAGCTCCACCGGCAGCGCACCGGGAACCGCTCCGGCAAGGGTGCAGAAAAATTTCCAGTTCACAAAAGGCACTTCAAAGGTGCTGTCAAAAATATTGAAATTTCTCACGACCGCCCCGGATGCCCGCACGAATTTACCCAGCGGTGCAGAGATACGGTAGAGTTTTCCCCGTACCGGAATATAATTTTTACGCGCCGATGCGTATTCGTTCAACTTTTCCCAGCTGAGCGCCTCGCCCGGTTCACCGGCGGAAACGGCAATGATATGCGCATCAGGGAGTTTTCCGGCACTTTTGCAGCGCAGAGAAACCTCCTTCAAACCGCATCCGCCGCCGCACAACGCGGCAAAGGCGGCAGTAAAGGTGATTTTATCCCCCATCGACCGCACCATTTCCGGCAGTGCCTTATCGAGAAAAACTCCGGCTTTGACAGTATCGTTTATAAAGGCGGCGCTTGCATCTTCGAGAATATCCATTCCGAAAAGCGACAGCATATTTTCAAAGCCCGCTTCGCTCCGGATGTCGCGGGCAAAACAGCGTTTGCCGGAAGCAAAGACCCTGCCGGTACGCGGGGCGCAGATGATCTGGCGGCCGTCGCAGTCGTAAAGATATTGTATTTTCAGCATAAATGAGTTATGCTCATCAAAGCTGCCGTCGAGCAGGATTTTGACCGCCCTGGGTTCCGGGGCGATACTTCCGGCTTCTTCGATCGGGAGCGGGAATTTTTCCAGTTCTTTGCGGTCGCGCACCTGCAGACGGAAAAAGCTGCGCAGAAAACTTGCCTCGCAGTTGCCGCCGATAAAGAAATATTCATCGTGCTTGCCGACCCAGCTGCCTGCCCTGCCGGCAATGACCCGCGCTCCGTCAAGGGGAAGGACCGCATCGGCGATACGGATTCCGGGAACGATTTTATCTTTCACCTTCACCAGAACCGGTTCCGCACGCTCCGGACGGATGATTATGCGGTTGCCTGCACGGAAAAAGCGGGGGAATCCGCCCAAAGCGTGAAAAAGTTCCGACGCAAGCTCCGCCCCCAGAGATATCATGGAGTTATCTGCTGTACCGTTGAGGGCAAGAAAACGGATTATCTGCTGGTCGTGCAGGGAAAAATCTTCGTATTTGAGAACGACACTCAACGATTTATTGAAATACAACTGTTTGAGGTTGTTCAGGTTGCCGGAATACTCCCGCGATGCTCCGGCAAGACGGATATTGAGCAGAAGTATCTTGTACTGATTGGGAGCATGGAGCTGATCTTCCACCACATTTATGTAAAGTTTGGCACTGTTGCTCATACCGCGGGCGGAAAGCTCGGCAAAACTCTGTTTGACAAGCCCTTTGCTGTAAACCGGCGGAGCTTCATCTTCCTGAAGTTTCAACGCAAATCTTCCGGAATACATAAGCAAAGCGACCGCATGGGAGCAGAGGGAAAACTCTTTTTCATTGCAGGAACACGTTGAAACGGCATTTTCTCCGGTTGAAACAACTGTTTCCACCGGGAGCATACCATCTGAAGCGAATACACCGCACAATCCGCCGTCTTTATTGCGCCACGCCCCTGCAAGCGCCTTCTGTTTCAGATGAGCTTTGCCTTTTTTCAAGGTCTCCGCACTGGAAAGTGCGATCAATTTTTCTTCAAAACTTGCCATTTTACAACCGTCACTGTCAGGAAAATGATTCCTGCAAATACAAATTACTTCTGAAAATAAAAATATCAGCTTATTAATTTAACTCATTTCAGTAAATTTTTCAATAGTCGCATGATAAAAGTTGAAAAAAATCTTAATGTGGAATATATTATAGTGCTGACAAAAGTAATATAATGCTTTGTTTTTTGTTTCAGGAATTTTAATTTTATTTACGGAGTTTTATCATGTGTGGAAAATCTTGTGAATTGTGGAACAGTATATCGCCTTATCTGGCAGCGTACTATCCGGTCATCATCGGTATCGTGGTCTTTCTGATCCTCTGTTCGCCGCGGCTGACGTTGAAAATAGCCGCATGGGTGACAAGACTGGTGATGTTCCGCCTGCGGGTTATCGGTAAGGAAAATATGCCCTATTCCGGTCCGATCCTTCTGGTATCGAATCATGTTTCACTGGTCGATATGCTGATGATCCAGGCGGTCGTGCGCCAGCGGGTGCGCTTTATGGTGCGAACTGAGATCATCAACTTTCTGCCGACCCGCTTCATTTTCTGGTATCTCGGAGTTTTGAGTGTTCCCAGTGCGCGCCACCCCAAGGCGATGAAGAAGTTTTTCGGCGAGATACAGCACCGCCTGAGAAAAGGTGAAACGATCTGTTTCTTCCCCGAAGGTGCAATTTCCGGCAGCGGCAACCTGATGCGTTTCCGCTCCGGTGTACAGGCGCTTATTCCGCCGGATATCCAGGTGACAGTGATGCCTGTCCGTCTGGGAATGATCCACGGCCGTCTGACCGGAATCTACAAAAACCGTCTGCGCTTCCACAAGCTCACCCGCTGGCCGGTGGACTTTTCCGTTGCCATCGGCAAACCGGTCGATCCCAATCTTTCAGCGTTCCAGCTCCGTCAGAAGATATCTGAACTCGGCGCTATCGCGGAAACCTCACCCCAGCCCGGTGAACGCCCCATCCACACCGCATTCATCTATTACGCCAAACGCCATCTGTTCGGCAAAATTTTCTACGATGCCACCACGGAAACATGGTTCAGCAACTTCAAAATGCTGCTTCTGACCATCATGCTTTCAAAGATCATCCGCAAAATCGACAAAGGTACCAGCGGTTATACCGGTGTGCTTCTGCCCAATACGCCGATCGCCGCCGGAGTTCTGCTTTCAGTGCAGTGTGCCGACCGCACCCCCGCCATCATGAACTTCAGCGCCGGCAGACAGGTTGCACTGGATTCCGTCCGCCGTGCCGGAGTCAAAACGATCCTCACCAGCAGAAAGTTCCTCGACAAACTCAAATGGGAACCTTCGGAAGAAATGGTGCTTCTTGAAGATATCGTCCCGACTATCAGCAAAGGTAAAAAAATCCTTGCCATGCTCATGGCGATCTTTCTGCCGACCCGTACACTGGTGCGCAATATCGCACCGTTGAGCTGCTATAACATGTTCCAGCAGGCGGCACTGCTCTTTTCCAGCGGTTCGACCGGAACCCCGAAGGCGGTGATGCTGACCCAGCGTAATATCAACTGCGATATCCAGTCATTCATCCGCGTGGTGGATTGGTCGACCAACGACAGAGTCGCCGGAAACCTGCCGATTTTCCACTCCTTCGGCTTCACGGTCTGCTTCGCCCTGCCCGCGACGACCGGAACCCCGGTGGCTTACGTTGCCAACCCGCTTGATTCTGCAGTGATCGTGCGCAGCGTGCGCGACTTCAAGATCACCATTCTCTGCGCGACTCCGACATTTTTGCAGAAGTATTTGATGAAAGCCAAGCCGGAAGATTTCAAAACTCTCCGTCTCTGTATCACCGGTGCGGAAAAACTGCGTACCGAACTTGCTGAACGCTACCGCAACATGACCGGCAGAGATATCGTTGAAGGTTTCGGCTGTACCGAACTTTCACCGATAGTCACCATCAATCTGAACAACTCCATATACACAATGGGAACAAAGAGTGACCATCCGGGCAGTATCGGCTGTCCCCTGCCGGGCATCCACGCCCGCATCGTCGATATCAACACCGGCGTGGAACTTCCGCCCGGAGAAGATGGCAGACTTCAGGTACGCGCCGGTTCCGTAATGAAGGGCTACCTCGGTCAGCCGGAACTGACCGAACAGGTCATTCAGAACAATTACTACGACACCGGTGATATCGGCCACATGGACGAAGACGGATATATTTACATTACCGGACGCGCTTCACGTTTCAGCAAGATCGGCGGCGAAATGGTTCCGCACGAGGGTGTTGAAGAAGCGATAACCCAGATACTCCACTCAGAGAACCGCGAAATCGCCGTTGCCGGACGCAGTGACCGTCTCAAAGGTGAAAGACTGGTGGTGTTCCATATCATTGAAAATATCGACACCGCCGCGATCATCAACGGTCTGCGCGAAGCGGGACTGCCCAATATCTGGATCCCCAAAGCCGATGACTTCATCAAAGTCGATCACCTCCCGATGCTCGGTTCGGGCAAACTTGACCTGAGCGCCCTGCGCAAAATGGCGGAAAAACTTTAAGCAGTTCCCTGACCGCCTTGTTTGCACAACTCCGCCATGATGACGATAGATGACGCACTGCACAGATATTTTCACTTTGATGATTTTCTCGATCATCAGCGGCAGATAATAGAAAAAATCACTGCCGGTGAGGATATCTGTGTCGTCATGCCCACCGGAGCAGGAAAATCTCTCTGTTACCAGCTGCCGGTATTGATGCGTGAACGCTATTCGCTGATCGTTTCACCGCTTATTGCTCTGATGGCGGATCAGGTTGCCGCGTTGCGCGGCAAAGGCATTCCGGCGGCATTCATAAACAGCTCCATAACCTTCAGCGAGCAGCTGAAAGCTGCCGATGCCGCGGCAAGAGGCGAAATAAAACTGCTTTATGTTGCTCCGGAACGGCTCCAGACAGATTTTTTCCGCCGTTTCATAACCGGTAATCCCCCGGAAATGCTGGTGGTGGATGAGGCGCACTGCATCAGTGAATGGGGACACGACTTCCGCCCGAGCTACCGCAGGATAGGAGAGACCGCAAATGAACTGGGGATCCGCCAAATCTGCGCCTTCACCGCAACGGCAACGCCGGAAGTTTGCAACGATATCCGCCATCAGCTGAAAAGGGACAATATGGAGCTTATGGTTGCGGGATTCCGCCGTCCCAATCTCGCATTCAAGGTGATAAGCTGTGACGGAAAAAAAGAGGCGAAACTCCGGAAAATCGAAAAGATATTGGAAAAAGAGTCCAAACCGACCATCATCTATGCCGCGACCCGTCAGGCAGTGGACGAACTTGCCGGATTGCCCGGAGTCGTCGGATATCATGCCGGAATGAGTATCGAAGAACGTACCCGTGCGCAGGAGTATTTTATGACCGCCCCTGCCCCCGTTCTGGCGGCGACCAACGCATTCGGAATGGGAATCGACCGCCCTGATGTGCGACGGGTCATCCACTATCAGATTTCCGGTTCGCTTGAAGCGTATTATCAGGAAGCCGGACGCGCCGGACGTGACGGAGAAGCGGCAGAGTGTATCCTTTTTTTCAGTTTTTCCGACTGCTATATCCATAAATTCCTTATAGAAATGAACAATCCTCCGCCGGCAGTCATCCGGGCGGTCTACAGGGAGCTTTATTACCGCACTCAGGATATGGGCAAAAGCGGAGAAATCGAAGTCAAACCCTCTGAATTGCGCGAAGATATTCCTGCCGCCAAAGGCGACGGACAGATATCTGCCGCGCTCGGAATACTTGAAAAACTGGGATTCATCCGCCGTTCAGCGAAAAAGAGCGGCACCGGAACAATCCGTTTCACCGGAGACCCTGACCATTTGAGGATCCTTCATCAGGATGAAAAGACCCAGCGTTCAAGATTCATCCACCGGGTACTGACCCGTTACGGCAGAAGTGCGGTGCAGGAGTTTGAAACAAATATTGATGAACTTGCGCAAATCGCCGGTTTGAACACCGATCAGATAAAACGGGTAATAAACGCTCTTGACGGCGATTGTCTGGTGTGGAAAGCCGGATTTTCCGGAAGAGCCGTGGAACTGACCGATCCGGAACTCCGTATGGTGGAGCTTGACGATGCAGAACTCGGCAGACACTTGAATTATGAGCTTGACCGGCTTGAAGAAATGGTGGATTACGCAAAAAGTCACCGCTGCCGTCAGGTGGAACTGGTCAGGTATTTCGGTGAAAACAGCGGCAAGTGGCAATGCGGATGCTGTGACAACTGTTCCGGAAAAAGCAATATCAACGAAGCCGCCGCCGGTGCAACACCTGCCGATATCCGCCTTGCCCTGCGCGGAGCGGACTCGCTCAACGGCAGAGTCGGTATCGGCAAACTCAGCCAGATACTTGCCGGCAGCCGCAGTGCTTCAATCATGGCGGGCAACTGGCATCGCAACGCATGTTTCGGCGCCCTCGGACACCTCAAGCCGGCAGCAGTGGAAAAACTTCTGCGTATCCTCTGCGACACCGGATACCTTGAACGTATCGACCGTAACGGCTACCCCTGCGTAAGAATTTCCCCATCCGGCAGAAAAAAACTGATGGGAATCGAGTAGCAGACAAAAATGAAAAAACTGTTTTTACGGCTCCTTACAACCCTTTCAGCATTGCAGGCAGGCAGGGTATTTTCTGTTGATTCAATCACAATCATCGCCTCTTGCAAAGAGGATTCCGATATTGTTGCGGCGGCACTGGAAATCATCAAAAAACACTCCGACAGCAGAAAATGGCACAAAATAATCACCGAAAATATCCGCCGTATATTGGTTTCACGCAATAAATACCTGCCGCCTTTTTGTGTTTGGTATAATACCAAACAACTCTCGTTAAAACGGGATTTTATTCAGAATACCACTTTGCTTATCACTGCTTCAATGTTGATAAATTACGCCATTTTGTTACGGGATGATCTGCCGCCTTACTCTGCATGTGCCATTGAAGAACAACTGCGTTTTCCCGCAACCTCAGATACAGTTGCCTGTCAAACGATGATCAACTGTTACCGGCAGTTGAAACATGATTTTACTTTCTCTCTGCCGTCCGGTTCCTGAAGGGATGCCGAATAAGATTGCAGTGCTTAAAAAATCTGCGGAAAATCAATTTTTCTGCTGTTGTACGCGAGTTTCCGGATTATCAGAAAATTGAATCAGGCTTTTGCTCCCCTTCAATGGTTGAAACTGCGTTCAAAAGCATCCGGGGAATGAAGATGAAAAATTGTAAAAAATGATAATGCGCGGAACAAAACATGACAATATGATTCTTAATGATTCTGACTGAAAGTTCAACGATTTTCATCGAATCACTCTCTTACAGCTCCGGCTTTTTGGCGCAATGCCACTGCGTGATTGCATGTCAGAGCATCAACTCCGGCAGATGCCATGGCAAGACCTTTTTCATCTGTATCAACACCCCATGCAACAACACGCATCCCTTGGGCTCGCAACGCATCAACAAATGATTTATCAGCCCGGAAATCCGCCTTGAAACTAACCCCGCTGAAGTTGTGCTTCTGACAGAATGCCGCCGTTTCCTCCGCAGTCGGGAATCTGCCGAAATAAGCTTCAAGATCAATCAACAAAACCCGGGTAACGTCCGGAAATTTTTCATTGGCAAGTTCCAGAGTTTCAATTTCAAAGGAACTCAAACCGATCCGCTTTCCCTGCGCCAGATGCTGATCCGTCAACAGTCGCAGTTCTGTCAGGTCAAAGGGTTTTCCTTTCAGTTCAATCTGGATAAATTTTCCGGGGAGAAGTGTCTCCAGAGCTTCGGAAATCAGCGGAACCGGGTGGACAGCGCACAATTCCTGACAGGTATGCTCAGAAACAGGCATATCGACTCCGGCGACCCGTTTGAGAGATTCATCATGAACGCAGACAATACGGTTGTCGGAAGTCATACGGATATCCAGTTCGATTCCATCGGAATCCCGTTCCATTGCCAGGGCAAAAGCAGCAAGTGTATTTTCCGGAGCATCATCAGATTCTCCGCGGTGTGACAGAAAAAGAGTATTTTTAATTTTATTCTGCTGAGTCATAATCCTCTCCATAAGGTTTTATTTTGAAAAATGCTGAGGTAATTGCAAAAGTCAATCACAAAAAGATTGAAAAGAGAGCGTTGATGGGATGAAAACGCCCCTGTTTCAGATCGCAACGGGAATTTTCAAGAGTTTTTGAGAACTTTTGAAATTGCCTCCTCCTGTATTTTGCAAAAATTCCTATCGCGCTGAGCTGTCTATATCCACATTATGAATGAAAAATCGCTTTATTTGCAAACCAATTCTGATTTGATTTGAAAAACGGCTTTTTTACACTTTTCCGGAAATTGCCGGACAAATCCCGGCAGAAAACAATCGTCATCCGGCAAAATTTTCTGAACTTCGCAGATGTGTTCTTTTGCGGTCTCACGCGGAGAAATATAACCGTTGGCAACTGCTGCCGCCGCCGCCGATAACACAGAAATCGACTTTGTGAACAACGGTCTGCATAAGTAAATACCTGACAGAGAAATATTATTCTTCAGCCTTGATCGTTTTGTCAACCATAGCGCAAACGCAGGAATCCGACCAGACGTTGACACCGGTTTCCACCATGTCGATAATTGCGTAAACCGGAAGAATGATTCCCATGATACCCAGCGGCGCCCCGGTTCCCGCCATAAGAGAAAGCGTAAGGAAGTAGCATCCCATCGGGACTCCCGCATTGCCGACAGCTGAAACAACTGAAATAAGCAGCCAGATCAGAATCGTTGAAAAAGTCAGTTCAACTCCGCCGTTCTGAAGCAGAAAGAGTGAAGTGACCATAATAAATGCCGCACAGCCGTTCATGTTGACGGTACAGCAAATAGGAAGAACAAAGCGGGCAACTTCCGGCTTGGCGTTGAGGTTGTTTTCCGCCGAAGCAACGGTAACCGGCAGAGTCGCCATCGAACTTTTGGTAAAAAATGCCATCAGCACCGCCGGAAGCATCGCTTTGAAGACTTTGAGCGGATTGATTTTGCGCATCAGCAGAAAGAGCGGCAGAATAACAAGGAACTGCAAAAAGTTTCCTCCGAGAACAACCGCCACATATTTGCCGATGGAATCCATCACCGCTCCGGCGGAAAGCTGCGCCGTAAGCTGGGCGGAAAAGGCGACGATACCCAGCGGCAGAGTCCAGACAAGTGCTTTGATGAGGGTGAAAAGAAGCTCCTGCGCACCGAGGATGACCTTCAAAAGCGCCTGAGTGTTTTCAGACTCCTGCATCAGAGCCAGCGCCAATCCGGCAGCGGCGGCAATTACCAATATCGTCAGCACACTGCCGTTGGCAAACGGAGTGATTATATTATCCGGAAAAATCGCCAGAATATGGCTGTAAACCGTGGCGGATCCCAGATTTGAAGGAACTTTATCTGCTCCTTTGGCGATCAGTTCCGCAGGGAGATTCCCCGGAGCGATCAATTTGAAAAGCACTGCGCCGAGTGCGGAAGCGGCAATGGTGGTAAGCAGAGTCCAGAGCAGGGTATTGAGGAATATTTTGCCCATATTCTTCTTTGCTCCGAGCATCGCCAGCGTAGTGGTGACCGCAAGCGCGATCGTGGGAACGGCAATGAATTTGAAAAGCCGGGTGTAAACGCCGGCAATAAAGTTGAAAAGATCATTGAGCGCACCGATATTCAACGCTCCGAAAACGGCACCGATGATAAGAGCCGCCATCCAGACGGTGAACTGTTTCCAATTAAATCCTTTTTCCCCTGACATGATAAAATACTCCCTGTTTTATGATTTCAAGATATTTGCATAATATACACCGGCTGTACTTTTTTTTCAAGCTCAGCATAAAAGAGAACTTGCAATACCATCAATATTTCAGAAATCTGAATCACATCATTATTTCACGAAACATTCCCGATTGTATGCAATACACTTTTACGCCGTTCAACTCCTTGTAAACCGGTCTCATGGTGGTATATTATAAGCCGTTCAAGGAGAATACCGACATGAAAAAAACAAATCTTATTGCCAGTGCGTCACTTCTGCTTACTGCCGCGATCTGGGGATTATCTTATTCCGCCGCTGCGGAAGCAATGGAAACTATGGCACCATTGTACTTTGTCTTTATCCGTTACATACTCGGAACACTGATTTTGCTGCCTGTTATTGCATTTTCAAAAAAGCGTCCTTCAAAATCCCTCTTTATCGGCGGTTTTCTCTGCGGAATATGTCTGGCTGGCGGTGAAATACTCCAGCAGTTCGGCTTGCTCTATACTTCCGCGGGCAAAGCGGGATTTCTCACGGCTCTCTATGTAATAATGATACCGCTTATCGGTATCTTCATCAAAAAGAAAACCGACTGGAAGGTCTGGTGTGCATCATTCCTTTCCGTTGCAGGAGCTTATTTGCTCTGTTCCGACGGAACGATCAGCAATTTCGGCAACTTCGGTGATCTGCTCATGGTGATATGCGCTCTCTTTTTCGCCTTTCAATTTATTGCCATCGCCAAATTCGCCCCGCAGGAAGACGCTCTGCAGCTTGCCGCAGTACAGTTTTTCACCGTCGCCGTAATTTCCGGAATTGCCGCCGTCACCGCCGGTGAAAGCTGTTCGTGGAGCGGAATTTGCGCCACCACATACCCCTTGATTTTCTGCGGTATCATCGCTATCGGGTTTGCCTGTACAGTTCAGATAGCCGCACAGAAATATGTGCATCCAGCGACATCTTCAATTATTTTAAGCACTGCCAGTGTCTTTGCTGTCTTCTGGGGCTGGCTGACGCTCGGTGAACACTACACTTTTGCCAATATCATCGGCTGTGCAATCATCTTTTCAGCGGTAGTTCTGGTTCAGCTGCCCTCAAAGAAAGTTGCTGAAAATCAACAGGATTGAAATTCAGCCCGCTGCCTCCCGATCTCCTGTATCCGCCGGTAAACTTCAAATCGGCATTTGCATTTTCCGTAACATTATGCTATATTAATATGATTACTGTATTTTATGGCGGAAAACGCATCTGTTTTCAGTAAATTCCGCCTGCTCAATGACAAAACGAGGTTTATCAGAATGGAAAACAACCAAATGGATATGTCAGGTCTGCAATGTATGCAGATCCTGTTCAATCAGGTCCGCAGAAGTGTGAACTTCACTTCACTGCTGACTGATGATCTGCTCCGGCAATATCAGGATAATCCGATGCAGACACTGCTTTCGCTTGCGGAAAATCATCAGCTGGCGCCGGAAGAACTCACGCTGGATATGATAAAAGTCTACGCCGGTCCGGTAATGCTTCTGCTGCTCGGTGATTCATGGGTGCTTCTGCTCAACTCCATCCAGCTGAAAAATGCCGAAGGTTCAGTTTCGATCATCGACCCCAAGGTCGGCAACAAGGTTTTGAATGTCCCCTACTCCCAGCTTCAGGAGCGCGCCAACGGCAAGTGCATCATTTTCCACAACCTCGCTCAGGTCGACGTCAAAAAGCAGACTAAACTCACCTGTTTCGTACAGATCGCCCGCCACTACAACACTCCGGTGGATATCCGTGAAATCATGCACGAATATGCTGTCGGTGAAGAAGATGTGAAAGACAGCCTTTTCCGCGAGATCGCTTCGGACTACCACTACAAAACCAAAAGCGTAAAACTTTCATGGGATGAACTTGCCAAAAGCAGTGCAGTCTATCCCTGCATCGCGGTCAAGAAAAACGGCTCCTACGCCGTCTTCTGCGGAACAAAAAACACCTCGGAAACTGAGTTTGAAGCAGTGCTGCTCGACCCGGAATCCGACCGCTACAACACCCCTGACCGCTTCTCCTTTTTCACAAAAGAGGAGTACGAAAAGGAGTTTTCCGGAAAATTCATCCTGCTCAAGCGCATTTACAAACTCTCCGATGAAGATCAGCCGTTCAGCCTGCGCTGGTTCATTCCGGAGTTCATCAAAAATAAAGGTATCTTCGGACAGATCGCCATCATGGTGGTGATGCTGACGATATTCTCACTTATCGTGCCGCTGTT
The DNA here is from genome assembly GCA_015061615.1 of Lentisphaerota bacterium. Taxonomy (GTDB): domain Bacteria; phylum Verrucomicrobiota; class Lentisphaeria; order Victivallales; family Victivallaceae; genus UBA1784. The sequence continues at coordinate 28,960 of SUWE01000016.1, forward strand.
CTTCCAGATAGTTGTGGATAAGGTGCTGGTCAATCAGGCGTACAACACCCTGAATGTCATCGGTATCGGCATATTGATAATGATATTGTTCAATGCTCTGGTGAGTTTCATCCGCGGCTATCTGCTGCTGTTCGCCACCAACAAAATAGATATCGCAACTGCGACAAAGACCTTCACGCATCTGATGAAACTGCCGGTGGACTTCTTCGACCGGGTTCCTTCCGGCGTGCTGCTCAAGCACATGCAGCAGACGGAAAAGATCCGCGGATTCCTCTCCGGAAACCTCTTTTTCACCATCCTCGACCTGTTTGCCCTGTGCATATTCATTCCGTTCCTGCTCTTTTACAGCTCGATACTTACGTTGATCGTGCTGGGATTTTCACTGATGATGGCGCTGGTCATCGCTTCGCTCATCAAGCCGTTCCAGCGCCGTCTGGATGAGCTTTATCAGGCGGAAGGTAAACGTCAGAGCATGCTCGTGGAGTCCATCCACGGTATCAAAACCGTCAAATCCCTTGCTTTGGAACCGGTGGAACGCAAAATCTGGGATGATTCAACAGCTTACGCTATCAAATCCCACTTCCGCGTCGGTGAAATCTCCATGACTGCCCAGAGCATAAGCCACATGCTTGAAATGATGATGACCATCTGCGTTATCTGGGTCGGTGCCCATCTGGTATTCAATCACACGATCTCCATCGGTGCCTTGATCGCCTTCCAGATGCTTGCCAACCGCGTTACCGGACCGCTGGTCAAAATGGTCGGACTCATCCACGAATATCAGCAGATCGCGCTTTCGGTGCGTATGCTCGGTGTGGTGATGAATACCTCTCCGGAGCCTGCCGGCGGCGGTGTGCGCAATCAGATGACCGGTGCGCTGAATTTTGAAAAAGTCTCTTTCCGTTACCGTCCTGACCTGCCGATGGTCATCAAGAACTTCTCTCTTGATGTAAAATCCGGTCAGACAATCGGTCTTGTCGGACGCTCCGGTTCAGGAAAAACCACCATCACCAAACTGCTTCAGGGTTTGTACTCCGTCCAGCAGGGTATCATCAAAATCGACGGAATTGATATCCGCGAACTGGATAAGACCCACCTGCGCCGCAATATCGGTGTTGTTTTGCAGGAAAATTACTTCTTCAGCGGAACCGTCCGCGAAAATATCTCACTGCCCAAGCAGAACGCTTCACTTGAAGAGATCATCTACGCCGCCAAACTTGCCGGTGCCGATGAGTTTGTCCAGAAGCTCCCCAAAGGTTATGACACTGTGCTTGAAGAAAATGCCGCAAACCTTTCCGGCGGTCAGAAACAGCGCCTTGCCATCGCCCGCGCACTGCTGACCAATCCGCCGATACTGATTTTCGACGAAGCAACAAGTGCGCTTGACCCGGAAAGCGAAGAGGTCATCCGCCGCAATTTGAAAGCTATCGCCAAAGGCAGAACGGTGCTTATCGTTTCACACCGCCTTTCGATCATCAGCCATGCGGATAATATTATCGTGCTTGACGAAGGAGAAATTTCCGCCAGCGGAAATCACCGGGAACTCGTCAGCAAACCGGGTATTTACCGTGAATTCTGGAATCAGCAAATGAGTGTGGAGATTGAACAAAATGCGTAATAAAGAAAACAAAGCTCCTGATAAAATAGTCGACTTCATGCCCGATGCGCTTGAGATCAAGCATCAGAAACTGCCGCTTGCCATCAGCCTCGGAGTGTGGATACCTTTCATCGTGCTTGTGTTCGCCATCGTCTGGGCGACCTGGGCAAAAACCGACGTTGTTGTGCGCGGCGAAGGCAAACTGGTTACCGATTCCCCGGTCATCGTAATGAAGCCGCTGGAACGGTCGATCATCAAAAAGGTCAATGTCAAAATAGGTCAGACTGTCAAAAAAGATCAGATACTCATCACTTTTGACCCCGCTATAAATCAGGCGGAAGCTGAAAGGATCAAGAATGAGATCCACGCTCTTGAAGTGCAGTTCGCCCGTCTGAAAGCTGAGTTTCAGGGCAAACTTTACACCGGCGGCGACGCGCAGTTCGCAAAATGGCAGCTTGCCATCTACAAACAGCGTCAGGAGTATTACAAAGAGCGCATGAAATACTTCAAAGAGGCAAATCTTCAGCTTGATGCATCCAAAAAATCCCGTCAGGATACGCTCAAAAAACAGCGTGAACGCCTCACGGCGATGCAGAAACTTGAAGATATGTTCAAAGGACTGCACGAGAAAAAAGTTTCCCCGCTGAAAGATCTGCTGGAACTTTCCATCAGCCGTATGGAAATGGAAGCAAGTGTCGATCAGCTTGCCAACGATATCCTGGAACTCGACCACCGCAAAGGAACTTTGCTGGCGGAAGAAAACTCCTTTATTCAGGAGTGGCGCAACAGCATATCCGAAGAAATGGTCAAAGTTGACCGTAATCTGACTTCGTACCGCAAAGAACTTGCCAAAATCGAACAGCTCATCAAATTTGAGTATCTCCGCGCGCCCTGCGATGCAGTGGTGCATGAAATAGCCTCATTCTCAATGGGTTCTGCGGTTCAGGAAGCGGAAGCTCTCATCACCTTGATCCCCCTTGATGAGAATATTGAACTTGAAGCGGAAATCACCCCGGAAAATATCGGCAAAGTCAAAGTCGATGCCCCGGTGCGGATCAAACTGACCGCCTATCCCTTCCAGAAACACGGAACACTTGAGGGCGTTGTCCGCAATATTTCCGAAGACACACTGGAACGGCAAATAGGCGGAGCAGTCAAGAAATATTACCGCGCCCGCATTACGGTTTCCGGAAAACTGCACAATGTCAAAGAGGATTTCCGCCTGATTCCGGGTATGGAAGTCCAGTGTGAAATCAAATGCGACCGCCGCCGCGTGATCGAATATATCCTCTATCCGCTCATCAAGGCGCTTGATGAAACCGCAAGAGAACCGTGAGCGCGAAATAAAAAATCAGGGGGCTGAGCGCAAAACATCAGGTTTTGAAGAGCACCCCAAAAGTTGTGTCCAACTTTTGGGGTGCACTTCATTTTTCAACACCTTTGAACTTTTTTAATTTTTCTGCAACACTTTCTCCGTCAGGGAATTTCTGTCCGGGAACTATTTCCGCAAGCGGGATCAATACAAAATCCCGCTCCTTCGCCCGCGGATGGGGAACAATAAGGCGGTCACTGTTTATGATATCATCACCGAAAAAGATGATGTCGCAGTCAAGTATCCGCGATTCCCGGCTGCTGTGGATCGCCGGGCGTCCGGCTTCAATTTCTATCTGCTGACAGAGTTCAAGCAGTTCCCGCGCACTCTTATCCCAGAATCCGGTAAAGCCCATATCGAGAAAATCCGGCGTATCCGGCACACAATCAACCGCGCGGGAACTTATAACACTGCTGATCCGGATATGTGACACCCCGGCAGCGGCAAATTTTTCCAGCGCCCTTACCATTGCATCACGGGTCCCGGCAAGATTGCCGCCAAGCATTACGGTTATTTGTTTCATAATTTTCAATTACTTCTGGATTTTTAAGCAGTTTTGTTGTATATTATATTGACAGCATATATAATATGAATCCGAATGAGGAATTTTTCAAGTGTCCGATAAATTAAAAGTTGTTTTCCTCGGTTCCGGACCGATAGCGATTCCGGTAATGCGCGCGCTGGCGGTATCGTCAGAAATCGAATTGACAGCGGTGATTTCGCAGCCCGACCGTCCTGCCGGCAGAAAACGCGTTCTGACCCCGACTCCGCTGGCTCAGGCGGCGATCGACCTCGGTCTGGATGCAGTGCGCACCGCCGATGTCAATACACCGGAATTTACTGAGTATCTCCGGGAAATGAAACCGGATTTTCTCTGTGTCGTCTCTTTCGGGCAGATATTGAAATCTGCCGTTCTTGCCGTTCCGGAAATCTGTTGTGTCAACGTTCATGCGTCGCTGCTGCCGCGCTACCGGGGAGCATCCCCTATCGTTCAGGCGATCATCAACGGTGACAAACGCGCCGGAGTATGTTTTATGCAAATGGAACGCGGGCTTGACTCCGGTCCGGTTTTCCAAACTCTTACAATGGAACTTGACGGCAGTGAATATGCCGATTCTCTGGAAACAGAACTCGGTGAACTTGCCGCTGAACATACTGTGGAAACGTTGCAAAAGATCGCTGACGGAACCTGTGCCCCCGTACCGCAGGACCCCGCCGGAGTGACGGTCTGCCGTAAAATCGCAAAACGCGACGGATTTGTTTCGTGGAACTCATCTGCTCCCGTTATCGAAGCGATGAGCCGCGCCTATTTCCCGTGGCCCGGTGCAGTCACGCAATGCCGCATCGCCAGCGGAAAAATTCAGAATATAACCATCTGTTCAGCAAAAGTTTCCGATATTCCGGCACCGGCAACCGCTCTTTGTGCCGACATTCCCGGCAGGATCATAGTCGGCTGCGGGGATTCGACTTCGCTGGAAATCCTTGAGCTTATTCCTTCCGGCGGCAAGCGGATGAGTGCCGCCTCGTTCCGCAACGGTCTGCGCGGAGCATTGCCGGAATTTATCACTGAACTGGAAATTTGAGTTTATGAGCAAAGAGATCATCCTCAACTGCGGCAAACTTGAGCGCCGTTTTGCCCTGCTCAACGGGGGCAAGCTCGAAGAATACAAAATCGAACACGACGATGATGCCCCCAAAGCCGGAGATATCTATCTGGGCAAAATCATCAATCTCGACACTTCACTTCAGGCGGCATTTATTGATATCGGAGCGAAAAAAAACGCATTTCTGCACTTCAAGGAGATGTTTTCCGGAAATATGGAAACCGTTGACCGCTATCTTGAAGAGATCGCCGCACGCGAAAGTGCGATAAAATCCCTGCGCAAGAAAAAGAAAAAAGGCTCTCCGGAACCGGAACCCCCGGTAAAAAAACGCCGTGCAACTCCGGATGATATACCCAATATCTTCAAACCCGGAATGGAAATCGTCGTGCAGGTCGCCAAAGCGCCCATCAGTACCAAAGGCGCCCGCGTGACGACCGATATCACCCTGCCGGGCAGATTTCTGGTATTTATGCCGTACAGCCAGCATATCGGTTTATCCTCGCGGATCGAAGCGGATGCGGAGCGTGAACGGCTCAAAAAAATCCTCGAACAGCTTGAACTGCCTGAAAATACCGGACTTATCTGCCGTACCAACGGCGAAGGGCGCAAAGCGGCATTTTTCAAACGCGACTTGAAACTGCTTCTGGATTACTGGAAAAAAATCAAACAGGGCGTAGCCGAAGGCGGCGCTCCGAAACGGCTTTTTACCGAACCGAACCTTATCGACCGTACCGCGCGCGATTTCATGACGGAAGATATTTCCGGTATCGTCGTCGATGATGCCGATGCCTTCAAACATATCAAAGATACCCTCAAACGCATTGGCGGCAGCAAACTTGCATCAAAAGTAACTCTCTACAAGGGGACGGCGGAGATTTTCGACTACTACGCGATCGACGAACAGCTCAAAAATGTCTTTCAGCGCGAAGTCAAACTCCCCGGCGGCGGAGCGATCGTTATTGATGAAACGGAAGCTCTCATCGCCATTGATGTCAACACCGGACACGGCAGGAAACTTACCGATCAGCCGGAGTTTGTCTTGAAAACCAACCTCGAAGCCGCCGAAGAGATCGCCCGTCAGCTCCGTCTGCGCAACGTCGGCGGTCTGGTCGTGCTTGACTTTATCGACATGAAAAGCGCCTCCGACCGCGACGAACTTTTCCGCCACATGCGCAAACTGCTCAAAGAAGACCGTGCAAAAACCCAGCTTCTGCCGCTGAGCAAACTCGGACTTATGGAAATGACCCGTCAGCGCGAACAGGAAAGTATTCTCGATCAGGTCTACGATCCCTGCCCCTACTGCCACGGCTCCGGACTGGTCAAATCCGCATTGACGATGAGTGCGGAGATCCAGCGCCGCCTTGCATCGGTGATGCGCGATAAAAAATATAAAGGTGTCGCACTCCGCGTCTACATGCACCCCGATGTGCTGGAGCGCCTGCACAATGAGGATGCTGAACTTTTTGACGATCTTGAACACCGTTACAAACATGAATTGAGTTTCCGTGCCGATGCGTCGCTTCACTATGAAGATTTCCGTCTGACCGATGCGGAAACCGGCAATGATCTGGGCTGAAACATTGAGATTTGAAGATTATCATCCCTCGGAAATCCCTGCACAACCGGGCGTTTACATGTTCCGTGACCGCTTCGGCAAGGTGATCTATGTCGGCAAGGCACGCGATCTGCGGCGGAGATTGGGCAACTACTTTCAACCGTCACGCAAGCGGACGGGCGATGCAAAGCTCCGTTCACTGATAAACTCCATTGCACAGTGGTCATACACGGTGGTGCGTACTGAAGATGAGGCACTGCTGCTTGAATCCCAGCTGATAAAAACTTACGCCCCCTATTACAATATCCTGATGCGCGATGACAAGCGCTATTTACTGCTGAAGGTCGATTTGAGCGAAAAGTTCCCGACCCTCACTCTTGCCCGGCTGAAAAAGCCGGATAACGCCCGCTATTACGGACCGTTTCCGCACGGAACGGCGCTGAAAATGACCAGAGAATTTCTCTTGTCCCACTTCGGTCTGCGCGGCTGCAAAACCAGTGAACCGGATGAAGAGACCCGCAAACACTGCCTCAAAAAACTTGTAAAAGACTGCTGTGCGCCGTGTACCGGCAAAGTTACCGTTGAAGAGTACCGCGCCAGACTCGATGCAGCACTGGCAGTGCTTGACGGAGATATTGCGCCGGTAAAAGAGGCGATAAAGGAAAAAATGCTTCGCGCCGCAAGCGAAGGGAAGTTTGAAATCGCCGCCCGTTACCGCGATGCAATGGCGAATATCGACGCTGTTTTCGGCAGAAAAAACCGGATTTTTGAAAATCCCTCTCTGCCCGATCAGAAGTTCCCCGCCGGGGAAGAAGGAATACGCGCGCTGGCGGAACGGCTCGGCTTGCAGACACTCCCGCGGAAAATCATCTGTTTTGATATATCCAACATCCTCGGAACACTTGCGGTGGCAAGTATGGTAACTTTCACTGACGGCAAACCTGACCGGCAGGCGTACCGGAGGTTCCGGATAAAAACAGTGATGCAGAGCGACGACTTTGCCATGATGCGCGAAGCGGTTTCGCGCCATTTTTCCCGGCTGCTGAAAGAGGAACTCCCCCTGCCCGATCTGCTGATGGTCGACGGCGGCAAAGGACAGTTATCCAGTGCAGTCGAAGCGCTCATTTCCGTCGGCGCTCCGCCGCTGCCGATGCTCGGACTTGCTGAGCGGAATGAGGAAATATATATTCCCGGTCACTCCGAACCGATCGTGCTTGACCGTCACCATGCGGCACTGAAACTGCTGCAATCCGTCCGTGACGAAGCGCACCGTTTCGCCATCACCTACCACCGGAATCTGCGGGAAAAACGGATACAATCGTCACTTCTGGATGATATTCCCGGTATCGGAGACGTCCGCAAACGGCAGCTGCTGCGCGCCTTCGGTTCACTCGCTCAGCTCAAACGTGCCGACGCAGTGGAAATCGCCCGCAGAGTTCCCGGAATCGGGATGAGCATTGCTGAAAAAATCGTTGATTTTCTGCACTGAAACTTTATAACAACAGTTCCGGCAGTGACTTGTAAATTTCAAGTGTTTTTATTACCGTTTCACACTCATGACTTTTGGCAAAATCGGTTTCGCAGTGCATCATGCGGGGGGCGGAAAGGATTTCCGGCATAAGTTTATCCCACGGCACCGTCCCTTCAAACGGGGGCAAATGGGCATTGCTTTTACCGTTGTTGTCATGCAGAACAGCGGTAACAACAAGCTCTTTGAGATGCGCAAACGACTCCGTCACATTTCCGGCAATATTCGCACAACCGCTGTCAAATGATGCCCCCACCCACGGGGAGTCAAATGAACGGATGAAATCTGCCAGCACGGCACAATCGGCACCGAGAAATCCGGGGGTGCTGTTTTCAAGTGCAATAACAATGTTGTTTGCCTCTGCTGCGGGAATGAGCATTTCAATGCCTTCGCGCAGACAGTTCCACAATTCCGCCTCAGAGTAATGTGAAAAGAGCGCTCCGGGGTGCAGAATGAAGGTACGGCAACCGGATGCCGCCGCGCGTTCAAGGTAACGTTTCTGGGTTCCGGCAGTTTCGATTCTTCCGGCGCGGTCGGGCCAGTTCAGATCGTTATTGTGGAACCAGATACCGTGTGCGGAAGAAAATTTCAATCCCGCCCCCCGGGCCTGAGCAAGGTATTCATCCATGAATCCGGGGTGGAACAGCTCTTTTTCATAAGCAAACGCGCAGAAGCTCAATTCGCGTACTCCCGCGTCATAAAGGCGGGAGAAAAGCTCCCCGCGCAAAGCGGATGAAAGCCTTTCCCCCGTTACCAGTGTCAGAAGTTTCATGATTTTTACGGCGCTCTGTGTTTAGCGATCATCGCACCGCAGATCTTCTTTATTTCCTGCGGAGTAAGCGCCCGCTTGAAGACCATGATTTCAGTTATCATTCCCTGACGCGGAGCATGCGCCCACGGCATCGCCGGAAGAACAAGGTGTCCGCCGCCGCCGAATTTGGCAATCGGTTCTATCGCCGCTTTCCCTTTGGGATAACCGTTGTGATAGGTTGCAATAAGTTTCTTTTCAGCATCGCAGGTAAAGGCATTCACCCGGTAATAGTTGATGGAAGTCAACAGCGGAGCTTTCACCTTTCCGTAAGAGAAAGAACCGCAGTGCATCGCCAGCGGCGGAGTGTAAAAACTGCCGTCTGAAACATTGCCGGCAAAGCCGAAGTTTCCGTTGAGACTCATACCTGCATAGATGAATGTGTAACTTTTTCCCGCCATGACCTCATTCACAAAACCGGGGATATAAAGCGTGCGGATCTCTTTGTCAAAACAGATCGCCGGATTGCCTTCCAATCCCCGCTCCTTGAAAACCGGAGCTTTTACCGGACGCTTTGTCTTCTGCGGAATGATGAACTTTACCTGATTTTTGCTGTCGGGCCACTCGGTAACAGCGCCGCCGTCTTCGACTTTATCCAGCAGACTTTCAGCGGTGAAATAATAGTCTGGCTCAAGTTCCCCCGCCTGCGCCGCAACGGCGAGGCAGAGGGTGAAGATAAGTGCAAGGAGTTTTTTCATCTTATTTTACTTCCACAAAGTAGTTGAGATACCATCCCGACGGCTGGAAATGGAGTTTGCCGTCTCTGACTTCGGAAGCAACCGGCTTACGGCTCTTGTCAAGGATCTGTTTATCCTTGTCACCCTGTTTGTAAAAGAGTGAATACTGACTTTTGTCTCCGGCAAGCGCACTGCATGTGACTTCGATATTTTTGCCTTCCGCTCCGGGGAGCCACTGTTTCAGGTCGATGGAAAGCTCTTCGCAGCCGAAGTGGTCGGGCAGTCTGCGGTAGCTGGCGATCCTGCCAAGCGGAATGACTTTGAGTTTGCCGTCGGCAGATTTTTTGAATGCCGCGGCACCTTTGATGGTGACTCCGTTGAAGGTGACTTTTTCCTTGCGGCTGTCAATATAGAAGTATTCATTGCACTTGGAGTATTCACAACGTTTTCCATCGATCATGACTGAGGCGGAAACGGTTCCGGATTCCGGATGAATGGCGTAGAATCCCCACGGCGGCAGAGTGATCTTCTGACCGTTGTAATCAATGGTCCAATCCTTTTCGCCGTTGTAGTTGACAAAGACGGTCGTTCCGTTGGCGTAGACAGTCTTGAGTCTGCCGGCAAGGTGGATATCTTTGGCAAGTGCCTGTGATGAGGGAACAGCTTTGTCGCCGTCAAAGTATTCGATACTTTTTACCGGCTGGAATGAGTACTGGGTCTGGATACCTTTACCCATGTAGTAGTTTTTGGCAAGTCCGGAAAATCCGAAGAAGGAGTAATCTTCGGAAATGACGATCGTCTGATTTCCGTAACCCATGATCGCCGCCAGCGCCTGATCGTAGAAGACCGTATCGGGGAATCCGGTATTTTTGAAGTTCTTGTTGCGCTCAAAATGGCGTTTCATCGAGGGTCCCATGCTCAGCGTGGTCTCTTTGGTCTGCATACGGCGCAGTTTGAACTCCGGAATGATCGGCAGAACCGACGGACCGCCTTCGGTAAAGGTCATGATCGAACCGTAACTGCCGGTGCAGTTGCCGGAGTAGAGCCAGTTGAATGAACCTTCGCTCCAGCTTTTTCCGTAAGTTTCCTGAATCTGACGGAGCGCTTTAAGCACTTCGCGGTAACTGGCACGGCAGCTTGCACTGCCGGGAACATCAGCATCATAGTCAGTAAAGTTACCCCACGGACAACCGACGGTCAGCACGTCAGAGTAAACCCCTTTGACCAGCGGAAGCAGCCATTTATCCTGAAGTTTGCGCCATTTATTGAGAATGGTCGGTTTGGTGACGAAATAGGGCGCACAGCCGACTGCGTAACGGCCGTTGACCCGGCGGGTGATCCAGTCGCGGTTCCAGTGGAAGTCACCGACCTGCATACCATAAAGATATTCGTAAACGCAGAATTCATAACCGTAAGATTCAACGATACCGGCAAACTCTTTGGGTGACATCTCTTTCCAGGTCAGCGGATGCCATGCCTCAGAGCGTCCCGTTCCTGCCGTAAGTTTCAAATCCATCGGCACAGAGTTGTTGTAGTAGTGAACATAGAAGAGATCTTCAAAGCCCATAAAGTGGAACAAATCAGGCACAAAACGGTAGACATGAGGCCATGAGCAGTAGACTTTGCCTTTGACCAGATCTTTATTGAGCGGGTCGGGATTGTCGATATTGGGAAGGATGTCTGCGACCTCTTTGGAAATGGTCAGCACGATCCTCTCATCCACGCAGTTGCGTTCACCGGCGGTATTGGGCCAGTAGGTCGCACCGCCATTGGCATAAACGGCACGGCGGCGGATGAATCCGTTTTTCTCAGCCGCAAAAAGGTCGCTGGAGTTGGTAACATAGGGGTCGAGCATGGCGAGCATAAAGTTGCCGGCTTCGTCACAAACGATACGCGGACCGAGGAAGCCGTTGGTCATACCCCAGTAACAAAGATAGGGAACTTCGATCAGTTTGGGCTTTTTCAATCCGGTGATACAGCCGAGGACAAGTTTGGAGGCAAAGGGCGTATCGGTGGTCACATCAATGGTGAGACTCTTGCCGACAGGAGTCAGGGTGATGGAGTAGGAAAGATTGGATTCCCGCTGTTCGCCCCATGAACCGACTTTGCGGTCGTCGATTTCAAAACGGGCATGAACGGCGTTGTCCTTCACCTCCACCCGGGAAAGCTGGGCGTTGCGGGCGATACGCTCATTACCGATAAGCAGACCGCCGTCAGCGAAGGGAGTGACCTTTTTACCTTCGAGCATAAAGGTGAGGTCATTGAGAGTTCCGGTGGAAGGCTTGTAAGTGTAGGTGATATCGCCGCACTGTATGAGGAAAGCTCCGTTATCCTTTTTGATGGAGTTTTTCGCAGTGGTATAAGGGACGATACCTCTGCCGCTGCGGGCCTCTTCATTGGAAATGGCACGCGCATCGGACTCCGTCATTTCCGGTTCAAAGAAACATGCCGGACCGAGCCAGAGTTCATCATCCGGTTTGGTAAACTCAGTAAACTCCACCCCTGCGAAGCTGTAATTTTTGCGGACACCCTGCAATGCGGTGTGATAGAGGATGGGTCCGCGCGCCTGAAAGTGGTAACGGATGGGAATTTTCTCCTCTTCACCTTTGGCATTTTTCACCAGCAGAGCCATGCGGTAGTTATTGGAGTAACCCCATTTGGTTCCCCAAAGGTAGATTTCCGCCTCGGAAAAGTCGTTTTTAATAGCGACGGGAGTTTTGAGCATCACGCGGATGACACTTTCTTTGGTCATTCCTTTGAAAGCCACGCGGACGGAGCTGCCGCCTTTGCCGAAGAAAAGGTGGGTCGGGTCGGTGGATATTTCCGCACTGCCGCTGCCGGTGACGGCAACGGTGAGCGGTTCAGCTTTTTGAAACTCAAATACCGGCGGATAATCGGTTTTACGGTCGGCAAGGTTGGTTATCTGCTTCACCTCTGCAGCAGATACGATTACTGCGGCAAGTGCAGCGACCAACAGAAAAAAGTGCTTTTTATTCATCAGAAACCTCTGCCTGCTTTAAGGAACGCATACGGATCGTATGAGAAAATATTGATAACGGTATCAACATGACCGTCAAGATACATTGCATTGTGATTTTTGTTGTGAGGACCTTCGGGACCAAGCTTCGTATCTGCAGCAGGATCAGAACCGAAATGGTAAAGCGCATACCAGTAATTGTTGTAATCACTGGCACGGTTACCTGTATCAAGCAGACCGACACTCGCTGAAGCACTCTTGAATTTAACAATCTTGTGCCAGATATCAACATAAGCGCTTTCAGGGTGAACGCTGCCTTTTCCGTTGCTCATAGTATAGCAGTTGGCTGTATAGTTAGTCTGTTTTCCAGAAGCAGTCTGCATCTGATTGGCAGGACAGAACTGAACCGCTTTGGTGCGAATATAAGGAGCGATTGCACCGTGGATGGCTCCTGTTCCGAAATAAGTGGCATACCAATAGTAATCCTGATTGGCAATCTCGGAAGAAGTCCATTTAGCAGTATAAATAATCGGAATATAATCTTCATTATCGTTCATATACTGCAAAAAGGCAGAACCGATCTGTTTGAGGTTGTTCTTGCAGCTTGCCTCCAATCCTTTCTGGCGGGCGGAGTTGAGTGCCGGCAGCAGGATCGACGCCAGGATCGCGATGATCGCAATGACGACGAGGAGTTCAATAAGCGTAAAGCTCTGCTTTACGCCCCCATGGGGGCGGACTCTGGACGATTTTGTAATCATTTGGAACCTCCTTTTTTTGTTTAGGGAATGATTATCAAACATGTTTAACTGTTAATAAAATACACCTTGAAAAAACGTTTGTCAAGTCATTTGGCAAAAGTTTTATCAAACAGCTCCCAGACGGCGAGGTGAAAGAGCGAATCGCGTTTGCCCCAGCCGTGACCGTATGCCGGGTAATTGATTATTTTCTTTTCACCCTGAAGCACGTTGTATGCGCTGTAAACCGATGCCGGAACACACATTGTATCGAAAAATCCGACTGACACGACCGCAGGAACTTTCACAAAAGATGCGAAGTTCGCCGCATCAAAGTAAGGTGCATGTTCACCGAATGCCTTGCCTTTTGCGTGATCGAGCAGCTGCGGCCAGCCGGCAAAACGCCCCGCCAGCCGTGCGTGATGGTCGCACAACGCAGGAACATCCGCCCCCACTGCCTGAATCGCCGGATTGAGCGCCGCCATGATAAAGGCAAATCCGCCGCCCTGACTGCGGCCAAGCGCGGCAAGGTGCTTTCCATCCCACTCTTTAACATTTTTCATTGCGTACTCCATCATCCGCATCACACCGAGTACCGCGTTGTAATAGTAGTAACTTTCACGGGTCGTGCCGAGCTGATAAAAATAGTACTCCGGGCGCTGGAACTTCATATACTCATCGTGACTCATATACGGCTTGTCATGCACACTGATAATAAGGTGGATGACTTTATCCCACTTCTTTTCGGGCGGAAAAAGTTTGTAATTATCCAGCGTGTAAGTGGTGTATCCGGCAGGGGGAACAGTGAAGATCATCGGGTATTTCCCCGCCCCTCTGGGAACCCGCAAGGTGGAATAGCTCTTTTTGCCGTTGGCGGTGTCACAGGTAAGTTTGTACCAGGTGAATCTGGCATCTTCTTTCCACTTGGTGATCTGCACATCATTGGAAGTATTCTTTTTGAGTTTTTCGTATTCACCCTTCCAGTAAGTTATCAAATCCGCAGGCGCAGCTTTGGCAGGAGTGATCTTTTCCGCATCAAATCCGGCTGAAGTCAGCTGAAAACGCTTGATGATATCCCTGCCCTTGTCATCTTTCAAATAACCGTAAGCAAGGAAAAATCCCGGCTGGTCAAGTTTGACACTGACGGTGAAAGGATTGGCTTTGGCAAGGTCGAAATACTCATACTTTTTGAAAATGTTATCCACACGGTACTCGATAAGCGCCTTTCCGGTTCTGACCGGCTCGCCGTTACAGGTGAATGTAACGGTGAAATCAGCGTTTTCTCCCGCTTTATACATCGCATCAGCGCGGTCGGCAACAGCGGTTCCGGCATAGGATTTTCCGGTGATTTCCACAGAATACGCGGTAATTACCGCCTCACTGCCGGGCATCATGACCAGAATGGGACGGGCAAGTTTGTAACTGCTTGAAGCTCCGAGTTCAACAGAATACTCTTTACTCTCACTGCTCAATTCGATTTTCTGCGAAAACTCCTTCGCTCCGTTGAATCCATTCGTATAGGCATTGAATCCCGCCTTCATCACCCCTTTGCCGGAAGCGGTGAACTTTACCAGCACCTTATTGCCTTCGGCAATTTTCAAAGGAGAAACCTGAAAATAAACCCACGGCTGACCTTCAATGCCGCGCAGGGTGATGGATGATGCACCCTTTTCCAGATATTTGTAAGGTTTGACGATCTCAGGACGGGTCGGCACCCAGCGGTTGGTATTGAAATACTCAACAGCAAAAAGATTCAGTGCCAAAAGAGAAAGAGCGGACAGAAGAATTTTTGATATGTTCATGATATCTCCTTAAAATTCAAATGGTTTGATCTTTTTGCGATGCGGACGCACCGGACACTTTGCATCCATCGGGATTTCTCCGAGCCACGCCTTCACCGCCGCTTTCTGCGCAACTTTGGTGATTCCCCAGACGCAGATGAGATTATCCAGATACGGCTGGTCGTAAAGGGTGTACGGAGTTCCGAAACTGGTAAAGACAAATTTATCTTTGTAATCAATGAATTTGTAGTGCCAGAAGAACATCGAAGGTTCTCCGGTCAGCCGCAGCTGCAGATTGGCATGACTCAAACTGCATGTATTGACAAAGATACGGTCATATTTTTCATAAATTTCCGGAATAACCGCCCGGTCGGGGTTATTCATGTGATCGACTTCCAGTCCGCGTTTGCGCAACTCCTCATCAACGGTCTCAAAATCAAGATTAGGAATCATATTGCCCTGACGGACAAGAGAAATGGTCAGCACTTTGCGGATTTCTTCCTTCTTTACCGGAACGACCGCTTTATTTTCCCTCAAAACACAGACCGATTCCGCCGCATATTTTTCAGCAAGCGCTTCATGTTCAGCATATTCCTCATCACTTGGAACTGTTCCGAAACAATCTTTGTGCAATCCGAGCGCGGCTTTCATCGTCAAAATACGTCTGACAGATTCATTTACACGCGTTTCGCTCAATCTGCCGTCGGCAAGCGCATCACAGAGACGTTTGTAATCTTTCACCGGGTCGGCAAACAACACCGAGTCGGAACCGTTTTGAACATTGGTGACCGCAAGCTGATCTTCGGGCAGACGGCTGGTGAATCCGGTCATCGGGAAGGCATCGGAAACCAGCACACCTTTAAACCCGAGTTCATTGCGCAAAAGGTCGATTTGCAGCTCTTTTGACAAGGTGGCGGGCATTGCAGAATCGATATCGTCCTGACAATTCTGATAATCCGGCAGTGATATATGTCCTGCCATTACCGACATAGCTCCTGCATCAAACGCACTTTTCCACACTCTGCCGTAAAGTTCGCGCCACTGCGACAAAGGAAGGGAGTTCACACTGGTGACCATGTGCTGATCGCGGTTATCCACACCGTCACCGGGGAAGTGTTTACAGCACGCCGCAAGCAGACCGTCACACTGCATACCTTCGATGAACGCCTGCACCAGCGGAATGACTTTATCCGGGTCGTCACCGAAAGCACGGATATTGGTGATGGAGTTTTCCGGATTCAAGTTCAGATCGACCACCGGACCGAGCGCCCAGTGCAGACCGCGGCAGCGTGCTTCGACAGCGGTAATTCTTGCCATTTCGCGGACATACTCACATTTATTGACCGCACCGAAGGACATGAGATCGGCAAACTCCGCACGGCGGGATTTCAAGGTGAGTGCGCCGTGTTCCATATCGCCGGACATCAGAACGGGAACTTTGCTTTTCTGCTGGATAAAGCGGGCAAGTTCCTCAAATTTCCCCGGTTCGACTCCGCCCCAGAAAATACTGCCGACCGGAACTTTTTCCAGAATTTCCTCCCACTGCTCCCTGGTGTACCCCTTGTTGATCGGGTGGAGCAGCTGGGCGATTTTTTCTTCCATCGTCAGTGAGGCAAAAACCTTTTCCACCCACTGCGCCGCCTCTGCGGATAACTTTTTCAGTGCCATATCATTTTCCTTGCAATTATATCAATTTGGTATAAATATCCAATGCTTTTACGATTCTGTCAGGCAAGTGCATACCTGAGGGTTCCGACTCCACATGAATCAGACGGGGAGCGGCGGAAAGTTTTTTCAAAAGCTTTTTCCACGGCAGATTTCCTTCATACGGCATAAGATGCTGATCGCCGGTGCCGTCATTGTCGTGCAGATGCGCGGTAACGACATGCGGCATAAGTGCATCAAAGGAGTCAAGCACATTGCTCACCGCATGAGCGTGACCGGAATCAAAACATGCTCCGAGAAACGGGGAGTCGAAGGAGCGGATAAACTCCGCCAATTCAGCGCAGTCGATTCCGAGATTCATCGTGACGTTGTTTTCCAGTGCGAGGACGATATTGTGTTTTTCCGCTTCAGCCAGCAGAGAGTCCACGCTTCTGCGCACCTTTTCCCACAACAAACTGCGGTCATAACGCATGTACGCCACTCCGGGATGCAGAGTATAAGTGCGGCATCCGGCGGCAGCGGCAAGAGAAATGAACTCCTTCTGACACTCCACCATGCACAGCCTGCCCTTTTCATCGGGCCAGTTAAGGTCATTATCAGCCGACCACAATCCGTGAGCGGCGGCAAACTCCATACCGCAATTATGCACACGCTCAAGGAGTTTATCCGTAAACCCGTGTTCTGCAAGCTCGCGGTCATAAACTCCGGAACTCAGGACAAGTTTTTTCACCCCCGCACTGCGGAGATGCTCAAGGAGTCCGTCATGCAGTTCCCGGGCGATCTTCTGCCACTCTACTGAAAATACAAGTTCCATGATATCAACGGTTTCTTGCGCGGATCTCATCGCTCAATTTTTTGATATCAGCCGGAGCAAGCGCCTTTTTGAAGACCATCACTTCGACAAGCATTCCCTTGCGCGGAGCATGCGGCCACGGCATGAAAGGAATAACGAGATTGCCGCCGCCGCCGAAAGAGGCGACGACTTCACAGCTCTCTTCCGACATGAGTTTACCGTTGTAATAGACCGAAGCCTTCTTCGTTTCCGTATTGACAACATAGGCATTGACGCGGAGAAGGTTGACGGAGGAAATATTTTTCAAATCCTTCGTTCCGTAACTGAATCTGCCGCACTGCATTTCAAGTTTGGGAGCAGTCACCGAGCCGTCGGGATTGTTGCCGGAAAAACCGAAAAATCCGGTCTGGCTCACCCCCGCATAAATAAATGTATAACTTTTGCCCGCCATAACTTTGTTGGCAAATCCGGGAATGTAAAGCGTGCGGATGGTACCGTCAAAAACTATCGCCGGATTGCCGCTGAGGATGCGTTCTTTGAAAATCGGTGCTTCCACCGGGCGTTTGGTTCCCTGCGGTACGACAAAGGCAACCTGTTTTTTGGTATCGTACCACTCTTTCACCCCGGCACCGTCATCGACAACATCCAGAAGGGTTTCAGCGGTAAAGTGATAATCGGGAGCAATTTCCTCCGCCCCGCAGACAAAGGCACTGCAAAGTGCCGCCGCAAAAAGAAGAACTTTTTTCATAACTTTTTTTCCTTTCAGTTAAAATTTTCTATTTCACCGCAGGGGACAAGATATCTACCCGGTGCGGAATCGTTGTTTTCTATTTTCTGAAGCAGAACATCGACGGCGATTTCCATCATCTTTTCCCAGTCGTAATTCACAGCCGCCACACCGCGTCGGCGGACGGGCTTATCGCAGGAAGTGAGCAAAACGGCATCCTCCGGCAGTCTCAATCCCTTTTTTTCCAGAAGTGCCGCAAGTTTTGCAGGCAGATCAAGGTGGCGGACTCCGATAACACGGACGCCATCACTTTTCACCAGATGGACTATTTTTTCCGCAATTTCCTGCATCACGATCTCATTGGTGTCATTGGATATGGAAAAATTTATCACATGTTCCTTTTTCAACTCCGCCTGAGTACGCATGGCGGCAAAAACGAAATCCGAACTCAGTGAGTCCGCACTGACGACTGAATCGGCGATCTCATCATTGGTTCCGGTGATGACCGCCATCTTCAGCGGAATCCCGGCTGCCTGTATCCGTTTGAGCGCGGTGGCAAAACCCTGCACGAAATCGGTATTTATGACCGGGATACCGACAACATCCGGATCGACTTCCACATCAGTAAGAACCGCCGGAACTCTGGAACTTATCTGACGGATAAGTCCGGCATGGGGCAGACCCAGCACCACACCGTCAAGAGCATCGTTGAACAAGAGACGGTTGCGCAATTCCAGACTGTGCCGGAAAACATAGTTTGAACCGAAGTGGTCATGCGCCATGCACGAGCGTTCAAAATAGAACATCCGCTCCGCCTCATGGTCAGTAGGCATGAACCGCCGCGCCGCATAAGAGTGATAGGTTATACGCAAAAGCAACCCCGTCCGTACCCGGCTCGTATCGCGGGAAAATATCTTTTTGGCATAGGGATTCGGGGTGTAATTCAGCTCATTAACCGCATTCCAGACCTTCTTCACCGTCTCATCAGAGTAACGGTTGAGTCCGTTCATTATCTGGCTGACAGCAGTAATACTTACCCCTGCCGCTTTGGCGACATCGCGGATATTGGCTTTTTTAGTCATAAAAAATTTCTCCTGCGGAACGCCTGTTCCGTCTGTCAAACATGTTTACCTGTAAAAAATATACCACCGCAGAGAAGGTTTGTCAAGTCATTTTGTCAAAAAAAACGGCTCTGCGAAAACGCAAAGCCGCGGACGTCAGACAGAATCTTATTTTACGGGAATAAGATGATAGGTAAAGTTCTGATTGTCAAGAGTGAAAGCTCCAGGTGCAAGAAGACCGACCCAGGGTACAAGCAGGAAAAATCCGCCGACAAGGTCAAGCACGCCGAAAGTACTCAAAGTGCAATTACTGCTGAGCATCGTTGTCTGATATCCTTCTTTGCTGACGGTAATGGAAAGCGGACGGTGCGGTTTGATCGCCACTTGAGCGGGAGCAACGACCGTGTTGCCGTTGACCATCACAATCGCGCCTGCCGGCTGACCGCTGATGGAAACTATCTGGGTGGACGGGGCAAAAAGAGAACACCCGGTTACGACTGCCGCAAGCACGGCGGAAAGAGACAATTTGAGAACTTTGCCAAACATGATAAAAACTCCTTGTATTGTTGCAAATTGCGGATTATTACTAATATAATACACAATCAGCAGATTTGCAAACAATTTTTTATATTTTTTTCAACTCATTCAGCCATTACCGGCAATACCAGAAATGACGGATGAGCCGCATCATGATAAATGCAATGGGTTGAACTTATCAATTCCGTATCATCTTTCAATTCTTTTCCGGTATTCGGATTGCGCCCGAACAGCGGGAAATAGTGACCGCAAACTTCCAGTCTCAACGCGTAACCCGGTTCAAGTTTGACCGCGATATGGGATAAATCTATGGTGTATTCATAAATTTCTCCCGGCACAAGCAGTTCAGCCTGATCTCTGGAATTGCGGAACCTTGCCCGTATCTCACCGACAGAGAGGAAAAGTGATTTCCCTTCAGGCGTGACCATCGTCAACACCGCGCAGAAATCGGTATCCGGCGTTGAAGCTGAGGCGTGAAAATGGAACTCAACCTTACCGGCAAGGGTCAGCGCCTTATCCACCGGTTTGGTGGTATAAACCAGTGTATCGGTGCGCTTTTCATCCTCACTCCGGTCATAACAGCCAAGCGGCAGACATTTGCCGCCGCATGAAAGCGCCGGATTTGCCGGGTCACTGATATAAGTATCAAATTTTTCATTTCCCGGAGCATCTTCGCTAAGAACTCCGTCACCGTCAAGCGTATTGGCTTTGCCGTTTGAGTGGAGATAATAATTTTTACTCTGCACACCTGCCGGCGGCCATGTATCCGCATCGCGCCAGCGGTTTTCGCCGATCATAAAGTACCGCACGACAGGGATATCGGGGACAGGGTCGGTATCGGGGTCGGACATGAGTCCGTACAGAAATCTTTCTTCGATCGCAATAAGCTCATCCTGATTGTTTTCCGCACCGAACAAATCAGAATTGACCAATCCGGCGTGTTCCCACGGCCCGATATACAACCGGGTGAGTTTTCGCGCCTTTTCCGTTGCCGCCGAACTTTTCATCAGAAGAAAACTTTCGATCGTCTCATCTCTGAAGGGGTCAAACCAGCCGCCGGAAACAAGGGCGGGAACTTTCAACTCAGGGAAATACCCCTTGTGGAAATCAAGCAGTTTTCCCGGAGTTTCCATATTGCTGATGATATTATGGAACGGCTCGGCATACGCATACCCTGCGGCACAGTCGCAATCAGACAGCGGCAAATGTGTCAACACCCCCATTTTTTCATAATCCGGCAGATTGCTGAAACCGAATTTACGGCGGTGATAAAGGTTCAGCACCCAGTTTATCACCAGTTCATGACGGATACCGCCGCCTTTGAGTGTTCCGCCGAGACAGGCGTAAAGCGGAGCAACTTTCGGAGAAATGGCGACCAGTCCATCCCAGCCGGTACGGGCGGCGCACCACTGCACCCAGCCGGTGTAACTGCCGCCGAACATGGCGCATCTGCCGTTGAACCACGATTGTTTATCCAGCCATAAAAAGAGGTCTTCAACGTCATTTTTTTCCGTATCCAATCCGGTGGGGTCGAAATTTCCTTCGCTGAAGCCGGTTCCCCGGCAGGATTGGACAATATAGATTATTTTCTGTTCCGCCACCCGTTTATCCGGCAGCAGCAGTCTGTCGCCGGAACAGTACGGCGTGCGGATAAGCAGTGCGGGCAATGGAGTTCCGTCAAAATCTTCTGGGAAATATATTGCCGTATGCAGACGCACACCGTCGCGGCACTTTATCATCCTGACGCGCATATCGCAACTGGTATCGAATGCGCTTATGGTGTTGGTCACATCATATTGATCTTTGTTTTGAGTATTTGCCATTTCAACAACCTTTACTGATAATATCCAGCAGCCAGCCGAAGGCGCAGTTTGCCGCCTGACGGTAGCCCACAGGTGCTGGATGCAGAGCATTATCGCCGCGCTCAACGACCGCATCGCTTTCAGCAAAACACTTTTCCTCTTTACGCGGATATCCGTGAACAGGGTCAACCGCTGTATAAAGCGGAACCATTGAACAATTCTCTTTTTCGGAAAAAATCTCACTCAATTTCGCGTAAGCAGGGGGAACCAGACTTCTTCTGTTCCACGCAAAATAAGAGCATCCGTAATTATTGCCCCATGCTGACTGGTCCATTGAACCATAAGGTTCAAGGACGATTCCGTAAAGAGCATCCGGAGCATCTTTTCTGATATTTTCATAAAGCTGCTGCATATTTTCCAGATATCTGCCGATGACTTCGCCGCTGTTGTCACGGGTGATATTTATCATATCGTTGCCGCCCAGAGAGATCATAATGATATCAGGAGCAATTCCGTCACAATTTTTGTCAATATAGCCCTTGAAGTCAAAAACTCCGTCGGGAGTCAAAAACGGGGAAGCACAATTCCAGTGATAATCTGTTTCACATTCGATCGGCTCTTTTCGGCGCAGAAATGTTGCGGCACTCCAGCCGCCGCGCCCCTCATGGCGGACACCCTCAAGCTCTTTATCCGGCGGATAATTTATCATTTTTCCGCCTGGAAGGTCTTTCAGTTCCAACGGAACATTAGTACCGAGCATGGTCAATTCGATATTATTCCGCACGCAAAGCGTATGCAAATGCGCCGGATAACAGGTCTGATCAGTCAGACTGTCGCCGATCATCAGAATACGGAGTTTACGTCCGGCAGCCTTTGCCGGGTCACTTATCACAATGGAAAAACTCCCTTCGGCAACGACTCCTTCATCGCTGATGACCTCGATCTTCGCTTCGTAAGTTCCTGCCGTTTCGGGGACAAAGCGCCAGCGTTCCTGATCGCATCTGCCGACAGAAGAATAAACGTGGAATATGTAATTTGCCGGATTCACACAGGTGAAAACATTGGCAAAATAGAGATTCATTTCCACACCGGCAGAGCCGTAAAGCACTTTCGGCAGGAGCAATTTATCCTGCATGATTTTTTTGTCACTCATAACTGTTTATTACTTTTTATGAAAAAACTGCCGCGGCAATTCCGCGGCAGACTTGCATTTACACGATACCGTTGATATTAATGATTGTAGTTGAAGTCATCCGGTCGCTCAGAGCTGGGCCACAGCATCCAGAAGGCACTGTAATAGTGATAGTGCCAGTTGGTATGTGACGGACTGCTCAACGGCAGTGAAGCGATAGTACGAGTGCTGACATGACCGTCGCAATGCAGAAGATTAGTCGAATTGTTGTGACGAGCGACA
>SUWE01000081.1 GCA_015061615.1 Lentisphaerota bacterium
ACCACACACGCATACCACTTGCCAGTACAAAATCCCGCATGCGCGGGCGCCAGGGGTGCAGGGGGCGGCGTTAGCACCCCTGCAAAAACACACAGGTTTTGCAACGGCGGCTTTTTTTTAGTGTGGCAAAGTTTAATTTTCAGGAGCAGCAGCTACTGTATTGCGGGGATTGATAAGCTCCACTGGAGAGTGTATCTCAATCGGGGCAGTGGCTGTTTTTTCGATCAATTCGATCAGTTTTGTACAGGCGTTGTAACCGAGAGTTTCGGGAAATTGTCGGACAGTGGTCAGCGGCATGATGATGTTGACGGTCTGCATGTTGCCGAAGCCGCAGATGGAAAAATCCTGCGGCACTTTTATACCGAGGGAGTTGAGGTGTAAAAGCAGATGCATGGCAATGGTGTCGCTGTAACAGAATGCCCCTGTGACTTTTTGCGGGAGCGATGATATAGAATCCCATAAAGCTTTGATATTTATTTCGTTATCCAGAGGTATGGAAAAGAAAAGTTTTTCAGGGCAGGGGATTCCGTTATTTTTCAAAGTTCGGATAAAACCGCCGCACCGCCCGTCGGTGCTTTCATTGGGGTTATCGGTGATAACAGCGATATTGCGGTGACCATTGGCAAGAAAAAGTTCAGCCGCCTGTCTGCCGCCGTCAAAGTCATCAGAAGCGATAAAATTTGTTCCGAACGGGTGCAGTGCATTGATTGCGGGGAAGGGGAAAGTTTCCGGCGGCGGAGCGCAAGCGGTGAAAATTGCCCCGCAGATACTTGCATTGGCAATTTTCTGCCATTGGGTATCTTCCGGATAGGTAAGTTCAAAGTATTTGATATCGTAATTGGCGGCTCTTGCGGCAGATTCTGCGCCTTTCAGCATTTGTGCACAGAAAACACCTGCAGAAAGCAAAGGCAAACGGTAAGCAATTACACCTTTTGCAGGAAGAGTGGTGGCAACTTTGCTGCCGCCGCGACCAACAGTACGCACTATCAGACCTCTTTCTACCAGCTTGGCAACAGCTTTATTGGCAGTTTTGTGGTTTACCTGATAGAGTTCTGATAATTCATGTTCCGAGGGAATTTTTTCTCCAGCTTTCCAGGTTCCCTCTCTGATAAATTTCTCAATAAGATCGGCAATTTCAATTTCTTTACTCATAAAACGGACCACTTGTTAAACTTTGAAAATAATTTTTACGGCTATTGCTTTTTACAATTGTTGTGCCTATATTTAATTTAGCACAGAAAAAATATAATGCAAATGAGTGGTTCAATAATTTTTTAATTTTGTGAGGAGGTGTGTTGAAAAAGAATTTTATGTTTTTTACAGCGCAGATCAAATATAAAGTAAAAAAAAGAAAGGAATCTGAACAAAATGAAAAGAAACAGTTATTTTACCTTGATCGAGCTTCTTGTCGTTATCGCCATCATCGCCATTCTGGCGGCAATCCTGCTGCCCGCACTCAATTCAGCCAGGCAATCCGGAATAAAGACCGACTGTGTTTCAAACTTGTCCAATCTTGGAAAACTTGTCGCAATGTATGCGGATGACAACGACGGTTATACTTTCGCCGCCCGTACCGTTTCTTTGAAGTCAGGAGGAAATTATTACAGTTTGGAAAGCAATCCTCAAGGGTGGAATGAAACGCTCAG
The DNA here is from genome assembly GCA_015061615.1 of Lentisphaerota bacterium. GTDB lineage: Bacteria > Verrucomicrobiota > Lentisphaeria > Victivallales > Victivallaceae > UBA1784. The sequence goes on from SUWE01000081.1 coordinate 1,647, forward strand.
TAAAAACGGTTATATGGAAACGGGATCAAAACTCAGTTACTGCCCCGTCATGGATCCCTCAAAATGGCCGACTTACGGTTTTCGTTCATGGCATGGCGAAGAATTTTTCTACAGACTGGCTTCAGATATTAAAGTTATCAAAGGCGATGGAACTCATTACAGAACTGCTAAAGGTTCAATCGTTCTCATGGGAGATAATGGCTATATCGTCGATGGTGAACGTTGTGCATCGGCTGTTTTAAATTGCCCCAAAGGAGATTGGAGTTGGGAAGGGAGCAATGGCAAAGGTCCTGGATTTGCTTTGGTGGATTTCCGCCACAATGCAACAACCAATTTGCTTTATAGCGATGGTTCTGTGCGTAATCATAATGCAGTTGGAGAGATAAACGATGCTTTGGATGGCGCCCAAGATTGGGTGTATCTTGACAAAAATCTCAATGTTTTGCACAGTTATGTAAATGGTTTCAATGCAAACTGAAAATATCATTAAAAACGATGTTAAAAAATGAGAAAGATAAAATATTTAATTGTTTTTTTGGCTGTCCTTTGCAGCTTTATTCAGCTTGCCGGTGCGCCACAGAAGTTTTCAATGAAAGTAACTCCGGATAAACGTTGTTACAAACTCAATGAATCGGTGTATTTTAACCTCAAGGTCGATATTCCGGAGGGTTACAAATTAAGTGCCTGGTATCTGGTTATCTCCAAAAGCGGTTCTCCTGCCGGATATACGCAAAAATGGGATGAATGGGGGTCTGCAAGAGTCGGTGATGTCAAGTGGGTTCCCAATGCCGCACCTGAAAAAAAATCCATTCGTGCGGGCTTTAACCTTAAAGGTTTTATTCCGGGAGATTACAATTTTTCCATCGTTTCAATAATATACAACACGCGTAAAAATGAGAATCCCAAACTTGTTTCAGAGCATATGCACCTGACATTGGAAGCTCCGAAAACCGAAGTTCCGGCGGTCATTGACGGCAAAGCAAAGGAAAAATTCTGGCGGAAAGAACCTTTTGTTAAAGACTTCAAAAAACTTGGAACTCCGGAAAAAGCTGAGGCTCAAACCCGTTTTAAGACTCATTGTGATGGCAAAACTCTTTATTTCTATATCGAGTGCGATGAACCTTTCATGGATTGTCTGATACAAAACAAGATGGATAACGGCAATACTTCCATCTGGCTCAATGATTCTGTGGAATTGAAGTTTACCAATGATGATTCTTTGCAGTATTTTTATCAGGTGATCGTCGACTGCAACGGTACTTATGCCAGTAATAAAATGGTGGATAATAATACCGGCGGCAAATCTTATTCCGTTTTAGGCAAGTGGGATGCGATGGCAAAGACTGCAGTTGTCCGCAAGGATGATAAGTGGATCCTTGAAATTGCCATACCCCTTGGCGTTTTGGATGTGGATAACAAAACCAACAGCAACTGGCGCCTGGATGTGGGCAGAAACCGTTATGCGATTGCCAAAAAGAAAGGTATTGCTGTCCATTTTACCAATGCTGAACTTTCTTCCGGCGGAACCTATACTGAACGCGGTCATGGCGCAGTATGGGAATATCCGGTCTACAAGGTGAAAAACTATAATACTGACCGTTTTCTTTTTAATCTGGAAAGTATGCGGCATCAGATTACGAAAGCTGAAAATGGTGATCTGGTATGCACTACTCAAGCTAATCTTTTCAGTGCCGCAGAAAACAGTAATTGTTTCTGGATAAAAACCTTTTTTACTGCTCCTGACGGAAAAATCGTGGGTGAAAACCGGCAGATGAATGGTATCCGCGGCAAAAATCACACTCCGGTAGTATTGAAAACGGTTTGTAAAATTCCCGGTAATTATCGTTATCATATAGAATTTTGGAGCAATGAAAGCAATCCGGTTCTGCTGAAAAGCTATACTTCGGATATGGAAGTGTATTATGCTCCATTCAAATCAGTACTGAAACGTCCTGCCTACCGGAACAATATTTATGCCACCATGCCTGATAAAAACATCGAAGTACAGATTTCTGTACCGAAAAATACCGGCAAACCTCTTTCCGCAGAATTGTTGAATGAAGCCGGGAAGGTGGTTTTGGTTGAAAAAATCGCTTCGGCAGCCAGAGAAAATAAGATCGTTCTGGATGCGGCAAATATCCCTGACGGTCGTTATACTCTGCAAATATCCATGAGTGAAGGCGGACACAACTTCAAAGAAAATATCAAACTCCGCAAATTGCCTTATCAGGAAGGCGAAGTGTGGTTTGATGCTTCCGGAGCCTGTTTCGTTGACGGCAAACCTTTCATCCCCATCGGCTGGTACATCGTCGAAGCGACCAATACTCTTGGAAAATATGAAAACAGTTATATCCATCCTTCTCTGCATGTCCGGGATATGAAAGATTTTAATCAGATCATGGATACTCTGTGGAAAAGTAAGCGCAAGGGGATCCTCAATCCATATTATCAGCTGAATGGAAAACGTGAAACAGATGAGAATTTCGCATTTAAGAATTCTCGAAAAGTCCGTGCTATGAGCAAGGAGCAGATCGAATTGCTCAGCAAAGCAGTCCGTGAAATGGGGAAACATCCCGGCGTGCTGGCGTGGTATATGGCTGATGAACCTGAAGGCAACATCATGTCTCCGGAATGGCTGGCACAGGCAAAAGCGGTCGTCGAAGAAGCTGCCCCATATCATCCCTGCACTATGACCAATTTTTCCAATGAAGGAATGGTGAAATTTGCAGGCGGCGGTGATGTGATGATGCCGGATTGTTACCCCGGATATTATGAGAAAATCTATACCCTGCGTCCCATGGATACCACTTTGCGCATGAGAGCAGCGAAAAAAATCGGCAAACCGTCATGGCTGATCCTGCCCGGAACTTTCTTCCCGGTGAGACTTGCTTCAGATCCTTCGATCAAAGGTGTCCCGCCGGCATACGAAGATTTACGTCACCAGACGATTGAAGCGGCGTTACAGGATTGTAAAGGTTTCCTCTTTTATGCTCCAATGGATGGTTTGCGTTATTCATCACTCATTGTCGGTCTGCCTGTATTGTGTGACCAGATCGGAGCATTGACGGACTATCTCATTAAAGACACCATCGCGGTGAAATTTTCCGTCACTCCGGCGGAAACGATGTTCTTCACCGGTATGAAAAAATCCGGCAAAGAGTTTTGTGTGATGTCAGCCAATGCCACATTCAAAGAGTTGAAAATCGAATACACTCTGCCGGATAACTTCAACGGCACTCTTTACAATGCCGGAGCAACCAGAAGTTTCACCGTCAAAAACGGCAAATTCACCGACACTATCGGCGGCAGAAAAACCCGTATCTATATGACTGATTTGAAACTTGCCAAATCCATGGAATCTACTGAGTCTGTGGAAAAAAGAATTACACAACATCGTAATGACCGTAAAAAAACAGGAAATTTGTTGTCAGTTGGCGAAATATTGATGGCTGATCAGGTTCTTTACAATAATCAGCCGGAAAAGCGTCCTGCACATATTCCGGGGATCACTGCCTCTTCGGAATGGGGCAATTTTTATTCAACTACTTATTTGAATTTGAATTGCGGCACGCTTTACAATACTATTGACGGTATCCGCAGACCGACCAGACACGAATTTTGCTGGATTCCAGCGTACTCTAAGGATGCGTATATTCAGTATGAATTGCCGAAATCTTCCCCGGTCAGGGAGCTGCATATTTACACTCCTTACGGCAATTTGCGTGAAGGTGTTGTCGTTACTGACAGTAAGCGTTATCCCTTCAGTAATCATGAAAAGAAAGATTTTCTGAAAATTCCGCTTTCCGGAGAGAGTACCAAAAAGGTAAAAATAGAAGTTACCAAATATGAGTACATACCGTACGATGTCCACTTGGGTACCAACTCCTGTATTGGGGTGATCAGTGAAGTGGAGCTTTATTGAGCAGTTGTATACATTAATTGTCGGGAACAGAGACAACAAGTTCTTGACAATTTGAACAGAGAAGCCTTTGGAAAGCTTATTTTGAGATGACTGAGATGACTGAAAAAAATTACAGAAAATGGTTTGAACAGTGCCGTTTCGGCTTGTTCATTCACTGGGGACTTTATGCCATGCGCTCCGCTCACGAGTGGCAGCAGAGCTTTGACAAAATGCCGACCGGGGAGTATGAAAAACTTTACTTCAACCGCTTTGAACCCGATCTTTACGATCCGGTACAATGGGCGGAAACAGCCCGCAGTGCAGGGATGAAATATGTTGTCTTTACAGCAAAACATCACGATGGATTCTGTATGTGGGATACAAAATATACTGATTTCAACAGTATGAAAGCCCCTCTCTGCCGCCGTGACCTGATCGGTGAAGCGGTCACCGCTTTCCGCAATGCGGGGATAAAGATCGGTATTTATTACTCTCTGCCTGACTGGCACCACCCCAATTATGTAATTGATGCCCGCCATCCTTTGAGAGATAATAAGGTTGAAAGAGACTATCTGCCTTACCGTGAGTTCCTCCATAATCAGGTGATGGAACTCATGCAGAAGTATTCTCCCGATATCCTCTGGTTTGACGGGGATTACCCCGATACCCGCCATATCTGGGATGCCGAAGAGTTGAACCGTAAAATCCGCGAAGCCAATCCGGATATTCTGGTCAACCGTCTGCCGGGATTTTCCGATTTTCTTTCTCCGGAACAGAATATTCCCGACGGCAACGACAATATGGTCTGCTGGGAAGGCTGTCAGGTTTTCCGCGGCAGTGCATGGGGTTACAACCGCGATGATGATCACTGCAAAAGTTCCAAAGAGATCGTGCAAATGCTCATCCGCCACGTTTCCAAAGGCGGTAATCTGCTCTTGAATGTCGGTCCTGATGCCCGGGGCAATTTCCCTGAAACTATGACGGAACGGCTCCTTGAAGTCGGCAAATGGATGCGTCTGCACAGCAGAGCGGTTTATAATTGCACCATGGCTCCTGCAGGAATCATTCCTCCGCAGGATTGTCACTATACCTGGAATCCTGAAACTGCTCGCCTCTATCTGCACTTATTCTCTTATCCCGACCGCCGGGTGCGGCTTTGCGGCATAAATGCTGAAGATGTTGAGTATGCCCAGCTGCTCAATGACGCTTCTTTCCTCGCTTTGGGCGTTGCCGAAGACAGGATAAATATCAACGGTGCAGTCGATCAGGCCGGTTCATTGATCGTTAATCTGCCTGTGAAACAGCCTGATGTCGCTGTTCCTGTCGTTGAACTTTTTATGAAAAGAAAATGAAAAATGTTAAAAATCACTGCTACATTTATTGATGAGATAACTGGCGATATTCCTCACCAGAATTGGCTTGCTGATGACTGGGATAAAGATTTCGCCGCAATGAAAGCAATCGGTATCGACTCCGTGACCATGATCCGCTGCGGTCACGGCAGGTGGATAACCCATCCGTCAAAAGTTCTGGAAAAAGAGGTCAATGCCTATACTCCTGTTACTGACCTGACAAAACTTTTCCTCGACCTTGCTGAAAAGCACGGTATGAAGTTCTATTTCGGCAATTACAACGGCGGTTTTCATGTCCGCGGCAATTACCGCAAAGAGATCGACATAAACAAAGCTGTCTGCGAAGAAGCCTGGGAGCGTTACGGTT
>SUWE01000082.1 GCA_015061615.1 Lentisphaerota bacterium
TGCGATTACAATGGGGTTCCCGTTAAATATTTGAATTTAGATGACTTGTTGAGTTCAAAGCAAGCCGTTGCGCGGGACAAAGATTCTGACGATATTCTCTTTTTGACGATTAAAAAGCAGAACAGTCAGAATTCTTAAATTGCCATGCGGATACGCTCGATGGCACGGCGGGCTTGGATGAAGTCACGCTCTTTCTGTTTCTGAACGAGGGCGACTTCTTTGACCTTGCGAATGAGTACGCCTGACTCATCCAGCAACAGTTTGAGTTTACCACGGAACTCTTCAACATTGGCGTTGAGTTCATCCAGCGGATTTGCGACCGGAGCAGTCGGAACATTTGCGTTCTGCGGCTCCACAACATTTGTGTTTTCAGTTTCCATTTCTTTGTTCTCCTTATTGGTTGGAATGGGATTTTTATTGATTGTACGAATTGGCATGGCGATATATTGACCGGCACCACCACTGACAATGACCGGCACCAGACCGTCTGAATGTGCCTTGAAAGTGGTGTAACCCTGCAATAACATCCGCAAGATGATTTCACAGTCAAGCGTCAACACGGCACGAGGGGTAACGCCAGTAACTGTTGCAGCGGTGGTCAGCTGATAGTCCGTCTGAATGCAGGAGACCAACGTCACCCCGTGAGGAGTGACGTTGAGTTCCACGCCATCCGTCGCCATTGCCATAACTCCATCGCCATCGCCAACAAACCGCACTGACTGATACAGTTCCACCGGTGAAGTCTGGCACACCACCTTGCCCAGCACCCGCAGGACATCATTCAAAACACGCTTTTCAACTCTCATAAAACCTCCTTTTTAGTTTAGAGTTTAAAGACAAAAAGCCCCGCCGATTCCGAAGAATCGACAGGGCTTATATTGATCGTGGACTTATTCCACTATAGTGATATATAACTCAAATTTTTTGAAAAGCATATTTTATTAAATGGTAAAATACCCGCCGTTTTTTGGGGTACCGCAGAATGTAATTTTACCGGAGACTTTGAGGCGGCTTAATTCACGCTGAAGTGTGCGCAATGGAATATTTAACGCTTCGGCAATCTGATTGGCGCGGCTGCCGGGGTGATTGAGAATGAAATCCAATACCGGATCATCGCTATCCGGAATAATGCAGGAGGTGTGTTGTTTCAGAGCGTTCAGGATTTCGTTAAGCATAAAGTCAACGAAAATTCCGCAATCATTTTTGGTACTGCTGGCATTGATCGCCCGGTAGTATTCTGGTTGATTGTCATGCACCATCGTTTCAATGGGCAAATGTTGAAATTTCAGCGACCATTGAAATCGCCGCTGCTGAAACGGTAAAATCCGGTTGATAATCCATACTTTTCTCCTTTACCATGTAATATAGCATTTACTCCGCCAAAAATCAAGCCTTACTCCGCCATGTTTGGCGGAGTAAGGCTATCGCTTAAAATAAAGATAATCTGCAAAGAATAAGACAGGATATTTCCGGAACAGCAAAACTGTTTGAGAATATTGATGAAATGCTCCAATCCGGTTCTGTCGATGCGGTTATAGTGGCAACTCCGCACTATTTTCATCCCGACTTGGCAATAAAGGCTTTCAGAAACGACCTGCATGTGCTTATTGAAAAACCTGCCGGAGTGTTTACAAAAAATGTCAGAGAAATGAATTATGCCGCAGAAAAAAGCGGCAAAACTTTCGCCATCATGTTCAATCAGAGGACTCATCCGATCCACGTAAAACTGAAAGATATTGTTCAATCCGGTGAATTGGGCGATATTAAACGCTGCAACTGGATCACAACTCAATGGTATCGTCCGCAAAGTTATTACGATGCAGGAGTTTGGCGTGGCACGTGGAAAGGTGAAGGCGGAGGAATATTGATCAATCAATGCCCGCACCAACTTGACCTCTGGCAGTGGATTTGCGGCAGACCGGTATATGTTCATGCATTTTGCAATTATGGCAAATACCACAATATTGAAGTTGAAGATGACGTTACTGCTTATGTCAGATATGCCAATGGTGCAACCGGGGTGTTTATTGCATCCACTGGCGAAGCTCCAGGCAGCAACCGTTTTGAGATAGCAGGAGACAATGGTAAAATCGTCATGGAAAATGATACTCTGACCTTTTGGCGGACACGCATATCAGAGCGAAAATTTAACAGCGAATATCAGGGCGGCTTCGGAGAACCGGAAAGCTGGAAATGTGAAATTGCTGTAAAAGGCGAAAAAGAGGATCATAACGGTATTATTAAAAATTTTGTTGAATCCATTTTGACAGGTGTTCCGCTTATTGCTCCCGGCAAAGAAGGAATAAACAGCCTTGAAATATCCAATGCAATGCTTCTTTCAAGCTGGTTGAATTGCGGCGTGGATTTACCCGTTGATGATGAGTTGTTTTACGAAAAACTTCAGGAAAAGATACAAGCGTCAACATTTAAGAAAGATACTTCAAAAGTCAGGATCATGGACAATAGAAATACCTATTGAGCAATGTTGCCTTGTGGTACTCTTTCCAATAGAGAAGATTGTGTCGTCGGATAATTCATTTTATTTTTTCTTCAGAAAAAGTGAGAGGTTTTGGGCAGTGGTGGTACAGCCATAGTTTTTTAATTCGGCGGCGATTTCACGGAGTGTCATACCCTTGGCTTGCCACGCTTTGATTTGTTCTGCGTAAGGAGCAAGTTTACTGCGGCCGGGACCATTCTGATAACTTTTACGGGAACGTTTGGGAACAGTCAGATGTTCTGCAAAAATCTGGGCGGGGCTGGCGTACCACAGTTTGGTCTCCTCACGTTCCAAAAGCCGGTAGGCTCTTGAAGTGTAAAAAGTCAACAACGCCTGTTTAACTGCCATGTTGCGATCATTTCTCAGCATGGTAGTTATTTTTGCAACTTTGGGCGGGATGAGGTTATAAAGATTTTTCTGCGTTATTTGCATGGCACTTCCTCCATTGCCGCATATTCCAGAAACAGTAAAGATTTGGCGGTATGAAACAGAATTTGATCAGCCAGTACATATGTTTTAAGTTTTTTGATAACCGTTTCCCGATCTGCCAAACCATCTTCCAGCATATTCAAACAGACGTACACACGATCGTTAGCGACCGGTCCTCTGACAATATCAAATTCGTGGTCAAAGTCAACATTTTTGCGGTTCGCCAAAACAAAATCCAGCCATGCTTCATCGGCATTTTCAAAAGACTTTATCTGCAGTTCCGGATTTTCAAAAAGATTATCCGGCACCTCAAATGCAGTTACGATACCGGCAGAGAGTTCTTCCTGTTTTGCCCGGATTTGAGCCCAGCGGCGGGCTTGTTCCAAACTGCTGGTCGTATAAAATCCACGCCCGAAATCACCAACTCTTGATGCGGTAAGGATTTTCGGATTTTTCACTTCAATATGACTGCCGTGATATAACTTCATTTATTCACCCGTTTACTTAAAAATCTTTCAATTTCCGCAAGGAGTTGTTCTTTACCAAGAGTATGCAGAAGGTCGTAATTTTCCAACAAAAAATCAAGAGTGCCGGTTTCTTCAAAATATTCAGCAACTTTCGCCCCGGAAACCCCGAGTTTGGTTTTATACGCTTCGATTCCAAACGAAAGAAATTCTGCTTTCATTTCATCATTATTCATTTTGCACCTCTCTCTCTGAAACTTAATATAATTTGTTTTTTCGATTTGTCAAGTAAAAAATCAACTCTTGTCAATTTTAATAGAATTTTTTATTTGACATTTTCAATCTGCAATAAACAAGTGAAAATCATACGGTTTTCTCTTTTGATTTCTCCATGCTGCTTTGCCGTAATAATAGAGTTGATCTATTACACTCTCTTTTGCGGGTTCGGGGATTTGGATCATGCCTTTAACCTCATTTGTTCTTTTATCGAAGTAAAAATCGCCATCCGCCAGAATCAGCCTTTTACGATCAGGATCAATGCTGGTGAAACCATCGTTTTCACTGTAAAAGATGGTAAAACCCTACCCGCTTGAAAAACGGAAAATGGCTCAAGGTAAACTGCGGCAGATATCTCCTGAAAAATCAACTTTACCGCCGAGCGCAAAAGCACAGGCGTGACAGCACGCGATCAAAAAAAACTCTGTCACACTCACACCTTGAGTGTGACAGAGCTCATTCTGTATCAAATGCAATACATTTTGCTCATCTGCCCAGCCGTTGCAACGCTTTCTGTGCATAAGCGAATCCCTGATCAGCAGCTTTTCTATACCAATAAACCGCCTGCTCAATATCTTTAGCTACACCCTCGCCGTATTCATAGCTTATTCCCAAATTATATTGAGCATTTGCATCTCCCTGCTCGGCAACTTTTTTAAACCAATAAACGGCTTGCTTGTAATCTTGATTTACGCCTTCGCCTTTAATATAGCAGAATCCCAAATTATTTTGAGCCGTTGCATTTCCCTGCTCGGCAGCTTTTCGATACCAAACAACCGCCTGATTGTAGTCTTTAGTAACGCCATAGCCTTTTTTATAGCAGAATCCCAAATTACATTGAGCATCTGCATCCCCCTGCTCCGCAGCTTTTTTATACCAATACACCGCTTGGTAGTAATCTTTGTTAACGCCGTAGCCACTTGCGTAGAACACTCCCAAATTAAATTGAGCTGTTGCATAACCCTGCTCCGCCGCTTTTTGGTACCAATAGACCGCCTGATTGTAGTCTTTAGTTACGCCATTGCCGTTGTAATAGCAGTTTCCCAAATGATTTTGAGCTTTTGCATATCCTGCATCAGCCGCTTTGCGTAATAAAGGCAGAGCTTTTTCATAATCTTTAGCATCATAATATTGTTTTGCTTTGTTATAAATCTGCTCTGGCGTTTCTGTAACAATCGGCTGCGGTGTCGGTTGCGGCGTCGGTTGCGGTGTCGGCTGCGGTGTCGGCTGCGGTGTCGGCTGCGGTGTCGGCTGCGGCGTCGGTTGCGGCTTCGGTTGCGGTGTCGGTTGCGGTGTCGGTTGCGGCGGAGTAATTACGGGAGTATTTTCCCCTCTGCTGAATATCACCGTTCCGCAGATAATCAAAAATACCAGCACAACTCCTGCGATAATGCCCCGTTTCAATGCGGGCGCAATTTTTGCAGAGTGATTGGATTTGATCTTTTTGCCGCCGAGCGCCGCCGCAAAATCTGAACAGCTTTCAAAGCGTTCCGCAGGGTCCTTGCTCATTGCCCTGATGATTGCGTTCCACGCTGATTCAGGGATATCGGCAATTTTTTCTGGCGTTTCATCAAGCACCGCCTGTTTCAAAACTGCGGCATCACTGCTTTCAAAAGGCAAGTGACCAGCAAGCATTTCATAACTCATTACCGCTAAAGCGTATTGATCTGCCGCCGCCCCCTGCGCTCTGCCGCGCCACTGTTCAGGTGCCATATAAGGACCTGTTCCGCTGGTGCCGTAGTGCGCCATTGAAACACGGGTCATGGAGGTATGGATCTGGGCGGCAAGTCCGAAATCCAGAACTTTGACCGTGCCGTCTGCGGCGATCATAATGTTGCCAGGCTTGATATCCCGATGGATTATTTTCTGATCATGTGCATAATCCAGGGCATCGGCGATTTGCGAAATTATCGGCAATATATCGGCAACGCTGATATTTCCGCTCTGCCGTCTGTTCCTTATCCAGCGGCGCAGATCTTCGCCATTACAGCACTCCATGATCAGATAATAGTTGCCGTTGGAGTTGTCTTTTTCAAGCTGGCGCAGATTGGCGATATTCTGATGAACAAGTTTTGATACCAACTGAAAATTATCTTTGATATCTTCCATTTCAAGGGTGTTATTGCTCAATTCTGGCGGCAGAGCTTTCAACGCTATCTCAATGCCAGCGGTTTCATCAAGACATTTATAAACTGCGCCCATTCCGCCCTGACCGAGCTTTGAAATCACCCTGTAACGGTTTATTATCAAATCACCAGCTTCAAATGCTCCGTCTTTTTTGCGGTCGCGCCTGCCAGGCATAGTGACATCGTCTGCGGCGGCATTGAATTCATGTTCGCGCCGTGGAGGTATCGTTTTATCTGTTTCATCGGCATTAGCGGCGGCAGAAAAATTCTGGTTTACAGCAAACGTCACTCCGCAAGCTTCACATTTATATTCATTATATGCCGAGATACAGCATTCGCTCCCGCAATTCGGACATTTCATAATCCATTACCTTATCAGATGTTTATATATTTATGTTCAAACTTTAATATATCATCTGATTCAGGGAAAGTCAATGTCAGGAAAATTTTATTTTGACTGAAAAAAAATGCAAAAAAAATGGCATCTCCAACGGGAGTTTTTCTGAAGTCCATCTTACCCTGAAAAGTTACTGTTTTTCAGCGTTTCTCCCTGAAGTCTGGCACTCTGTGGCACATCATGACCTGATTTGCGACATCCGCATTTTGGGGAAAAAATGGAAAATCCGCACTTCACGGGAAAAAAACGGGGAAGATTTTCAATACCAATCAGCCAATCCTCAAACCGGGACCTGCTCGGCAGGCTCCGATATACTGCGGCTCCTCCGATGTCGTCGCCGAAAGATTCTTTGCCGCATATTACCTGCCCCTCATCCCTACTGATTTGAAGACACTGAAATATAGCATTTTTTCGCTATTTTTCAACTAAATCGGGGAAGTTTTTGTATATTAAAATAACCGCATGAATACAACCGTGTGATTACTTAAAATCCATCATTTTATGGGTATAATTTCTGCAGTATTGACAAAATTTACTGCCGCCGGATTGCCGGAACGTTTCAAATCTCCGGCATAAATAACCGTCCCTTTTTCGATTTTCACATCCCGTTCAGCAAAAGATTTCAGATTGCCGGCAAAATCAGATGACCAGGTGCGGGCAGATTTGATCTCGTATGGATAAATCTTGCGTTCAGCGGCAATCAGCATATCGATCTCAAAACCACGCTGATCCCTGAAAAAGTACATGTCGGGCGTATTACCGGCATTAAGCCGTGCTTTCAAGGCTTCAATGATGACCATGTTTTCAAAAAGATTACCAATCAAAGGGTCTCGTTTGACCATATCGGCAGATTTGATTCCGATCAGCCACGCGGCAA
>SUWE01000017.1 GCA_015061615.1 Lentisphaerota bacterium
AGACACCGCGGCGCTGCGGGCAGGCACTCAACGCTTTTGATTTGCTTTTCTTCTCTTTTTCTTCGCGTCCGAGACGCACCAGCTGATTGATTGTCGGCATGGTAGTTTCCTGATTTTTTACACTTATTATTTACAGTATTTACAATTACACAATGCATCAAAGACTTATAAAATAACACCAAAACGTGTTTTTTTCAAATCTTTTCCTGAAAATTTTCGTTAAAATCCTCAGATTTCCCCGTCAAAGCCATCCAAATCCTCTTCAAAGCCGAATTCTTTGGCCTCATCCGGAAGCATGTCCTCCTCGTCGGAATCCTCGTTCCGCCACTCTGCGGCGATCTCCTCATAGGAGCGTTCCGCCTCAGGTGCAGGCAGCTCCGGCTCGATCTCTTCACCGAGATACTTCAAGCGGATCGACTGCATCTTTTCCGTTCCTGTTCCGGCAGGGATCAGGTGTCCGGTAATGACGTTTTCTTTGAATCCGACCAACTCGTCCACCTTGCCGGCTACGGCAGCCTCGGTCAGGATTCGGGTGGTATCCTGGAAGCTGGCTGCCGAGATGAAGCTCCCGGTCTCCAGTGCCGCTTTGGTAATACCCAAAAGCACCGGCTCAGATTCCGCCGGACTGCCGCCGCGTGCGATGGTTTCGCGGTTGATCCGGTTGAATTCCACCCGATCCGGCTGTTCGCCGACCAGGTACTCTGTATCACCCGGATCAGTGATCCGGACCTTCTGCATCATCTGGCGGATGATGATCTCAACGTGCTTGTCGTTGATTTCCACACCCTGCGCACGGTACACCAGCTGGATCTCATCCACCAGGTGACGCTGCAGTTCGTGGATACCGCAAACTTCAAGCAGCGCTGTCGGGACAATGGAGCCTTCAGTCAGTTTCTGACCTTTATGGACATAGTCACCTTTGCTGACCACCAGATGCTTGTAAAGCGGAATGGCATTGTAACTTTCAACGCGGCCGGAGTTCGGATCTCTGATCTCGATCTGACGTTTGCCGCGGGCAAGTTTGTCGACCGTGACAAATCCGTCGATCCTGGCGATCTCCGCCACATCTTTGGGAATACGCGCTTCAAACAGCTCGGCAATACGCGGCAAACCGCCGGTAATGTCTTTGTTCTTCGCAGACTGACGGGGAACACGCGCCACGACCATACCCGGAACGACTTTCGCTCCGTTCTTGGTCATAAGCACCGCACCTGCCGGAAGCGGATAGCTCGAAAGCAGATTGCCCGCTTCGTCTTTCACTGTGATCTGCGGATGCAGGTCCTCACGGTGTTCCATGACTGTTCCCTGGTCACCGCTGCCGGAACCGCGTTTCTGTTTCTGAATGGTAACGCCGTCGACCAGTTCGGTAAGTTCGACGATACCGGTTTCTTCGATAATAATAGGCACATGGTCAGGTTCCCAGCGGACAAACACTTCGTTCGCCTTGACGGTGTCGCCGTCAACTTTGTCCAGCATTGAACCGGGTTCAAGATCATAACGCTCCAGCTCAGCTTCGATGATCGCATCGGTACCGAAGTCATACGCCTTCTGCACCATGCCCAGAATCGCCGCTTCGGCATCGCGTTTGGCGCGCTCGCGCTCTTCAAACTCCGCCGCTTTGACCGGATCGTAGATGATCACACAACCGTTCTTGTTCACAACAACGGTCTGACCTTTCTGATTGACAACTGTACGCACGTTCAGCAGTTTCACCTTACCGTCGTTACGCGCAGTGATGACCGGCTGTTTGTACGCCGCAGATGCAGTACCGCCGATGTGGAATGTACGCATTGTCAACTGCGTACCCGGCTCACCGATGGACTGTGCTGCAATGATACCCAGCGCATCGCCGAGGCGTGCCTCTCGGTCACTGGCAAGGTTTCTGCCGTAGCACTTCACGCAGAGACCGCGATGGGTTTCGCAGGTAAGCGCAGAACGGATAAGAACTTTGAGAATACCCCGTTTTTCGATAAGTTCAGCAATTTCCGGAGTAAATTCTTCACCGGCGGCGATGATCAGGCGCTTATCATTGTACGCCGGGTCACGAATATCCTGCGCACTGTAACGGCCGACCAGACGGTCGCGCAGCGGCAGCATGACTTCGTCACCTTCGGTAATGGCACTGGTCCAGACACCTTTGGTGGTTCCGCAATCTTCCTCGCGGCAGATAACATCCTGCGCAACGTCGACCAGACGGCGGGTCATATAACCGGAGTCCGCAGTCTTCAACGCGGTATCCGCCAAACCTTTACGGGCACCGTGAGTTGAAATGAAGTATTCCAGAACTGACAGACCTTCACGGAAGTTTGAAATAATCGGACGTTCGATAATATCGCCGTTCGGTTTCGCCATCAATCCGCGCATACCCGCAAGCTGACGGATCTGATCTTTACTGCCTCGCGCACCGGAATCCATCATCGCATAGACCGGGTTGATTTCGCCGCGGCGGCTGGCATCTTCCAGATGTTTGAACAACTCATTCGCAACGGTGTTACTGGTCTGAGTCCAGATATCAATGACCTTCTTATGGCGCTCACCGTCAGTCAGCATACCGTCGGTATACTGCTGCATGACTTCACCGATCTGATTACGGGCATTTTCGATCAGGTCAGCTTTGGTTTCCGGAACTTTCAAGTCCGCAATGGAGATGGAAAGACCGGCAAGTGTGCTGTGACGGTAACCCAGATCTTTCAGGTCGTCCAGCAGTTTGATCGTCGCCTGATGACCGACGATCTGATAAGAATCGCGGATAAGGCGGCTCAAATCTTTTTTCTTCGCAACCTGATTGTAGAATCCCAGACGTGCATCCCAGATCTCGTTGAACAGGCAACGTCCCGGAGTAGTCAGGATGAATTTGGATTCCTTATCACCGTAGAGCGTATCTTTGCCGCGGTCAGGGTTGGGAATACGCACCGCATCGTGGATGCCGATGAAACCGGACTGCATGGCAAAAAGCACCTCAAAATAGTCGCGGTAAAGTTTGGCACTCTTGCTCTGCGGCTCAAGGGTAAGATAGTAACTTCCCAGAGTGATATCCTGCGTGGGTGAAACGATCGGTTTACCGTTTGCAGGTGAGAAGATGTTGTTCGGTGAAAGCATCAGCAGCTTCGTTTCCATCTGCGCTTCGTTTGACAGCGGAACGTGAACAGCCATCTGGTCACCGTCGAAGTCCGCGTTGTACGCAGTACAGACCAGCGGGTGCAGACGCAGCGCTGAACCTTCGATCAAGACCGGGTCGAACGCCTGGATACTCAGACGGTGCAATGTCGGCGCACGGTTGAGCATGACAGGATGGCCTTTGCTGACCTCCTCAAGGATATCCCAGACGATGGATTCACCGCGCTCGATCATGCGTTTCGCACCGCGGACGGTGTGGGCGTAGCCGCGCCCCTTCAGGTGACGGATGATGAACGGTTCAAACAGGATCATCGCCATCTTCTTCGGCAGACCGCACTGGTGGATCTTCAATTCCGGTCCCACAACGATAACGGAACGGCCGGAGTAGTCAACACGTTTACCCAGCAGGTTCTGACGGAAACGGCCCTGCTTGCCTTTAAGCATGTCGGAAAGACTCTTGAGCGCACGGTTGCCCGCTCCGGTGACGACACGACCGTGACGGCCGTTATCCAGCAGTGAGTCGACCGCTTCCTGAAGCATACGTTTTTCGTTGCGGATGATCACATCCGGAGTATGGATCTGAAGCAGGTTCTTCAACCGGTTGTTGCGGTTGATGACACGGCGGTAAAGGTCGTTCAGGTCGCTGGTGGCAAATCTGCCGCCTTCCAGCGGAACCAGAGGACGCAGATCCGGCGGAATGACCGGCAGCACCGACATGATCATATATTCCGGACGGGAGTTGGATTCAAGGAATCCTTCGACCAGACGCAGACGTTTGGCAAGTTTTTTGCGGATCGCTTTGTTGTTCGTCTTTTCCAGACGGACTTCAAGCTCGCCTTTAAGCGTTTCCAGATCGATATCTTCCAGCAGCGCTTTGATCGCAGGCGCACCCATATCGGCGATAAACGCTTCACCGTAGGTAATGCGCGCTTCCTGATACTCCGTCTCGCTCAGGACCTGACCTTTGGTCAATTCCTCGACGTCGCCCGGTTCGATAACGACATACTTTTCGTAGTACAGAACATTTTCAAGGTCTTTGCTGGTCATTTCAAGCATCAGACCGATACGGCAGGGCAAACACTTGAAAAACCAGATGTGGGAAACCGGAACCGCAAGTTCAATGTGGCCCATGCGCTCGCGGCGCACGTTGGCAAGAGTGACTTCCACGCCGCAGCGGTCGCAGACGACACCTTTGTTCTTGTGGCGCTTGTACTTGCCGCAATGACACTCCCAGTCACGCGAAGGTCCGAAGATCCTTTCGCAGAAAAGACCGCCGACTTCCGGTTTCAGAGAACGGTAGTTGATTGTTTCGGGGTTTTTGACCTCACCATGCGACCAGCTCCGGATCACGTCCGGAGAGGCGACATTGATAGAGATCTTTCCGAATGAAGTTGAAGGGTCGGGACCCAACAGCTCCCGATAGTTGTATGTATTGTCAATCAAGGTAAATTCCTCCCTCGAATATTGTTTTTACCGATCACTGCCGGTGCTGACCGTGCGGATATCCAGACCGAGACTCTGCATTTCCTTCAACAGCACATTGAAGGATTCAGGACGTCCGGCAGTCAGCACGTTCTGACCTTTGACGATCAATTCATAAATCTTTGAGCGGCCCTTGACATCGTCAGACTTGACGGTAAGCATTTCCTGAAGGTTGTATGCTGCACCGTACGCTTCCAATGCCCAGACTTCCATTTCTCCGAAACGCTGACCGCCGTGCTGCGCTTTACCGCCGAGCGGCTGCTGCGTGACCAGCGAATACGGACCGACCGCACGGGCGTGGATCTTGTTCGCCACCAGGTGGTCAAGTTTCAGCATGTAGATCTGACCGACCATAACACGCTGGTCGAAACGGTCACCGGTACGGCCGTCGTAAACGTCGGCTTTACCGTCATAAACGTAACTGCCGTCCGCCTGTTTCTTGAAGCCCCAGTGATAGTTTTTGCCGTTTTCTTCAGCAAAACGGGCGTTTCCTTTTTCCATCATGTCGACGATATCCTGCTCAGTCACACCGTCGAAGACCGGGGTCGCGACTTTGATACCGAGCATCTTCGCCGCCCAGCCGAGGTGGGTTTCCAGCACCTGACCGATATTCATACGGCTCGGCACGCCGAGCGGGTTCAGAATGATATCGACCGGAGTACCGTCTTCGAGGAACGGCATATCTTCAACGGGAACGATCCGGGAAACGATACCCTTGTTACCGTGACGTCCCGCCATCTTGTCACCGACCTGAAGTTTGCGTTTGCAGGCGACATAGACTTTGACGCGGCGGATCGTACCCTGATCGGCATCGGCAGGATTGCTGTTTTCCATAGAATTGAGGGTCGCTTCGTTTTCCGCGAAACGTTCCTCAAAACGCTCCATGATCTCTGCGATCGCAGGTTTGAGCGGACACTCATCCATATTCCACTGGCTGTGGTGATTGGCAAGTTTGGCAATGGGGCTTCTGGTGATCTTGCGGTTGGCAGGGATCAACACCTTCATTTCCTCGCCTTCACCGGTAGTGACAGGACAGGTGATCTTATTGCCCAGCAGCAGACCTTCAAGCTCCTTGACCAGATCTTCGATCAGCTGATTGTTCTTTTCTCTGTACTCGTTGCGGATCTTCTTTTCCTCGTTTTTGAGGGACTGCTTGGTCGGCGGAGTCTTGGGTGAGTGATCTTTATCCGCATCGATACGGATATCCATGACAATACCGCCTTTACCGCTGGCGACGGTCAAACTGGAGTCTTTGACATCAGCAGCTTTTTCACCGAAGATGGCACGGAGCAGGCGCTCTTCCGGAGCAAGTTCAGTTTCACTTTTCGGAGTGATCTTACCGACGAGGATATCACCGGGCTTGACTTCCGCGCCTTCGATAACGATACCGCGGCTGTCAAGGTTGCGCAGTGCATCTTCACCGACGTTCGGAATATCGCGGGTGATCTCTTCCGGACCGAGTTTCGTATCGCGGCTGATGATCTCAAATTCATCAACGTGGATACTGGTGTAAACGTCTTCTTTCACCAGACGTTCACTGACGATGATCGCGTCCTCAAAGTTGTATCCGCACCACGGCATGAATGCCACCAGCACGTTGCGGCCCAGCGCAAGTTCACCGCCCTGAGTTGCGGCACCGTCGGCAAGCAGATCGCCTTTTTTGACAACCTGACCGCTGCGGACGCACGGACGCTGATTGATACAGGTTCCGGCATTACTGCGCAGATATTTGTAAAGACGGTAGGTGCGGCCGGGTTCTTCATCGGTCGGCAGTGAACCGTCGGGAGTGACCACAATGCGTTCGCTGTTGACTTCGGCAACGACACCATCTTCGCGGGCAACGACCACCGCACGGGAGTCGCGGGCGATACGCGCTTCAAGACCGGTACCGACATACGGTGAATCCGGAACGAGCAGCGGCACACCCTGGCGCTGCATGTTTGATCCCATCAACGCACGGTTCGCGTCGTCGTGTTCCAGACAGGGAATGATACCGGCAGCGGCACTGACCAGCTGCTGCGGTGAAACGTCCATGTAATCAATGGTTTCGCGCGGATGCTCAGCAGATTCACCTGCCTGACGGCACATGACCATATCACGGACGAAACGGTTGTTTTCGTCCAGCATGGCGTTTGCCTGTGCGATAACGAAACCTTCTTCCTTGTCCGCAGTCAGGTACTCGATCACGTCGGTGACCTGACCGTCGACGACCTTGCGGTACGGAGTTTCAAGGAATCCGTATTCGTTGATGATCGCATAAAGCGCCATTGAGCTGATAAGACCGATGTTCGGACCTTCCGGAGTTTCGATCGGACAGATACGGCCGTAGTGGCTGGAGTGAACGTCGCGGACTTCAAATCCGGCACGGTCACGGCTCAAACCGCCGGGACCCAACGCTGAGAAACGGCGTTTGTTGGTCAACTCACTCAACGGGTTGTTCTGATCCATGAACTGGGAAAGCTGACTGCGGGCGAAGAAATCGCGGATAACACCGGCAAATGTCTTGTGATTGATAAGTTTTGAAGGTGAAATATTCGCTTCATCAAAGGTCATGCGCTCACGGATGAGACGTTCGGTACGCAGAAGACCGGCACGGCACTGATTCTGAAGCAATTCGCCGACAGTACGGACACGGCGGGCGCCGAGGTGGTCGATATCATCGACCGGACCGTTGGTGTGATGCAGTTCGATAAGCATCTTCGTCGCTTCGATAAGATCTTTGGGATCAAGCACACGCAGGTCGGAAGCGATACCGTGTTTCAATCTCTCATTGAGTTTGTAACGGCCGACCAGACCGAGATCGTAGCGGCGGTTATCGAAAAAGAGACGTTTGATAAGCAGTTTGGCATTGCCGAGGTTCGTCGGATCGCCCGGACGCATACGCTGATAAATCTGCTCAAGCGCTTTATCTTCGTTGCGGGCAGGATCTTTACGCATCGTGGCAAAAATGTAATCTTCTTTGGGCGGAACAACGGCAACTTCGACCTGTTCGATACCCGCAGCACGCATATCCGCCAGCGCCTTGTCAGTCAGCTGGAGCAACTCTCCGAAGATGATATCATCAGTATCGTTGACAACGTTGTCGACAGTGTAGTATTTGGAAATATCCTTCTCTTTGATCAGAGTGGAAAGCGCCATCTTTTTAACCGGATAGAACTCCTTGAGGATATCATGGTTGGTCGGATAACCGATCGCGCGGAAGAAGGTCGTGATGAAGAATTTCCGGCGGCGGCGGCGGCGGTCAAGATAGATCTGGATAAGACCGCTCTGATCAAACTGCACATCCATCCAGCTGCCGCGGTCGGGAATGACACGGTAGCTGTAAAGCATTCTGCCGGAGGTGTGACGGTTCTTTTCAAAGCAAATACCGGGACTGCGGTGCAGCTGGCTGATGATAACGCGCTCAGCACCGTTGATGATAAAGGTTCCCTGTTCGGTCATCAGGGGGATATCGCCCATGTAGACACGTTCCGGAATCTCGGCATCATTGACTTTGAGCAGGTAGTTGACATAAAGCGGCGCATCGTAGATCAAACCGTCTTTGATGCAGTCGATAACATCCTGCTTGGCTTTGGGAATTTCACCGATTTCGTAGGAAACAAATTCCAGCGACATTTTTTTATCGAAACTTTCAATGGGGAAAATATCCATGAAAATTTCCTGAAGTCCCTGCCGTTTGCGCTCGGCAGGCGGTACGAAACGCTGCAAAAAATTGTCATAGGAGTCTACCTGAAGACTGATGAGGTCCGGCATCTCCAAAACATTGCGCAGCCGTCCGAAACTTTTACGTTCCGCCATACATTCACCTTATTATTTATGGGTTAAATGAAAATATTCAAAAATTTCTTTGCCGGAAGAAAAATTACTCCCCCCCCGGAGTAAAAATACTGAAATCAAGACACAAAACAACCGATCTCTGTTTTTCCACACACATCAAGCGGGCAAAAATTGCCCAAAAAACATTACAGAAGCAAAAGTTTTTACAACTTTTCCGACCGCATCTTACGGAAAACGAAATCGGGAACACCTCCGGCGGGGATAAAAAACCACATCCCGCGATCCGGACCGCCTGCTGGAACCGGCAAAAGACCACACCGGCAGCAAGCTATGGAAGCAAAATTTTCCGATAAAAAACCACACCGGAAAATCTATCCGTGCATAAAACACGAAATCGCGGCGGACGGGGTTTTCACCCCGCCGCCGTGAGTAAATCGAACAAGAAAATTACTTGATTTCGACTTTGGCGCCAGCACCTTCGAGGGTGGCTTTGATTTTGTCGGCTTCGTCTTTGGCGACAGCCTCTTTGATGGTCTTGGGAGCGCCTTCGACGAGGTCTTTGGCTTCTTTCAGACCGAGACCGGTGATACCACGGATCTCTTTGATGACGGCGATCTTCTTGTCGGCATCGAAACCGGCGAGGATGACGTCAAATTCAGTTTTTTCTTCAGCCGGAGCAGCAGCGGCAGCAGCCGGAGCAGCGGCAGCGACGGCGACCGGAGCAGCAGCGCTCACGCCGAGACGCTCTTCGAGGGTTTTGACCAGTTTGGAAAGCTCCAGGACGGTCATGTTTTCAATGTAGGAAACGAACTCTTCCATTTTGTTTTCTTCGGACATCTTATATGCCTCCCATGCTTATTAATTGTTCGCGTTCTCAAGTTTGTCTTTATAGGCGTTAACCACATTTACGATGCTCGACACTTTTGCATTGAGAACCGTAACGAGGTTGCGGGCCGGCGCCTGAAGGACACCGAGCAGCATAGCCTGGAGTACCGGTTTGGCAGGCAGATCAGCCAGCGCACCGACTTCTGCGGCGGACAGCACCGCGCCATCCATATAACCGCCTTTTGCCTTGACTTCTTCCTGCTTCTTGCCGAATTCGACAAGCAGTTTGGCCACGGCACTGCAGTCACCTTTACCGAAGACCATTGCGGTACTCGCGGTAAGGTCGATCGCCTCAACGCCTTCCAGCTCCAGCTGTTCGGCGGCTTTCTTGATCAAAGTATTTTTCTGAACCTGGCAGAATGCGCCGGCAGCAGCCAGCTGATTGCGCAGATCAGAGAAGGTCTTGACCGTCAAACCGGCGTAAGAGACGAAATAGACATAATCGGAATTCTTGACCGCATCAACGATCGAAGCTACAAGGTATTGTTTCTCGATTCTCATTTCGCCGCCCTCACCAGTTCCTTAAGGTTGATTTTGAGGCCGGGAGTCATCGTCGCTGAAACTGAGCAGGAGATGATATACTGACCCTTGGCAGATGCCGGACGGGCCTTCTGAATAGCATCACTCAGAGCGTCAAAGTTCTCTTTGAGCGCATCAGCTTCAAATGACAGTTTGCCGATGGGAACATGAACACATGCACCACGGTCAGCACGGAATTCGGCACGTCCGGCTTTCGCCTCGCGGACCGCAGCACCGACAGCATCGGTAACAGTTCCGGTCTTGGGGTTCGGCATCAAACCGCGCGGACCGAGCTGACGGCCCAGCGGACGAACCATTTTCATCGCTTCCGGGGTGGCGATCAGGGTATCGAAATCCTGAAAGCCGTCTTTGATCTGCTGAACCAGATCTTCATACCCGACGACATCAGCACCGGCTTCACGGGCTTCGTCAGCCTGGGCACCGTCGCAAACCACCGCAACGCGGACAGTTTTACCGGTACCGCGGGGCATCGGGCAGACACCGCGAACGGTCTGATCCGACTTACGCGGATCAATTCCCAGCTTGAACGCAACTTCGACAGTCTGATCGAATTTGACTCCGGGCAGAGCCTTGAGCAAATTGATCGCTTCGTCGACGGTACGGCGAGCCTGCAGATCGCCCAGCGCTTCAAGCTGCTTTTTGTACAGTTTACTTCTACGCATCGACCACCTCGATTCCCATGCTGCGCGCGGTTCCTTCGATGATGCGCATCGCCGCTTCTTCGCTCCGGGCATTCATATCTTCCCGTTTGATCTGCACGATTTCGCGAACCTGTTCGCGGGTGATTTTACCCGCTTTTTCGCTGCCGGGCTTCTTAGCCGCGGAAGCGACACCAGCCGCCTTCTTGATAAGGACAGCAGCCGGGGGCGACTTGCAGATGAATGTGAAAGAACGATCCTGATAGACCGTGATCACAACGGGAATAATCGTGCCGCTCTGAGCTTGAGTGGCGGCATTGAACTGCTTACAGAACTCCATAATGTTACAGCCTGCAGCACCGAGCGCCGGACCGATAGGGGGTGCCGGATTCGCGGCGCCTGCCGGAATCTGCAACCGGATCAAGCCTGTAATCTTCTTTGCCATGATTACTTCCTTTTTACGACATCTGTCCGGTCAGGATTGACAGGATTCCTCCCGTGACCGATGCCAACACTTTTTTATAAAGTCCCGAAACGGCTTAAACTGCCGCTTCGACCTGCCAAAACTCCAATTCAGCCGGAGTGGTTCTGCCAAAGAGCAAGATTTCCACGGTCAGACGGCCGCGGGTCTCGTCGATTGCCATAACCTTGCCTTCGCAACCCAGAAATACGCCATCCTTGATACGGACCATATCGCCGACCTTGACACCGATAATAAGCATCGGGGCGGGGGCATCTTCGCCCATGGCGGGATTCATATCGAGGAACTCTGCTTCAGAGAGCGGCATCGGGCGGGTTGCATCACCGAGAAAACCGAGAACTCCCTGAACACTGCGCACGAAATACCATGCTTTTTCATCAACTGCACCGTTCTCATCGTAAAGATCCATGCGGACCAGAACGTAACCGGGGAACAGTTTTTTCGTTACCGTAACCGCTTTGCCGTTACGGATCTCTTTGACTTTGTTTTCGGGGATCAATGCTTCGTAAACGGGAACCTGATCGCCCATACGCAACTGCCGGTTGATGGTGTCGCGTACTTTATTTTCGTGTCCGGACAAGGTCTGAATAACAAACCACTGCCCGCGGACATCCTGCTGCATATCTACTGATTCGTCCATTGTTTTCACCGAAAGCTATCTGTCCGTAAAATATCAACCGCGGGTCGTGACCAGATCGATCACCAAACGCGCAATCTCATCAACACCGGCAACAAAACAGGCAAGGATAACCATTGCCACAACCACCAGCACCGTAGATTCAAGCAACTGCTGACGCGAGGGCCAGGAGCAACGGCCGAGTTCGGCAACGGTATCAGCGCAAAAGCCGCGGATACGGGACATTACTGAATCAAATCCGGACATCGCTGTTTTTTTGCTCTTTTCCATCTGTTAACCTTGTCTGTTAAAACTTTTTAGAAAAACTGGCAGGAAAGGTGGGGCTCGAACTCACGACCTGCGGTTTTGGAGACCGCTGCTCTAGCCAACTGAGCTACTTTCCTGCGCGATAAATGCTAAATATTACTTTGTTTCTTTGTGCAAAGTGTGTTTGCGTTCAAAGGGGCAATATTTTTTCTTTTCCAAACGTTCAGGAGTGTTGCGCTTTTCTTTTGTAGTCGTATAGTTACGACGTTTGCACTCTGTGCACTCCATAATAACCAGTTCACGAGCCATAACAAGCACTCAACTTCTTTTATTCGTTATTATGATATTATCCCTGACCGTCTGACGGCGGCCAGGGATCAATCCTCAATCCAAGGGATAAATCCCCGGATTCTGATTACTCGATAACTTCGGAAACACGACCGGAAGCAACGGTACGACCGCCTTCACGGATAGCGAAACGAAGACCTTTTTCCATAGCGATCGGAGCGATCAGCTCGACGGTGATGGAAGTGTTATCGCCGGGCATCACCATTTCGGTACCCTCAGCAAGGGTAATGGAACCGGTGACGTCAGTGGTACGGAAGTAGAACTGAGGACGATAGTTGTTGAAGAACGGGGTGTGACGTCCACCTTCTTCTTTGCTCAGCACGTAGATCTCACCTTTGAATTTGGTGTGAGGAGTGATTGAACCGGGTTTGGCAAGAACCTGACCGCGGACAACGTCTTCCTTCTTGGTACCGCGGAGCAGGCAACCGACGTTATCGCCAGCCTGACCCTGGTCAAGAATCTTACGGAACATTTCAACACCGGTAACGGTGGTTTTGCTGGTCTCGCGGATACCGACGATTTCAACGTCTTCACCGACTTTGATAACACCGCTCTCGATACGTCCGGTAACAACAGTACCGCGACCTTCGATTGAGAACACGTCTTCGATCGGCATGATGAAGGGTTTATCAATGTCGCGCTGCGGCTCCGGAACAAAGCTGTCAACAGCTTCCATCAGTTCGTAGATCGGGGCGCAAGCCGGATCGTCAGCAGCACCTTCAGCCTCGACAGCTTTCAGAGCGGAACCTCTGATGATCGGGGTATCGTCGCCGGGGAAGTCGTACTTGCTCAGCAGTTCGCGGATTTCCATCTCAACGAGTTCGAGCAGTTCGGGGTCATCCAGCATATCGCATTTGTTCATGAAGACAACGATAGCGGGCACACCGACCTGACGGGCGAGCAGAACGTGCTCATAGGTCTGAGCCATCGGACCGTCGGTAGCGGCGATAACGAGGATCGCACCGTCCATCTGAGCAGCACCGGTGATCATGTTCTTCACATAGTCAGCGTGGCCCGGGCAGTCAACGTGCGCATAGTGACGGTTGGCGCTTTCGTATTCAACGTGGGAGGTATTGATTGTGATTCCACGAGCCTTTTCCTCCGGGGCGTTGTCGATTTCATCATACTTACGAATTTCGCCACCGCCGAATTTGCTGTGCATACACATGGTAATAGCAGCAGTCAGAGTGGTCTTACCATGGTCAACGTGGCCGATAGTACCGACGTTAACGTGCGGCTTTGTTCTCACAAAATTTTCTTTAGCCATTTTTTCCTCCTGACAGGGTTTTTTGGTTCCTTGCAAGACACTTAACAAAAACTGGAGCCTACATCCGGACTTGAACCGGAGACCTCATCCTTACCAAGGATGTGCTCTACCGACTGAGCTATGTAGGCCCGTACATCATCAAAAGAATGGTACTCGAGGGGGGACTCGAACCCCCAAGGATCGCTCCATATGGACCTCAACCATACGCGTCTGCCAGTTCCGCCACCCGAGCACATTGCACTCACCGTTTTCCGGTGTGATATGCGAACATGTGTATAATATAGTCTGCGTCTTTTGTTTTTTCAAATCGTTTTCACGACTTTTTTTCATTTTTTTTGGCACTTTTACCGATTTTCCGCTTTTTCAGGGTAAAATCCATTTACCAAGCACCGTTTCAACCCCTGTCCGGAGTGCAAGCCGGAAATGATTCAGCTTTCAAATCCCAGCATTCCGGCGACAAACTGCGGTTTTGCAAACGCCGCTTCGTGTACGCGCCGGTTATAATAACGCAGTTTGCGCGCGATATCATCATCAGGTTCCGCCGCCGGAACCGCGACATTTTTCGTATCCGATGCCGTACAGCAGCCGATCATACCGGTCGGATAGGTCGGCACCGATATCGCCGCATAATCCACATAACGGAAATTGCTTCTTGCCGCATCTATCAGATTTTTCACCACCTCAGGCAGCAGCCACGGTGACTCCGCCTGAGTTCCGACCACACCGCCGGGGCGCAGCGCCTTTTTCAGACTTGCATAGAACTCCGCCCCGAAAAGCGGCGCTCCGGGACCGCCCGGATCGGTGGAATCCACGATCACCAGATCGTAATAACCCTCTTTTTCCTTTATAAAAGCACTGCCGTCGGCAATATGTATATTCACACGCGGATCGTCAAAACCGCACGCCATTTCCGGCAGATACGTTTTTGCCGCTTTTATCACTTCTTCATCTATATCGCACAAATCCAGCACCTGCGGCTCCGGATGCTTCGCCAATTCGCGCAGAACTCCGCCGTCTCCGCCGCCGATGACCAGGATCCTTTCCGGATTGCCGTGTGCATAATACGGCAGATGTGCCATCATTTCCTGATACGCGAACTCATCGCTGTCAGTGAACTGGATTATACCGTCAAGCATGAGCATCCTGCCCAGTTTCACGGTATCAAATATCTCTATTTTCTGATATTTGCTCTGCTTTTCATAGATTTTACGGGTGATTTCGATCGTCTGCCCGTAACCGTTTGCCGCTTCTGTAACCCATTCACTCATAGCGGTCACTCAAATTCAGGAGCTTCGTTTTCAACGTCTCTGCCGTTCCAGCAATAGGTACAGACCCGCTCCTGCGGCAAGCCGATAGCTTTTATAAGATCTTCAAGTTTCTGGAACTTGAGCGAAGTCAGATTGAGATCTCTGCGTATCTCCTCAACCATCTGCAAATATTTCGGTGACCCGTAAGTAAGATACTCTTTCAGCACTTCGCAGGTGACTTTGCCGCCTTCCAGACGGCTGATCGCCCTTCTCGCCGCCAGATCAAGTTCGCTTCTGGAACGGGAGAAGTTCAGAAATTTGCATCCGAAAATAAGCGGCGGACATGCTGAACGCATGTGAACCTCTTTCGCTCCCCGCCGGTAAAGTCTGCCGACGGTATCGCGCAGCTGAGTTCCGCGGACAATGGAGTCATCGCAGAAAAGCAGTTTTTTGTTGCGTATCTGTTCTTCGACCGGGATCAGTTTCATCCGGGCGATCTTCTCTCTGATCTTCTGATCCTGCGGAGTGAAACTGCGCGGCCAGGTCGGAGTATATTTGACAAACGCCCGCTGGTACGGTTTATGCGCCGCATTGGAGTAACCGACCGCATGGGGAACTCCGGAGTCGGGAATACCGCAGATAGAATCTATTTCAGGCAGGATATCTTTATCTTTTTCCGCCATATTCGCACCGTTGCGGTAGCGGGCGCTTTCAGTGTTCACACCTTCGTAACAGCTTGAAGGATATCCGTAATAAACCCAGTAAAAACTGCATATTTTGCACGTTCTGCCCGGGGGTGTCAGCTGTTTCACACCGTCAGCGGTTATTTCCACCACCTCCCCGGGGCCGAGTTCGCGCAGAAGTTCAAAATCAAGATTCGGGAATGCGGTCGTTTCCATCGTCACCGCAAACGCTCCGGGCTTTCTGCCGATGATGACCGGGGTTCTGCCGTAGCGGTCGCGCGCGGCATAAATGCGGTCTTTTTTCAATATCAGCATCGAACAGGAGCCGTCAATGACTCTCTGGGCGTACTCGATGCCGCCGGAAATCGTATTGCTCCGGCTGATGAGCATCGCCACCACTTCTGTCGGATTCGGTTCACCGTCACCGGATTCGGAAAGATGGGAGCATCCGCTTGAAAATCCCTGTTCGATGATCTCGTCGATATTATTGATTTTTGCGACCGTGGTAAGGGCAAACGTTCCAAGCTGGCTGGTAATGATAAGCGGCTGATCTTCGGTATCGCTGATGACACCGATCCCGCAGCTGCCCTTGAATGAGCCGATCTCATCGTCAAATTTGGAACGGAACTGCGAATTGCTTATATCATGGATGCGGCGGTCGATACCGCCGTCAGGACGGGCAACGGCAATACCTCCGCGCCGTGTTCCGAGATGTGAATGATAGTCTATTCCGAAATAGAGATCACTGACACAATCTCCGCTTGAAACCACTCCGAAAAAACCGCCCATTGCAAAAACTCCAGGTTCTTTTTATATAAACACTACTATGCTGCTGCTTAAAATAACCGTATTCTGCACATTTTTCAAGCACGTGATTACGGGTTTTTTGTTATTTCCATTGCCAAACGGGCAAAAACGTCGCCCCGTTCCGCGTAATTTTTGAACATATCCATACTGGCGCACGCGGGCGACAGCAGTACCGTATCCCCCGGTTCCGCCGCATTCACCGCGCATTGCATCACCTCTTTGAAATCACTGCCGCACTCGATGCACACACAATGTTTTTTGAGGATCCGGGCAATATCTGCGCCGTCAGCACCGTAAACCACCGCCGCGCGGAAGCGTTCCGCCCGCGATGCCAGCGGAGTAAAATCCATTCCCTTGCCCAAACCGCCGAGAAGTATCACCAGTTTACCGGGCAGAGAATCTATTGCCGCCAGCACTGCCGCCGGATTTGTTCCTTTGGAGTCATCGACAAACGTTATTCCGTTTACTGTTCCGACGACTTCAATGCGGTGTTTGCCTCTGCGGAACGAACCCAGCAAACCTGAAAATTCGCGGCTTTTCACTTTTTCAAGCGGCAGATACCGCAGACACAACTCCACTGCCGCGGCGGCATTTTCACCGTTATGGAATCCGGGAAGGTCGCTTTTATTCAAATCGAAAAACTTTTCCCCGTCAAGCAGAAGCACGCCGTTTTCATAAGATACCCGGCGGGATTTTTCTGCAAAACTCAAGCCCCATATCCGGTTTTCTTCCGGTATCCGGTCAAAAAGTTTCTTTTTTGTGGCACAATATTCAGCAAATCCGCCGGGGTAGCGGTCGATATGATCACTTTGAAAATTGAGGATAACTCCGGCAAGCGGAGCAAATCCACAAATCTTTTCAAGCTGGAATGAGCTTACTTCGATGACCGCAACTTCACAATCATCACCGTCAGCTGCCAGATCGGAAAGCGGTCTGCCGATATTTCCGCACACTTCCGCCTTCACTCCGCAGCCGCGCAGCAAATGGCAGGTCAATTCTGTGGTGGTCGTTTTGCCGTTGGTTCCGGTTATCGCCAGAAGCGGTTTGTTCCAGAATCCGGAACCGAACTCCATTTCACTGACGATCTTTTTTCCGGAGGCAAGTGCCGCCTTGTAAAGTGCGGATTTTTCCGGATGCAATCCGGGGGAGACCACAATAAGTTCCCCGTCAGGCAGAGTAACCCCTTCCCCGTCACTGACCACAGTACAGGGAAGATTTTTTTTGGCACACAGCTTTGCCGCTGCCTGTCCGGATACTCCGCCGCCGAGAATTACGATCATAATTACTTGAGGCGTTTCATCTGGGGAAAGAGGATGACGTCGCGGATGGATTCCGCACCGGTGAGCGCCATCACCAGACGGTCGATACCGACACCCATACCGCCGGCGGGGGGCATTCCGTACTCAAGCGCGGTGAGGAAGTCTTCATCGACCTTATTTTCCAGCTCGTCGCCCTCCTCCTTCGTCGCTTCAAACTGATCCATGAAACGCTGACGCTGGATGATCGGATTGTTCAGCTCGCTGTACGCCGGAGCAAGTTCCATGCCGTTGACGCCGAGTTCAAAAACATCGACCAGCGACGGATCATCGGCGCAGGGATTGGCAAGCGGCAGCAGTTCCGCCGGAAGACGGGTGACAAAGGTCGGCTGGATATTGTTCGGTTCGACCAGTTTTTCGTAAAGTTCGTTGGTAACTTCCAGATCACTCATGGAGGCGTTGACATCCAGACCAAGTTTCTTTCCGCGTTCAACGCGCTCTGCCGGAGTGATATCGAACCAGTCTTCGCCGCCTTTTTCTTTGCAGAGTTCATGATAGGTCGCGCGGCGGAACGGCGGAGTGAAGTCGATGATCTTGCCGTCGCCGTGGTCGATCTTCAGCGTTCCGCAAACCTTCATCGCCACAGTGGAGATCATGCTTTCAATAAGTTCCATCATGCCTTTGCAATCGCTGTACGCCTGATAGATCTCAAGCATGGTGAACTCCGGATTGTGACGGCGGTCAAGTCCCTCGTTACGGAAGGAGCGGTTGAGTTCAAACACCTTTTCAAATCCGCCGACCAGAAGACGTTTCAAATAAAGTTCCGGCGCAATACGCATGTAAACGGTGCTGTTCAACGCGCCGTAAAAGGTTTCAAAGGGGGTGGCGGATGCACCGCCGGCAAGCGGCTGGAGCATCGGAGTTTCAACTTCCATAAATCCACGGTCGGCAAGGAAGTTGCGGACTTCGCGGATGATCGCGGAACGTTTGCGGAAAACATCTTTCACTTCCGGATTGGCGATCAGGTCAAGGTAGCGCTGACGGTAGCGCTGCTCAACATCGACCAGACCGTGGAATTTTTCCGGCAGGGGACGCATGGATTTGGAAAGCAGTGTCACCTCTTTGACACGCAGGGTCAATTCACCGGTCTTTGTGGTAAAAAGCGTACCTTTGACACCGATGATATCACCGATATCAAGTTTGCGGCAAAGTGCGAACATCTCCTCCGGCATATCACTTTTACCGGCAAAAAGCTGGAGTCTGCCGGTGCTGTCACGCAGGTCGGCAAAGATGGATTTGCCCATTCCGCGTTTGGCGGTCATACGTCCGGCAACGACGGCGGAAGGCGCAGGCAGTTCACTGCCTTCAGGGGGGAGTTCTTTGGTACGGACAGCTTCGATCATTTCCACATCGGGAAATGCTCCGCCGAAAGGATTGACTCCGGCTTCCTGATATTCACGGATCTTTGCGGCACGCTGTTCAAACATATCCATGTTCTGAACGGCACTGTTTTCAACGTTTTCAGCCATAATAACACCTTTATGTAAACTTTATTAATGTTTTTATTTAATATAATATAGCACACTTCAAGGCAAAATGCCACACTTTTTCTGCCAAAGTGCGGCAAATGCGCCGTCATGTTCCTTTTCCGGAAGCAGCGTCCGGCTCTCAATGAGCGTAAATCCCTCAAGCTCCTCTGCCGGTAACGTGTTTTCATCCTCTTCGATCGAACATGTCGACAAAAGCAGATACCCGCCCTCAGCGGTCAATCCTGCCGCATGATGCAGGATATGTTTTTGAACTTCCATAACTTCAGCAAGCGATTTTTCCGAAAAACGCCACAGTGCATCGGGACGGTGGCGGAACACCCCCGTATTGGAACACGGCATATCGGCAATGACAAAATCAAAACTCCCCTGCACCTCTGCGGGATCGGCAGTAATGATCCTGGCGGAAATATTGCGGAGCTTGAAGTTCTCTGCGGTAAGTTTCTGCCGCTTTTCTGAAATATCCGCCGCTGTTATCCGCGCTCCGGGAGCAAGCAGTTCCGCCGCCATAAGAGTTTTACCTCCGGGCGCCGCACAAAGGTCGAGAAGCGTCCCGCACCCGGGCAGAATATCTTTTGCCAGCGACACCGCCATTGATGCCGCCGGATCCTGAATGTAATATTTCCCGGCGGCAAACTCCGTTGAATCCAGCACCGCCGCCGCAGAACCTGCGGCAAAACGAAAAGGCTCAAATGCGGAAATCTCACTGCTCTTTTCCGGCAGATCCGCACACCCCGCACAAAGACGGAAAGTAAAAGGCGGTTTTTGCAGGAAAAGTCCGGCAAAACGCTCAATATCCTCTGCGGAAAAACTCTTTTTCCACCTTTTCAAAATCGCTTCCGGCAGAATTTCCTGCGCGGTTTTCGGGAACTTATACCCTTCGCGCAACACTGAACGCAGTACCGCATTGACAAATTTATCCGCATGTTCCGTTCTGGCAAGCATCACCGCCACATTGACCACGGAATAAGTATTGACCTGACTTTGAAAAAAACACTGGGTAACTGCCGCATCAAGCAGTGATGATATGTGAACCGACGGTTTTTTACGGCAATATTTCTGCCACGATGCGCGGATGCTTTTGCGGTAACGGTAAAACTGCATCAACAAATGCTCCAGCATCCGGCGGCAATCATCCGGCGCACGGTCAAGAAGATCATCAAGCGTGACACTGCCGGAATCTATCGCCGTTATCGCCGCCTGCGCCCCGGTAAGCACCCGCTCCAGAACTCCGCTTTGCGGCGGAACTTTATGCTTTTTTTTATTCATCACCGAGATACAAACCGCGTTCCAGATAGTTGCATATATAGTCGGCAACAGCTTCGTCAAGGCTCATCACCTTTTCGCTGTAACCGAGTTTGCGGAGTTTTTCGATCGAAGCACAAGTGTAATACTGGTAACGGTCACGCAACGATTCGGGCATGTCGATATATTCGATATTGACCGGCTTTTTCAACGCATTGAACGCGGCGGTGACCAGATGATTCCAGCTTTCAGCGATACCGCTGCCGATGTTGAACAATCCGGCGGCGGCGGGTTTGTTGAAAATGAACTCCACCATTTTCACCGCATCTTTCACATAGAGGAAATCCCGGAGCTGTTCGCCGTCGGCATACTCCTTTTTATAGGAGCGGAACAGCTGCATTTTTCCAGTGGCAGTGATCTGTTCCCAGCTGCGCAGAACCACACTGCGCATATTCGCCTTGTGCCGTTCATTGGGACCGTAAATGTTGGAAAATTTACATCCGGCGATCACATTGAGCAATCCGCGCCGCTTCGCCCAGAGGTCGAAAAGCTGTTTGCTGTAACCGTACATGTTCAACGGACGGAGCTTTTCAATGGTGTTTTCATCATCATCATATCCCTGTGAACCGTCGCCGTAGGTCGCACAGCTTGACGCATAAACCATACGGATATTGTTTGCGGCACAGAACTCCGCCATGTTCGCGGTCAGACGGAAGTTGTTTTCAGCAAGATACGTTGCATCGCGCTCAGTTGTCGATGAACACGCACCGAAGTGGATGACTCCTTCGATCTTCGTCCCGTTGAAGTATCCGGCAGAAAGTCTGGCGAAAAAATCATCGCGTTCAAGATAATCATCAAAACGCAGCGGAGCAAGATTTTTCCACTTGTCGCTGGTATTGCCAAGATGATCGACCACCAGAATATCGCTCAATCCGGAGCGGTTGAGCTGCCAGATCATCGCACTGCCGATAAGTCCGGCACCGCCGGTAACAATAAACATATTTCACTCTCCCTCGGATATCAACACTCTGTTGAGGTAATTGCAAAAGTCAATCAAAAAGAGATTGAAAAATCAGCGTTGATGAGATTAAAGCGGTAGTTTGAGCGTGGCTATTGAATAAATAACCACCGAAAACGCTCCGCTTTGAGATCGCAGCGATGATTTTCAAGAATTTTTGAGAACTTTTGAAATTGCCTCTGTTATGTATGTTTTTCAGAATTTCACCCCGCTGAAATCGGTCTTTACATCGCGCAATACCCGGTTCTGGGTATTGTTGAGCAATTCATTCAAACCGGTCAGGTTGGCGGAAACGGAAAACTCCGGTTCCCACGCCCACTTGCCGTCATCATACTCGCGGTCAAGCGATGCCGTAAGGGTCAGCTGCCAGCAGTGGAACTGACGGACGACGGCGACACCGACTTTGTCGATCGAACCTTCCGGAACATCGTAGCTGAAATTGAACATTCCCAAAGTGCGGTGATCCGGCGTAAGCGGCATATTGAAGCGGAAGTAGAATGCCTCATCCGTCGAACTGCTGTAATTGTCGAAATAACTTGATGCGTCGATCTTGCTCAATGTCGAACCCATAGAGTATACACTGCGGTAACTGTACGGGCGCACATAGTTGTAACCGAAAGAGAATTTCCAGTTCTTCGCCGGAGAATAGGTCACGGAAAGATTGAGCATATTTATCCAATCCTGCGCCAGACCGACTTTGCCGACGTTGCGGCCGTGACGGATGGTATCTTCGACCTCATTTTCACCGCTGAGGTCGAGCAGGATATCGGCGTTGACGGTCAAACCTTTGAACAGCTCCATTTCCAGCGTGGTACCGAGAGTTCCGAAAGGACCGTGATCTTTGTACTCATCATCCTTTTCCAGATGGATATCCATATAATTTTCCATCGTCAGCAGGTTTTTCACCGAATTGCCGGAACGGGTCTGCAAGCGGTTGATGATACCCAAACGGAAGAAATTCTGCTTGGTAATACGGTCAACATCGTCGAAAAAGTAGATTTTTTCGCGCTTCAACGTCGGTTTGGGGATATATGTGTAATTCACATACGGCTGCATGATATGGCGCAATCCGTCGATCTGGAAAAATTCACTGCGGACATTCTGCCATGTGTTGTGGAGTTTGGTCGACAATTCAAAACCCAGTTCCGCTGCCAGACGGACCTTTGAGCCGCCGTCATCATCGTAATTTTTAAAGTTGAACTTGCCGCTGCTCTGCGGATTTGCCGCCTGGAACATCACTTTGAGGTCATCATTGGTGATCTTCGTTTTGCTGGTGTGGGAATACGCCGTCAGACGGAATCCGGCACGCGGAATGAAGTTGAAATACTTCGTTGTAATGGGGTAATAGATGAAGTGGGTCGTGTCAAAACGGAACGCGGCATAATCTTTCAACTTGTCATACCGTTCGATTTCACCCATGAAATTGCGGCGCATGTAATCGCGCATGACCGCACGGAACTCACCTTTTCTCAAACGCTGTGCATATCCTTCGTAAAGATCTTCTTCATACGCGGTAAGCGGATCGTCGCCGTCGAAGTCGAGCCAGCGCATTTTCATATACGCCGCCTGCATATCACCCTGATAGTAGATACCGGTGTTGAAAATTTCCTGCCGCGGGATATCAAGGCGCAATTCCGGAGTTTTTTCCACCGTGGTGAAGAAATCATTTACCCGGAAACGGACGTAAGCCGAAAGGCTGAAATCATCGAACTGCTGTTCCAGTGCGGCATAGGTCGCCGGCTGGGGATTGCCCGCGTAGCGGTCATCGAAGAAGTCGCGCGTGAAATACGGATCGCTCAGCCACTCAAACGCTCCGCGGAAATCCAGTCGCGGTGTGATATGGGTAACGTTGCTGATACGGAAATCATAACGGGCATTGGGGACTTTCTGACGGTACTCATCATAATCCTCACTGCCATAGGGGTCATTGTCGTAGATGGAGTAGACAAAAACATCGGTACGGCTGTCCTGCGTGACCGCTTTGCCTTCCAAACCATAACCGAAACCGCGGTCGGAGTAGAAGTCCGCCATCAGCTTTGCCGTAAAGTTCGGATATTCGGGGAATGCCAGTTTTTTGTAAAATTTCAGATAAAATCCCAGATCACCGTCTTCGCCGAACTGGAATCCGGCAATACCGAGATTTTCCTCTTTCGGTTTGTAAAACACCGGCAGCCAAAGCACCGGGATACCGTAAATTTTCACCACACCGTTGAGCAGAAACACCGAACTGTCACCGATGTCAAAATCAGCGTATTTAAGCTGATAAAAACGCGCGGCATGCGGGGTTATGGTGATTTCCGATGCGGCAATGGAGTAGTGGGCATTGTCCGATTCAAGATAGTTACAGGCGCTCATTTCAGCGGCTTTCAGCGTAAGCACACCGTCGGGAGTACGGATTCCGGAGTCGGCTTTGCAGATGAATGTCATGTACCTGACCACCGGATTGAGCATCGTAAAGTAGCTTGTATTGATATTTCCGGTGATCTTATCCGCACTTATCCTGTCGGTCTGGAAGGAGTATTTCGCGGAAAATGTTCTTTCCCCGAGCGGAGAAACCGAAGAAGTCACACCCTTTACCAGCAGATCGGCATTGCGTTCCATATCCGCGATCTTATCCAGTTCCGCAGTAACACTGCCGTCTTCCCACCGGTACAGCCGCAAATTGCCGGCTGCCTCGAAGTCACCGCTTTCCATATTGACGATGATGCGGTCGGCAAAAATTTCCATATTGCCGACCGGCAGATACGCATTGCCCTCGATAATGATATTCTTACCCGACGCGCGCCACGAATCAGCGTAAAGCCGTTTGAAGTCGTCGGGGGTGAGTTTTTTCAAATCTTTGGACAGAGATTCACCGGCAACCGGCAGGATACCGATAATAAAAACCGCCAGCATCGCTGCAAGCCGGAACTTTTTCCACACGGCTGCCTGAACCATAATATTACTTCTCCTCCTGCTGCCACTGCTCAAACGCGGCGGCAATAAAATCTTCAACCGCACTCTGCTGTGCCTGTCCGTTGCCCTCGATATTCATTGCGGGACCGAACTCAAAACGGACGTCTCGCTCCGGAACGATGCCGCCCAGATCGCGGATGATTTTTCCATTTTCCAGAAAATCGGTCTTGAGCGCCATCGGAACCACGGGAACCCCCGCAGATTTTGCCAGCTTGACACCGATGGAGTTGAACTGCTCACGGTCAAAATTTTTCGTCCTTGTCGACTGCGGAAAGACGATCATCGACCTGCCTGCCTGAAGCACTTTTTTGCCTTCAGTAAGCACTTTTTTCAAATCTTCGCGGGGATTGGTGCGGCTCACGCCGATCGCTCCCAGTGCGATGAGGATATCTTTGATATACGCCGTTTCAAGCAGTGACTCTTTGACCACAAAGGCAAAATCCACATACTCACGCATCACCGCATGCAGCGATGCCGTCTCAAGCAGACTCATGTGATTGCCGATAATGACCGCCGGCTGACCGTTGAGCGCACGCAGATTATCCAGCCCCCGCAGACGGAGTTTGGCACCGCAATCTTCTATCAGCCGGATATTCTCATTGGAGTAATGTATCTGCATATCCTTATCCAGCAGCCCCTTTGCGGCACATCTGCCGCTGCGCACAAACGTGCCGAAGTTGCGGAAGTAGAAATACCACCGGCTTTTGAACATCAGCTTGAACAGCAGTGATACCGGATGATCTTCCGGTGTATCATAACTGTCAAGACCGTTAAACATATATTCGGACATCAATAATCCCCACTTACATAAATGTGATACAACTGTTTAATATATCACAACTGATGCAATAATGCAAGAAAACAGTTGAAATCTGCCGCGAAGTGCCCCCCCTGCGGCAAATCACAGGAGGAACACTTTACAGATATTTCACTTGCACAGAACTGCAAGCAGTTTTTCCGTTTCCGCCGCTTTCTGTTCCAGTTCGGCAAGTTTACTGCGGGTATCAGCAACCACCTGAGCAGGCGCAGAGTTGACAAACTTCTCATTGGCAAGTCTGGCACGGGTTCCAGCCATCCATTTTTCCAGATCAGCCATCTGCTTTTTCAGACGCGCAACTTCTGCATCAATGTCGATCAGATCGGCAAGCGGCAGACTCACGACTCCGCAGGTGACAGTCTGACTTGCGGCAGCGCCGCGGCTGGCGGCATCGAATGCTTCGGAAGAAATTTCCACCGCTTCGGCATTGAGCAGACTCTTGAGTGATGCCAGCTCGCCTTTGAGAAACTCCTCTGCGGCACTGTCGGCAGCTTTGATATGGAAATTCAACTTTTTGCCGTCAGGCAGATTGTAGCTGCTGCGCAGGAAACGGCCCGCGCGGACAAGCTCGAATTTGGCATCGACCGCAACTGCCGCCGCCGCATCGCTTCTGCCGCTGCCGCAGGTCGGGAACTCCTCGTACATCAGGAACTTGCCCTCTTCGACAAAGCCCATGCGGTGCGCCAGCTCTTCAGTGATGAACGGCATAAAGGGATGCAGAAGTTTCAAAATCCGGAACAACGCATAATCCAGAACTGCCAGCGCTCTTTCTTTTTCCGCACCGCCGGCACGCATCGGAACTTTTTCCGCTTCAACGAACCAGTCGCAGAAATCGCTCCACACCAGATCGTAAAGCGCGTGCGCCGCCGCGTGGAAACGGAAGTTTTCAAGCTCGTTTTCGATCGTCACCGTCGCCGCATCAAGTTTCGCCAGCATCCAGTTTTCATCCGCGGAAAGTTTGCCTTCGGGCAGACGCCGGCAATCTGCGGAACAATCGCCCTGCATCTGGCGGAAACGGCACGCGTTCCACAGCTTGTTGGCGAAGTTTCTGCCGATCTCGCACTTTTCGTTGCTGTATTTGATATCCATACCGATCGGCGCAATGTACGCAATGGAAAAACGCAATGCATCAGCACCGTATTCACGGATAACATCCAGCGGGTCGGGGGAGTTGCCCAGACTCTTGGAAAGTTTTCTGCCCAGATCATCGCGGATGATACTGGTGAAGTAAACATTCTTGAAGGGAATTTCACCTGTAAATTCACAACCTGCCATGATCATGCGGGCAACCCAGAAGAAGATGATATCCGGTCCGGTGACAAGGTCATTGGTCGGGTAGAATTTTTCCATTTCCTCTTTGCCGCCGTTGGGCCAGCCCATGATGGAAAAGGGCCACAGCCAGCTGCTGAACCAGGTATCCAGCACATCTTCTTCCTGCCGCCAGTTGTCGCCTTCCGGCGCGGTTTCGCCGACGTAGACTTCGCCTTTTTCATTGTACCATGCAGGAATACGGTGTCCCCACCAGAGCTGACGGGAAATACACCAGTCCTGAATATTTTCCATCCAGTGAAAATAGGTCTTCGTCCACCGCTCCGGATGGAACTTGATCTTGCCGCTTTTCACCGCTTCGATCGCCGGTTTGGCAAGTTCGCCCATCTTGCAGAACCACTGCGCGCTGACCAGCGTTTCAATAGGCACATTGCCGCGTTCGGAGTAACCGACGGCGTGGGTGATATCTTCGATTTTTTCAAGCAGTCCGGCTTCTTCCATCCGTTTCACACAGAGATCGCGGGCGGCGAAGCGGTCCATTCCGGCAAATTCTGCCGGACACAGGTCGTTGAGCGAGCCGTCGGGATTCATGATATTGATAACTTCAAGATTGCACCGTTTACCGACTTCAAAGTCGTTGGGGTCGTGTCCCGGAGTGATCTTCACACAGCCGGTTCCCTTTGTCGGGTCGGCATGCTGGTCACCGACGATGGGGATCTCGCGGTCGGTAAGCGGAAGTTTGACCATTTTGCCGATCAGATCTTTGAAACGGGGATCTTCCGGATGCACAGCGACCGCAGTATCACCGAACATCGTTTCCGGACGGGTGGTGGCAACGGTCAGATAACCGGAACCGTCGGCAAGCGGATAGCGGAAATAGTAGAATTTGCCCGCGACATCCTTGTAGATCACCTCTTCATCAGAAAGGGCGCTTTTCGCCGCCGGACACCAGTTGATCATACGCTGACCGCGATAGATGTAACCTTTATTGTAAAGCTGGATGAAGACCTTCTGCACAGCGGCGGAAAGACCTTCGTCCATAGTAAAGCGCTCGCGTTCCCAGTCGCAGGAACAGCCCAGCGTGCGGAGCTGACGGATAATCTTGCCGCCGAACTCCTCTTTCCACTGCCACACCCGTTTGATGAACTCATCTCTGCCCAGCTCGTCACGGGTGACATTTTCAGTCTCTTTGAGATACTTCACCACGCGCGACTCAGTGGCGATACCGGCATGGTCGGTTCCGGGGAACCAGCACACTTCAAAACCCTTCATTCTCGCGCGGCGGCAGAGGATATCCTGCAACGTATTGTTCAGCACATGCCCCAGGGTGAGGATACCCGTAACGTTGGGCGGGGGGATCACGATGGAGTAACCAGGTTTGGCTGACTCCGGGTCGCCGTGAAAACAATTTGCCTTTTCCCATTCCGGGAACCACTTCTTTTCCACATCTGCCGATTCGTATGCTCTCGGCAACGGTTCAATATTGCTCATTTCCAATTTTCTCCATTAAAATCACTGCTCTTTTCCGCAGCACTTTTTATATTTTTTGCCGCTGCCGCAGGGGCAGAGGTCGTTTCTTCCGACTTTGGGAGTTTCACGGTGGAAGGTGATATGCACCTCTTCCTTCGGCTCCTCAACTTCCGGCTCAGTGATGCCGAACTGCTCCATCGTCTGATGACGCAGTTCCTGCGGCATGGATGCCAGAAGTTCCTCAATAGACATGATACGGTTGATGGTGATGCGGAAAAGATTTTTTGCCACATCGGTATATACCTGATCCATCATCGTTTTGAAAATATCAAACGCCTCGTTCTTGTACTCGACCAGCGGATCTTTCTGCGCATAAACACGCAGTGACATGCTTGAACGCAGCTGATCCATCGAGTAAAGATGCTCCTGCCACAATCTGTCGATCGCCTCAAGAATGGTATGGCGCTGCAAATATGCAAGTTCTCCGGGTTCAAGAGCCGCATTGCGATCCTGATAAGAACTTTCCAGACGGTCGATGATCTGAAGATTGAGCGCTTTGGCATCGGCAAGTTTGCCGTCTTTCAGACCTTCGGTGAAGAAATCCTCCTGAAAATCTATCGGGAAAAGCGCGTTGAGTTCCGCCGCAAGTTTGTCAGTGCGGAACTTCTCATCTCCGCGGCTACCGGGATTGGCGGAAACCTTCTGCACCGTATCTTCGACCACCTGGTCGATGATGCCGAAAAGCACATCGTGCGGATTATCCGACAACAGCGCATCGCGGCGCAAAGCGTAGACGATCTCACGCTGTTTATTCATCACATCGTCGAAATCCAGCGTCCGTTTACGGATGGAAAAGTGCTGCTGCTCCACACGTTTCTGCGCCGTTTCAATGGAGCGGTCAAGCCACGGGTGCTGAAGTTCGTCACCTTCCTGCAAACCGAAGCGGTCGAAGATCTTGACGATACGGTCGCCGCCGAAAAGACGCATCAGATCGTCTTCCAGAGAGACATAGAATTTGGAACTGCCGGGGTCACCCTGACGGGAACAGCGGCCGCGCAGCTGACGGTCGATACGGCGGGAGTCGTGACGGGAACTGCCGATAACGTGCAATCCGCCCAATTCCGCAACATTTTCACCC
The DNA here is from genome assembly GCA_015061615.1 of Lentisphaerota bacterium. Lineage (GTDB taxonomy): Bacteria > Verrucomicrobiota > Lentisphaeria > Victivallales > Victivallaceae > UBA1784. The sequence goes on from SUWE01000017.1 coordinate 28,871, forward strand.
AGTTTGATATCGGTACCGCGGCCTGCCATATTTGTGGCAACGGTGACGGCGCCGACCTGACCGGCACGGGCGACGATCTCCGCTTCATGCTGGTGATTTTTCGCATTCAGCACGTTGTGGGGAATGTTGCGTATCTTGAGCATACGCGAAAGTTTTTCCGAATCATCCACTGAAATCGTACCCAGCAGTACCGGCTGACCTTTGGCGTGGCGCTCAGCGACATCGGCAAGAATGGCATTGAACTTTTCACGCTTCGTCTTGAAAATGGAGTCGCTCTCATCCTTGCGGATACAGGGGCGGTTCGTCGGAATGACCACCACATCAAGTTTGTATATCTGGTGGAACTCCGACGCTTCTGTTTCCGCAGTACCGGTCATACCCGCAAGTTTGGTGTACATGCGGAAGTAGTTCTGAATGGTGATGGTCGCCATTGTCTGCGTTTCCTGCTCAATAGGAACATCCTCTTTGGCTTCAAGCGCCTGATGCAGACCGTCGGAAAATCTTCTGCCGGGCATGAGACGGCCGGTATGCTCATCAACGATCATCACCTTGCGGTCCATGACCACATAGTTGACATCTTTTTCAAAGAGGCAGTACGCCTTGAGCAGCTGGGAAAGGTCGTGGAGTTTTTCACTCTTTTCCGAAAACTGCTCCTCAAACGCAGCCTTTGCCGCTACCCGTTCATCGGCGGAAAGCGCTTCGTCATTTTCGATGCGGTGCAGTTCACCGAGCAGATCGGGAACGATGAAGTCTTCCGGACTGTCCGGACTGAGTGTGCGTCTGCCAAGTTCGGTAAGGTCGGCTTCGTGAGTCTTTTCGTCGATGGTGAAGTAGAGAATGGACTGGACTTCCTGAAGCATTCCGCGGTTGTTGTCGCTGTGGACTTTGGATTCCAGACGGTCAACTTCGCGCAGCACATCGCCATCTTCAAGCGCATGGAGCAGCTGACGGTGGGTCGGCATACCGAATTTGACCTGAAGAAGTTTCAAATATGCCGCTTCCGCCGCTTCGTCGGAAAGATTTTCCTGTGCAAGCTCCTCTCTTGCCTCCCGAACCAGACGGGAGCAGAGAAGATTCTGTTTGTTGTAAAGTGACGCAACATGCGGTTTCAAACTTGCAAACTGATTGGTTGCCTGCGGAACCGGACCTGAAATGATCAGCGGAGTACGCGCCTCGTCAATAAGGATGCTGTCGATCTCGTCGACGATCGCATAGTAATAATCACGCTGCACAAGGTGTTCAGCTTCTGTTGCCATACCCATGTCGCGCAGATAGTCGAAACCGAACTCGCTGTTGGTACCGTAAGTGATATCGCAGGCGTACTGCTGACGGCGCACATCCGGCGGCTGCATGTTTTGCAGACAGCCGACACTCAAACCGAGAAAGTTGAAAATCACACCCATCCAGCTTGAGTCGCGCAGGGCAAGGTAGTCATTCACAGTAACCAGCTGGCAGTTTTTGCCGGTAAGCGCGTTGAGGTAAAGCGGCATGGTCGCAACAAGGGTTTTACCTTCACCGGTTGCCATTTCCGCGATCGAACCGCGATGCAATGCGATACCGCCCATGAGCTGGACGTCGAAGGGAACCATATTCCACGTCTGCTCCTGACCGCAAACCTCGAAGGTCTTGCCGCACTGACGGCGGCAGGCATTTTTCACCACGGCGAATGCTTCGCACATGATATCATCAAGGGTTTCGCCGTTGGCAAGACGCTCTTTGAATTCCGGTGTTTTCGCCTGAAGTTCTTCATCAGAAAGTTTCTGATACTCCTCCTCAAGCGCATTTATCCGGGCGACCAGCGGCTTCATCTTTTTAACGTCGCGCTGGCTTTTGGTACCGAATATGGCTTTGATTATCGCATTGATCATTGTATAAATATTCCTTTCAGGGTAAAAATTACCTTGTTTTTATATGCGCCAAAGGACGAAGGGTGTTTTTTCACCATTCGCCCTGCTGCCGCTGTTTGATTTTTTATATAAGTCCTGCGTCCGTTCCGCAGAATCACTCAGAGATTTTCACCGGAAAACCTGAGGATTCGACGGCTCGACCCACAAGTGAAAATCGGTCTTTTTCCCCGCCACATCCAAAGAAATCATCGTATTGAGCCGGGTCAGCAAAAGCGCGTAAGGTATACGCACATTGCCGCCGGCAACATTGACGGAGACCACACTGTCACCGAGGATATCCTCACACTCTCTGATCGCGGAGATCAGTTTCATCATCTTTATCAGTTTTCCGCGCAGAGTATCATCAAGTGCATACGCCCGGTGACAGACCGGGCAGACCGCCTGAAACTCCGGATCGGTAACGCTGTCAAAATCGAAAGCGACCACACCGGAACAATCATCGGTCAGACACCGGAAGTCCAGCTGCGGCTTTTTCACCGCCGCAATATTTTCAGCACTCATTGGGGATCAGATTCCTGCTGAATGACTTTGAGCAGTTCAACGGTATTGCCGACAGTACCGATGATCTGGTCGATCAGTTTGGGGTTGCGCAGACGGCGGGAAATGCCGGAAAGCAGCTGCAAATACGCTTCCTGATTCTCATCGGGAGCAACAGTAAAGACGATAACGCGCACCGGCTGATCGTCAAGACCCTGATAATCTTCGATCGGCTCTTCGCAGACACCGACGATAACATAGGGGTGGAGAATGTCGTTGACACGGATATGGGGAAGTGCAAGCATATTGCCGACACCGGTGGTCATCATCTGTTCGCGTTTCCACGCCAGACGGAAGATCACGTCGCGGTTGAGTTTGGTCAGGTCGGCGGCTCTTGAAATCAGCTGGTCCATAACTTCCAGCTTGGTTTTTCCCTTGAGAGTCATCACGGAATCCTGATCGACATACTGAGAGAAGTCATTTTTCATAATATCTGTCTCCATATAACTTGAAGTACTCTTTAAGTGCAAAAGATAATTTAACCCTGAAAAATATTTTTGTCAACCTTTTTTTGTCTGTTTTTTGAAAAAATCAGCTGAAAAATGTAAAAAACGAAGGGTTTTCAAGCCGTCAAACCACCCGTTGAATGCCGTAATGCGGGCGCCGGGGCGCTCCGGCAGGTTTTCCATTATCTTTCCCCACGCGGGAACAAAACGCTCCTTCAGGAAAAACTCCGCCGCCTGAACCGGCAGACCGGACAGGAATTTTTCTGCGGAAACGAGCTTATCTTCCGTCGCATTTTTCAGAACTTTTTTCAGCAGTGCAAACGCTCCGTCGGGTATCTCATTCAGCTCCCCGCCGCGCAGAAATTTCGCCACTGCCTGCCCGGTTCCGAACGGAACACGCAGGGAAATGCGCGGCGACGGGTGGACAAGCACCCTGTCCATGCTCCTTACTCCCGACGTCTTTGCCACTGCCTGCAAAAAATAAAAATCTTCGCCCGCTTCCCGTACCTTCATGCCGCCGGCTTTCAAATACGCATCACACCGGACGGCAAATGCCGAACCGACAGTAAAGAATGCATAAGGTGAATTTGCTTCTTTCAACTTGTCTACATAACGTTTGAGATACGCTTCATAACGGTCGATCGCCTGCTGATGCGCCTCATCCGCCGCTTTCTGATGGGAAAATCCGATGGAAACCGCCCCGCCTTTGAGTGTTTCCGGCAGAACTTCGGCAAAATACTCCTTTTCAATGACCGTATCGGCATCGAGGGAAAATATCACACTCTTTTCCATTTCATCCGGTTCAAGCGTGCGGATGAAAGCATCCATGCCCGCCTTTCTTGCCGCACCCACCCCGCCGGAAAGTTCCGGCAGATAAAGCGGGGTCACTCCGGGAAAAACTCCGGCGCGGATAAGGTTCAGGAGTTTTTCCGACTCCTCCTCCGATTGCCCCGCCGGATAATTTATCACGGCGATGACCGCGATATTTTCCCCGACTTGCGCCAATGCCTGACGGATGGAGTGTTCAGCTGCCCCGAAAGATGCCAGTTCATTATATACCGGAATGACCACTGCATGACGGAAGTGCTTTTTTTCCGGCAGTTCCGGTGCAGGATTCTTTCTGCGGTATTTATTTACATCAAACTCTCTCATATCTTCTTTGTCCGTTTGAAGTAATGCAACGGGTCGCCGGTTCCGTCAAAACGGGGAGTTTCACCGATCGCCGCCAGTGATTCAACAAGTTTCTGCCGGATAGCCCGGGAGTTTTCATCGAGTCCGGGTTTGCCGTTGTAAAGCTGATAATCCTTCCGGTGTGAAACATCACCGACATTGGGCATGATCACATTTGCTCCGGCAAGGATACCGCGCTCCCTGCCGGAAACCGGGTCGATCGCCTGAAGTGCGGTCGTGGCAGCTATATTAACATCGGGAATGACCAGCCGGGTGACGGCGATCATCCGCAATGCAAGTTCAAGACGTTTTACCGCATCGCCTTCACGGTCGGGGAACTCTTTACCCATCGGAGTATCTTCCTGCGGAATATATGGTCCCATGCCGATCATATCCAGATCCGTCTCACGGAAAAAGATGATATCCGCCGCCAGATCTTCCACACTCTGTTCCGGCAGACCGATCATCACCCCCGAACCGGTCTGAAAATCCGCCTGCTGAAGCCGTTTCAATGCCGCCTTGCGCTCAGCGAAGGAGCTTTCAGCAGGGTGGATGCGGGAAAATATCTTCTCACTGGAACTTTCTATACGCAAAAGATAGCGGGTCGCTCCGGCACGGCGCCACCGCCGGTAAGTTTCCAGAGTTTCCTCACCGCAGGAAAGCGTTATTCCAAGCTCATACGGCAATTCCGCAATGCGCCTTACGGCTTCTTCCACAAAATCCACAAATCCGGCATCCGATCTTTCACCGCTTTGCAACACCACCGAACCGTAACCGTATACGCCCGCCAGTTCCGCCGCATGGACGATCTCATTGATACTCATCGTGTAACGGCAGGGAACCGTATTGCTTTTGCGTATCCCGCAATAATAGCAATCGCGCGTACAGATATTGGAAAATTCGATCAGACCGCGCAGATTCACCACCCTGCCCAGAAGTTCGCATTTGCACTTGTACGCCGCGTCAAAAAGCGCCTTTTCGCACTCTTTATCCGGTGGCGAAAGCAGCACGGCGATTTCGGAAACATCAAGTTTCCCGCCGGAAACGCTCTTATTCAAAACGGCAGAATAATCCATGATTCACACCTCTTTGACGTCAAATGCCCGGCGGAGACCTTCGCCGGTAAAGTTGAAGGCAAGTACCGAAATAAACAGCACCGCACCGGGGTAGAATGTCAAATGCCAATACCCCAGCGGATTGTCAAATGCCTGACGCAGAAGATTCCCCCAGCTCGCCGTCGGCGGCTGGACTCCGAAACCGAGAAAACTCAATCCGCTCTCTCCGGCAATGGCTCCGGCGACACCGAAAGTGAAACTTATCAGCACCGGGGCGGCGATATTGGGCAGCAGATGGCGGAACATGATCTTCCACCCCGGGATACCCGAAACCACACAGCTTTGTATGTACGGCAGGGAACTTTCTTTAAGCACTTCTCCCCGGACCAGAAATGCCAGATTCATCCATCCGGTCAACCCCAGCACTCCGATCACCAGCGGTATGGATTGGGCGATCTTGTAATCCCCCAGCATCGACATCAATATCAAAAGCAGCAGAAACGAGGGGAAACAGAGCAGTATTTCCACTGCCCGCATGACGATAAGATCGAACTTTCCCTTGAAAAATCCGGCACACAATCCCACACCGAGACCGATCCCCAGCGCCAGCGTTGCCGACAGCAGACCGACTGAAAGCGACACCCTTGCTCCGTAAATCATCCTTGCCGCAAGATCTCTGCCGACATCGTCACAGCCGAGGATATGTTTTTCATCCGGCGCACCGTAAGGAACACCGGCTATCTCATCCGGTCCATAGGGAATGGGGGCGAAAAACGCCTTGTTTGAACCGTAATCAAGAGTGCGGTGATCCTGCTTATCCATCACCGGTACCGCAAAGAAAAATCCGCAGAACAAAAGCAGTGCCGTAAGGATATTGAGGGTGTGCCGCACGATTTTTTTCCTGCGGAACAGCAGATAGGAACAGATCACTGCCGGGAGATAAAGTGAAAGGAAATTAAAGAGTTTTTCCACCATGCTTTCAGAACTTTCAGGAGCAAAAAAGAAACGGAGAAACGGGAATGTCACCCCTGACTCCCCATAGACACACAGCGGTCTGCCGTTGGCGATAAAAGGAGCGTACAATGCAGGCAGAAAAATCAGCAGTATCCCGGCGATTCCCGCAAGAGCAAGTTTGTCGGAACAGAACCTTTTTGCCGCCATAAGTGCCGGAGTGTCAATGTTGTCATTCATTTTTCACCTCTTCCGGATAACTCATCAAGTGAAAGCGGCTTGAATTTTTTCCGCTCCGACCTCCGCTTTTCAGCATCGACCGCCAGATATTTCCAGCGTGAAAACCCGAAATCGTGGCGGACACTGTTTTGCAGCCAGCTGTAATTCAATACTCCGGAAACGGGGAAACCCTCATATATCCAGACGCATTTTTCATCGAGCAGTTTCACCATTTGCAGACACAGTTCCCGGCGTTCCGGTGAATCATCCATAGTCACCATCTTTTCATAAAGCCGGTCGAACTTTGCATCGGCAAAACCGCAATAGTTGCAGCTGCCGATATTGCGGGAGTAAAAAAGCTGAAGAAAGTTTGCCGCATCCGGATAATCACCTATCCACGAGTAACGGAAAAGCTGGAACTTGCCCTTGCGGAGTTTGTCGGCAAAACGGGGGCGGGAATTGAGGCGGGAAGTTACTTCGATACCGCACTTTCTCCAGTCATCAGCGGCAAGTTCCCCCATCTGCCGGTGTCCGACAGTGGAGCCTGCCTGATCGAAATCGAGTTTCAGCGCTTCGCCGGTGGCGGGGTCGATACCGTCGGGAAATCCCGCTTCGGCAAGGAGTTTTTCCACCTCGCTGAAATCCGGGTGCATGGCAAGTTCTGCCGGAACAAATCCGGCGACACCTTCGGGAACCGGTCCGGCGGCAGGAATGAGCATACCTGACGCGTGATCGACACGGCGTTTGATATCATACGCCTTTTTCAATGCCTTGCGCAAAAGCAGATTTTTTCCCAGAAGCGGGTCGCGGAAGTTGAAACCGACGTAACGTATCTCAAACTCCGGACGTATTTCCAGAGTGACTCCGCGCGCCGCAAGCGCCGGAATGACTTTGCCGCCGTGCGCAAGGGAATCCTGATTATCCTTATCCAGAGCGTTGCTGTCAAGTTCACCCTGAAAAAAGAGCATCCACTGGGTCATACTCTGGCGTATCTGGCATATTTCCACACCGTCGAGCAGCGGCAGCGGACGTTTACGGTCGGCGGGGTCGGCGGCACCTTCAAAATATTCAAGGCGGTATTCATTGTTGCGTTTGAAACTCAGTTTCAGATTCGGTATCCACCGGTCGAGGATAAACGGACCGCTGCCCGCAGGTTTTCTCCTCAGCGCACCGCGTCCGGAGTCAAGCACCGCACGGCGGGAAACTATCCCCGCGTTGGGCATGGCAAGCAGATAGAGAAATCCGGGGTCGGGTTCTTCCAGACGGATGGTGAATGTCAAAGGAGTGTGGATGGTAAATCCCGGCAGTTCCTCACCGTATACGGATAAATCCCCTTTTGCCAGTTCCGCGGTCTTTTTGCGGAAAGCGTTCAATCCGGCGATCCTGCCGCGGTATATCCAGTAAACCGGACTGTGATTGCGGGCATCGGCGATGCGGAGAATGGAAAATTTCACATCCTCCGCTGTCACCTTGCGGGAATTTTTATCGGGAAAACTCCCGTCATCGGCAAAAAAAAGGTCGTCACGCAGAGTGAATTTATAACTTTTCCGGTCGGCGGATATTTCCGGAAGCTCCGCCAGCATCGAAGGCACAAGACGGTACGGGCGGGCAAGATAATCATACTGCACAAGTGTATCGTAACACAGTGCAGTAAGATCACGGCTCGCCAGATCGTCGGCATAGGCAGGGTCAAGAGTCTTGACGGTGCCGCCGGAACCGGAATAGAATATCCTTGAGTCAGCGGCACTGCTGTTCCCCCTCTCTTTTCCGCCGGAACATATCCACACTGCCGCCGCCGCGATAAGCACAGCGGCAATGAGGAACCGGAAAAACTTTTTCATCATGCAGTCACAGCCGCAAACTTATCCGCAACAGCGGCAAATTTCGCCGCCATCGCCGGATCGGGAGAGAAGGTTTTGAGTTCAAAGGAGTTGCGGATAACTTCGCGCACCTCGTCCAGAGAGGCAAGTTCGCCTGCCGCCATCGCCTGCACCAGAATGTTTCCGGCGGCAGTCGCTTCGATGGGGCCGGCAACGACCTGACGGTTCAGCGCGCATGAGGCAAGTTCCATAAGGAATCCGTCTTTGGTTCCGCCGCCGACGACGTTGAGACAGGCATAGCTTGCGCCGAGGATCTTTTCCAGCAGAGCAAGTTTGGCGCTGAAATAGAGTGCCAGACTGTCATAGACCGCACGCACGACTTCGGCATCGGTGAACTCCTCACCCTGTCCGGTACGTTTCAGAAATGCGCGGATATTGCCCGGCATATCTCCGGGAGCGGCAAATTCGGAACAGTTCGGATTGATGAAGTATTTGCACGGTTCGCTGGCGCGCGCCATCTGTTCCATGTCGTTGAATGAGAGATTTTTGCCCGCTTCGTTCCAGACCCGGCGGAGTTCCTGAAAAAGCCATGAACCCATAATGTTGGTCAGGAAACGGATTTTTCCGCCGACACCGCCTTCATTGGTGATCGCTTCTTTTTCTGAAAGTTCAGAGATCATAGGTTTGTCGATCTCCGCGCCGAGCAGCGCCCATGTTCCGGCGCTCAGATACGCCCACTGTCCGGTAAGCGGAGCCGGAACCGCCGCAACCGCACTGGCGGTATCATGCGCACCACATTTGAAGATCGGAATCGGGTCACAGCCCAGTTCCGCACACAATTCAGCACTCAACATGCCTGAAGGAGTTCCCGCTTCAACGATTTCGGGGAAGATATCACGCGGCAGACCGAGTTTGTCTATAAGTTCCCAGTGCCACGTTCTTTTGGCGGGATCAAGCAGATTTGTAGTGGAACAGAAGGTGTACTCCGCAGTCGCATTGCCGCCCAGAGAAAGCGCCAGCGCATCGGGTATCGGCAGGAAGAAGGAGTTTTCAAAATCTTCCGGATGAGCCTCTTTGTGAGCGCAGAGCTGATAGATGGTATTGAGGGTCATGCACTGGATACCGGTGGCTTTGTACAACACATCTTTGCTGACCGTTTTCCACACCTTTTCCGCCGCCGCAACAGTGCGGGGGTCGCGGTAGTTGTAGGGACGGCGCCGGGCTTTTTTGGTGTCTTTGTCGAAGAACACATAGTCAACGCCCCAGGTGTCAATGGATATACCGTCGAGTTTCACCCCGGTGGCAAGTGCGTTGCGCAAACCGGTTTTCAACTCTCCGCAAAGGCGGTCGTAATCCCAGTAGAATGAACCGTCGATCTCCACCGGACCGTTGGGGAAACGGTGGATCTCTTTCATGGTAAGTTTGCCGTTTTCAACGGTTCCGATAATTCCGCGCCCGCTGGAGGCACCGAGGTCGAATGCGAGAAAGTTTTTCATGTTTTTTCTCCTGTCATGTTATTATTTACAGTAGTTTACCACATCTTTATAAGCTATGTGACCGCCAAAAATATCCAGTGCCGAACCGATGGTAAAGTCGATCTTCCCCTTTCCGGCATCGCTGATGAGCTGAACATCGGCGAAAGAGGATATGCCGCCTGCGTAAACACATTTGCAGGGGGAGTACTCCGCAAGCAGTTCCACAAGTTCAGTGTCGATGCCGGAACATTTGCCTTCGACATCAACGGCGTGGATGAGAAATTCAGTACAGCTTGAAGAAAGTTTTTCCAGAGTTTTTCCGCAAACTTCCATCGTCGTGAAGTTCTTCCACCGGTCGGTGACGACCATATATTTTCCATCGGAACCTTTGCGGCAGGAAAGGTCAAGCACGATACGCTCATTGCCGACAGCTTTAAGCAGTTTTGCCAGATTGCCTTCGTGAAACTCTCCGTTGGAAAAGACAAAACTGGTCACGATCACCGCCGATGCCCCGGCATCTATGAAAGTTGCGGCATTATCTGCATTGACTCCTCCGCCGAGCTGAAGTCCGCCGGGGTATGCCGCCAGCGCCTCAAGGGCGGCAGAGTCGTTGCCTGCGCCGAGTTTTATGACGTGACCGCCGGTCAAACCATCTTTGCGGTAAAGTTCCGCATAATAAGCGGGGGATTTTTCAGAAACAAAATTCGTCCTCAATGCGTCACCGTCAGCGGTATTGAGTGTACCGCCGACTATCTGCTTGACTTTGCCGTCATGCAGGTCGATACAGGGACGGAATCGCGCTTTACAGCTCATAAGGCGGTATCTTCCTCTTCTTCAATGATTTCCGGAGCCGCCGCAAGATTGTTGACGATAACGGAATTTTCCAGCTCCGGAATATCGCATTTGATGGTGAAAACCCCCTCTCTGCGGGCGGTTACGCTTGCCGCCCAGAGATACTCGTCAAAAAGCTCGCCGAGACAGCCGTGCAATATTTTTTTGTTCGGACGGGCAATGTGCGAACCGTCTTCGCAGAAAAGCGGGGTCGAAACCTCAAGCAGCAGGGCTTTGCCGGAACTTTTACGGATGAAACTGCGCAGATTCCGGTGCGCGGCAGGGGCGGCGAAACAGCCGGAAGTTTTGAGGGTGTCATCAGCGGCACACTCCGCACTTTCACCGGTTTTACCCACCGCAAAAAGCGCTTTGAACCGCCACGGACGTTTTTCACATTCGACCTCATCAGGAATACTCAACACCTGACGCACCCAGTGAACGCCCCCGTCTTTCACTTCGATCGTGTGGCGCGCCGATGCTCCGGGAACCGACTGCGCACCGTTGTGGCGCCAGAAATCATCTCCGCAATAAAATTCTGCGGCAAAACCTTCTGCGGAAGTGACCTTCACTGCAACCGGCAGAACCGCACCGTCATAAATCACTCCGTCCGCCGCCGGATATCTCCGGAATGATTTTTCACCGCAAAGAAGTATCTCAACTTTTTCCGGCGCAAAGGTGAATGTGATATTCTCAAGGGCAAGTTCCCTGATCGTACCGCCGTTGTCGGCGGCGATATCGTCGGTAAGCTCCACGATATTGCCGGAGTAGTTCCAGTGGCGGCGGGCGCGGTACTCACAGCCGAAAGGGATGACCGTTTCGCTGTCCGCTTCGGCAAGCAATGAATCATTTGCCAGATGACGGCGGAGTTTTTCCGCAAGTCCGAGTGATTCATCGAAGTTCCCCAGCCGTACCCTGCCGATGCTCAAAACCTTTTTGCCGCCGTAAAAAAGTGCGGCACTTTCACTGCCGTCGGGATAGACCTCAAAGGTGGTCGAGGCAGTGGAAAATTTTACCAGTTGTTCTATTTTCATAAATCAGTTTCCTCACTCTTTTCCGGCACTGACTGCCGGATAAATCTTTCATAAATGACCTGCCAGCGCAGGTTTGACTCCGCTTTGTCCCGGGCGTACTGCTCAAAATCGGAACAGCTGCCGATCTCCTCAAGCTCATGCGGAAGCGAGCGGAAAAGCACCGCTTCACACTTGGCGACTCCCGCGCTTTTCAGCACCTTGCGCGCCGTATTGACCAGTTTGCGTGAACGGGAATTGCGCCACAACAGAAAGAGCGGATAGATAAGTGCCGTTATCCAGAATATCCACGAGGGGAATCCCGGCACCAGCAGCGCCCGCACCAGTTCCGCTATCGGCAGAAGCATCACCGGCAGAAGAAATCCCCACGCATCTTTGTCGGAAATGAAACAGTTCCCCAGATATCTGCGCAGCGGCGAAGGCGAAGTCTGATAAGCGAAATACTCCTCAAGACGCGGTTCGTTCATCACATGCCGCACCGAATGGCAAAGCTCATGCGCCAGAAGCTCCTCACGGCGGTAATTGAGAAAACGGCGCTTTTCACGGAAGGCGTTGCGCAGCAGAAACACCGCAAAATTCTGCTCCGGATCACCGATAAGACAGCCGCCCCAGAGCAAGCCGATCTGACGGGTAAGGTAAAATCCCGGCACATGATAGACGGCAAAACCGTAAAGGTCTTCAGTGATATCCGCCGCTTCCAGCGTCAGTTCCGGAGAGATGCGGCAATCGGAACTCACTTCAAAAAGATCAAAGACTTTGACCTTGTTTCCGCCGCGCAGTTCGGACTCGAATGTGTCATAAACGGCGGCAGTATCGTCGATACGGCGGAAAAAATCCTCCGCACTTTCCCCTTCGGTTATGAGGAAACCTGCGGCATCACAAATAATGAGTTTATCCAGAACGTCTCCGGTCACTTTTTGACTCCGGGGTTGTTTTTGTTGTTGTTCCGGGGGGTATTTTTTTCCGGCGGCCGGTTCTTGTTCCGGTCACTGCTGTTACTGTTGTGCCGCTCCGGAGGACAAACGGTTATCTCGGATACGTGGAACACCGAAACATTGCCGTTTTCAAAGGTGACACTGACTTTGGATGTCAGCAGATTGCGGTCGGTTATCCTGCCTTTGCCGGCAGGGGTTTCGCAAAATTCACCTTTGCGCGGCATACCTTTTTCCAGTTCAAGGTATCCGTCATGCTCGTATTTGAGACAGCACTTGAGTCTGCCGCAGACTCCGGAAATGGTTCCGGGAGTAAGCAGAAGATCCTGCTCCTTTGCCATTTTTACGTTGATGGAGTTGAACTCCTTGAGAAAACGGCTGCAGCAGAGTACCTGACCGCATACGGCGATGCCGCCGTAAATGCCGGTTTCGTCACGCACACCGATCTGGCGCAGTTCGATACGGACACTCAACGCATGCGAAAGTTCTTTGACCAGTTCGCGGAAATCGACTCTGCCGTCGGCGCAGAACTGGACGGTGAGCAGTTTTCTATCCAGAGTGTAGTGCGCATTGACCGGATTCATTTCAAGGGAAAGTTTCTCTATCCATTCGCGGACGACCGCCATATCCGCTCTGGCTTTGGCAGTGTTATCCGCCGCTTCCGCGCGCTCAGGTTCACCTGCGACACGCTGTACCTGCGGCAGATCTTCAATGCGCGAAGTCATGCTCGGCGACGGCAGCTGCGCTCCGGCAACGCCCATATCTTCATAAAAATCGCGGCGGAAAACACATAAATCACCACGTTTGATCCCCAGTTCCTCAGCTCCGCGCACTTCAAGAGATGCGCCGTTTTCCAATTTCAAAACCCAGACTTTTTCCATATATGCCGATCCATAAGAGTTAGTTACTTTATTAATATGTACAATATAGCAGTAAAGCGGCTTTTTTACAAGTCCGATTGAGTAAATTAAAGTAACTTTGCCTTGCGGAACAAAAAAACAGGGGACTGACCGCAAAACTCCGATGCGCTCAGTCCCTGAGGATTTTTACAGTTGAGGCAATTTCAAAAGTCAATCAAAAAAAGATTGACTTTTGCAATTACCTCAGTTTTATGACAGAAGGGCGAAAGAGGTGTCCCACTCTTTGCCTACACTCTGCAAATACTGCCATTCGGTATCGTCGGCGCCGTTGACGTAGAGGACGCCGATATCGCCTTTAGCGGTGCGGATGCGGATATCGTCGATTCCGTCGCCGTTGAAGTCCGATATCTGTTCTATGGAGTTTTTATTGTTACAGATACCGATGAAGGAGTCCACTCTGCCGTCTTCAACAAGCCATGCTCCGACCCAGCCGTTGGTGCTGTTCTGCAACAGGATATCATCGACGCCGTCACCGTTGAAATCTCCGGTTCCGACGATATTCATATCGCTTTTGAGCGTATCGAGACTTGCCCATTTGACTTTGCCGTTTTCCTGAGTGAGATAAGTTCCGGCGAATCCGGCATCGTGACGCAGGACGATATCATCCATTCCGTCGCCGTTCAGATCACCGACAGCGGCGATCTTCCACTCCTTGCCCAGACCTTTGACATAGTGCCATTTGTTATCGTCACCGGTGACATAACCGAGGTCGCCCGCGGTGGAACGCAGGAGATAATCGGTCACACCGTCACCGTCAAAATCCGCGATACCCAGCATATTCATGTTGGATTTGAGGTTGTACAGCTCTTTGTAACCCTTGACCTTGCCGTCTTCGACCACCCATGCGGCAACGGTGGAGCCGATCTTCATGAAGATATCCTGACCGTCTTCGGGCGAACCGCTGATATTTCCGGTTCCGATAAGTTCGACCTTGCTGTTGACATTGCCGAGATTGCCCCATTTGATAAGGGAGTTGGTCCCGGTGGAAATCCATGCTCCGGAGTACCCCTGTTTGGTGTGGACAAGGACAACGTCCGCAAGACCGTTGCTGTCAAGGTCGCATTTGACCGGCTGAACAGCAGGCGCTCCGCCGGAAACGGTAAGAGTAAGAGTGCCATTGTTATTATCCAGAGAATAGGTGACTCCGTTGCGGACAAGGTCGGCGCCGTTGACGGTGATCGAACCGTAATTGACACTGCCGTTGCCGATGGTGAGAGTTCCGGAGAAACTGCCGGCATTCTCAGCAAGTTTGTAAGTTCCGGAACGCTGATCGCTGCTCACGGTAATGGTGTATGATCCGCGACCTTTGATATTGGAAAAGTTGGTGACAAGACAGTCTCTCTGTGAAGATCGTCCGGTCAAAGTGAAATCCAATGTTCCGTTGTTCCAGACATTCGCACCGGAATCAACGTAAAGATATCCGCTGTGTTTTGCCCCCTTGTAAATTTCCAGAGTCGCCCCTGATCTGACATCGGTATCGCAGGCGGAAGCTCCTTCAAAAATACCGGCATAGCCGCCTTTGGCAACCAGAGAACAGATTTCAGTACCTGACCACACCTGCAAATTTCCATCCTTCAGCAGAGTGACTCCGGAAGCGGAACCGGTCTGTCTGACAGCAAGCACACCGCCGGAACTGACGGTGACATCATACGCCTTGCCGTTGGGTGAAGAAATATAGCTGTTCCCATCCATCGGCAGGAACTGTTCAGAAAAGGTCATAGTCCCGCCGGAGGAGATCACCACGCCGGAAGCATTTGCTCCGCAGACTTCCAGCACTCCGCTGTTGCGGATGATGACATTACTGATATGGGCATTGGATTGTTCAACGATGGTGTGTCCGCCGGAAATAACGACATTTGCCGCTCTGCCGCCGGAAGATATGGTAAATCCGCCGTTGCCGTTCACATTCACACCGTTGGCAACACCGCCGGAATATATCCAGACATATCCGCTGCTGCCCATGGTGAGATTGTCTGCGGAACCGCCGTAAAGGTAGATTTCCGCCTCATTATCGGCAAATGCTCCGTAAAGGTATCCGCCGGAAAAGACGTTGACCTGACCCGAAGCGTGATTTTCAACGCCGAAGGCTTTACCGCCGCTGTACAGCTGCATGGCTCCGGCAGAACCGTGCATGTAAGGTTCGACACAACCGGTTATGTGCAAATTTCTGACGACACCGCCGGAAGAAACTTCAAAAAAGGTATTGGCATCAATACTTGCTCCGGAAACAACACCGCTGCTGATCTGATGACTTTTGCCGCCGGAAGTGTACTGGACGTTGGTATCAGAGGTTATACCGACCTGAAATCTGATATGTTCACCTTCAAAATTCAACCCCTCCACTCTTGCACCGTTGGAAACATAAACTTCAGCGCCGGTGTAAGCTGTCATATTTTTACAGTATCCGCCGCTGTAAATGGCGGTCTTCGCGCCCTGATACAGAACGGTATTGCTTGCATTGCCCTCTTTTTCGATGTAAATGACAGCTCCGGAGGAAACATTCGTATCCACAGAACTGCCGCCTTCGCGGATGCTCAATGCACCGCCGGAAACATCGGTTTTGGACAAAACTCCGCCGGAAGTGGCTTCGACCCATCCTGCTTTGACGGTATTGCTGCACGCCGAACCGTAACTTGTGGCAATGAGCGCACCGCCGGTAACTGTAACGTTGCGGATAATCCCGTTGGCATTCACAGTCATATAACCGTTATTGAGCGCAGCGGTGTCGATTTCGCCGCCGTTGGCGATGACCTGACCGTTGTTGAGAGTGATATTTTTACCTGTGGCTCCGGTAAACACCCGGGTGATACCGCCGCCATCCACGGTGATATCAGTGATAACGCCGCCATTATCGGCATCAAGAAGCTGGTCGGCGGTGACCGAAAGACCGCTTGCAGAACTCCATGTGCTTACAACTGCCCAGTTGCCTCCCCGCAAATAGTGCAGACGGACGCTGTTTGCCGCTCCTTCAATGGCGGCATCCATAGTGAACTTCATAATACCGTTATTCATCAGTATACACTCCTTGTTTTGATAATATGCTGTAATTACTTAACATAGCATTGAAAACACAGTTTGTCAAATAAAAACTTGCAAAGATTCACCGCTGCCGTATTTTTTATTTTTCAGTCACTTCCGGTGAGATTATATAACATAAATCCGAAAAAAGCGGGGTTGTGATTTGAAAAAAGCACCAAACGATGCTATTTTATATTTTCAAGTATTTATTTGTAATTAACAACCAAATCGGGAGTTTTCATTATGCCGGTAGATATTCTGGTCGGAACCCAGTGGGGTGATGAGGGAAAAGGTAAGTTGATCGACGTCCTCACCAGGGATGTGGATATGGTCGTGCGTTTTCAGGGCGGCAACAATGCCGGACACACTGTGGAAATCGGTGACAAACGTTATGTTCTGCATCTGGTGCCTTCCGGCATTTTCCGTCCGGAAGTTACCTGCGTCATCGGCAACGGTCTGGTCGTCGACCCCGTCGCACTGGATGAAGAATTGCGCGGTATCGAGGAAAAAGGATTTTCTACTGACAACGTCCAGCTCAGCAACCGCGCCCAGATGATCTTCATCTACCACCGCGTTGCCGATACTCTCAGCGAAGACAATGCAAAACAGAAGATCGGCACCACCGGACGCGGCATCGGTCCTGCCTATATGGATAAAATGCGCCGCAGCGGTATCCGCGCCATCGACCTGAAGTTCCCGGAAAAACTTGCGGAACAGTTCCGTACCGAATGCGCCCGCTACAACAAAATTTTCGCCTCTTACGGCGTTCCGGAACTGGATATCGAAGCCGAACTGACCAAAGTTCTTGAAGCGGCAAAACGTCTTGCTCCGATGGTCTGCGACACGGTCTACTCCGTCAACCGCGCCGTCAAAGAGGGCAAAAACGTGCTTTTTGAAGGCGCTCAGGGTGCGCTTCTGGATATCGACCACGGAACCTACCCCTTCGTCACCAGCAGCAACACCACCAGCGGCGGTGCCTGTACCGGCGGCGGCGTTCCTCCCCAGAGCATCCGCGATGTCTGGGGCGTTATCAAGGCGTACACCACCCGTGTCGGCGAAGGACCTTTCCCGACTGAACTTTTTGATGCCACCGGTGAAAAACTCCGTCAGGTCGGCAGAGAGTTCGGCGCAACTACCGGACGTCCCCGCCGCTGCGGCTGGTTCGACGCGGTCGCTTCCCGTTACGCCTGCATGGTCAACGGAATCAACAAACTTGCCGTCACCAAACTCGACTGTCTGGATGAAATGGATGAGATTGCCATCTGCGTTGCCTACAAAGTCAACGGCGTGCTGACCACAGAGTTCCCCGCATCAGTCGCGGAACTTGAAGCGGCTGAGCCGGTCTATGAATACATGCCCGGCTGGAAGTGTTCCACCAGCGAAGCACGCAAAGCTGCCGAGCTTCCGGAAAATGCCCGCAAATATCTTGCCCGCATGGCGGAACTCGTCGACTCCAATATCGCCATCATCTCGGTCGGTCCCCGCCGTGACCAGACCTTCTCTGCTGAATAAGCATGAGAGATAACGTCAGGGAACTGCCGCTTATCCGTTTTCTGCGGAGTCTGGATTACTTGCAGATAGCGGCAGTTGTTCTGCTTCTGTCGGTCGGTCTGGTATTCATCCGTTCCACGGGAATACAGATCGACACGCCTGAAAGTCTTGCATCTTTCGGCAAACAGCTCATCTGGATCGGCATCGGAACAGCGGTATATTTCTTTGTTGCGATGCTTGATTACCGTTCATTTTCCTGCCGGGTCGCAATGCTTATGGGGTATGCCGTATCTGTTGTTCTGCTGGTGGTCGTACTCTTTTTCGGTTTGAAAATATTCGGCGCAACACGCTGGCTGAATGTGTTTGGAATGCGACTCCAGCCTTCGGAACCGGCAAAGCTGATGGTCATCGGAATGCTTTCAGCGATATTTTCCGCGCCGAAGTTCTCTGCAAATAAATTCCTCTGTTTTGCCATGGCAGGCGCCGCAGTGGGAATACCGTTTTTTCTTATCGCCATCGAACCGGATTTGGGCAGTTCCCTTGTGCTGCTGCCGGTGGCGGCGATGATCCTGTTCTGTTTCGGAATAAAGTGGCGCTATGTCCTGCTCGGCATTGCCGCTGTCGCCGCCGGGATAGGTTTCATCATCTTTGACAGTATGCGTGAAGACCCGATTTTACTGCGGGGATATCAGCGCGACCGTATCAAAGTTTTTCTCAACCCCGGTTCAGACCTCAGCAACCGCGGACATAACGCCCATCAGGCAAAACTTGCCGTCGGCTCCGGCGGATTATCCGGAACCGGAATCGGCAAAGGAATACAGAATGAACTGGGATTTCTGCCGCACACAGTATCCAACAACGACTTCATATTTTCCGTGATTGCCGAAGAAACCGGATTTGCCGGAGTGATGTTTTTACTTCTGCTCTATCTGGTATTGCTCTACACGATATTGAGGACGGCATTTCTTGTTTCCGGCTACGGCAGATATATCGCAGTCGGAGTGGCGACGCTGATATTCTGTCATATTTTTATCAATATCGGTATGAGTATCGGTATCGCTCCGGTGACCGGACTGCCGCTGCCGCTGGTCAGTTACGGCGGCTCGTTCATCCTCACTGCGATGACCACACTCGGACTGGTGCAGTCGGTGTACCGGCAGAAAAAACTTGAGATGATGGAGTAAAAACTTTCGCTGTCATGCAAGCAGAAAGCGGTCGCACCGGTTTTCCGAAGCAAGTTCGCTCAATGCCCAGACCAGTGCATCCATCCGGTCAGGTGAAGAATTGCTCCCCGGTTTGAATGAACACATCTGATTTTCAAGTTCCGGGAAAACTCCGGCATGACTGACCACCCCTTTTTCATAGAGTGCGGCGACCGGTTCCGCACGGGAGTATTTATCCTTGTATGCCCGCACGCTTTTCACTCTGACATTGCCGCCTTCTCCGGAAAAAAGTGCGCTGATCAACTCCCCGCCGTTGTTCACCTCGACCACGGCAAGGTCGGCAGACAGCTCCCGGTAAAGCTCCGTGACGCACCGTATCCACTGTACCGGAGTACCTTTGATACTCCGGTCGGCAAGCACATAATATCTGCCGTCGAAACCGGTTCCGGCGGCAATTATACCGGTCATATCGCCGTTTTTTCCGGAAGTTACCGCCGGATCGACACCGATGACGATCTTTTCCAGTTCCGGCAGTTCCGTCACCCGGTACGGCCCGATCATACCGCAGTGCCACAAGGCTCCTTCGCACTCATCCAGCCATTCGCCGTCAAGAAATCTTCTGCGCTGGCGCTCCGGCAGATTTTCAAGCGTGTTTTCGATATAGGAGTCCGGCAGATTTTCCCGGTTCCCTGCCGGATTCATCTGCATTGAAGCGTAATCATCCGGAACAGCAAAACTTTTTCCGCCGGACGGGTCACACTTTCCGATGAAAACTTTGTAGCACCAGTGGCTTTTTCCCGGTGGATTGCAGTCGTAATACGCTTTATTCACAAGCGGCGGAGAGTTTTGCGCCAGACGGGTCAATGCGACCTGCACACTGGAGTAATCCAGTTCCGAACACTCGTTGAAATAGATCGTTGCGAACTCTTTGCCGAGGATCTTATCCGCCCTTTCACCGTCATCAAGTCCGATCAACCAGATTTCGGAACCGTTGCTGAAACGGAAAAAATTTTCCGCCTTATTGAAGCGGCATTTCACGCGGTTGGCAAATCTCCGGCACAGTACCGCAGGCAGAGTATCCATACCGATGGCGGTGCGGGCGGCGGCGCAATATTTCCGGATCACCGCATGGCGGCTGCCCGGCGCACGCAGCGCACGGGCAACCAGAGCCGCCGTCAGCAGAAAACTCTTTCCGGAACGGGAGCCGCCGAAAAGCATTATGTGATGCGCCCCGGATGCAAGCAAAGCCAATGCCTTTTTCTGCATCGGGGTGTATGAGAACATTTTTCATACCCCCTGCCGGATTTTTTTCAGGACAAAACTCTGTTTTGCCGAAGATATTCTTCTCAGCAGCGGCGCAAAAAGTGCCGACAATTCCGGATTTTCCTGAATGGAATCCAGGATTTTGCGGTGGATCGCCTGCCGGGAGCATCCGCGCAAACGGCTGAGGGTTTTTATCGTGACCGGCTCATCATCCGGCGGGGCGACGGTCTGGCAGACCAATCCGAGAGTGTAAATGTCAAGGGAGAGCAGGAAGCGGAAAAATTTTGCCATCATTCCGATAAGCTCCAAACGGGCTTCTTTATTCAGTTCATTATCCATATTTATTTCCTTTCATCCCCGGTTCAAAGGTATTACGGGGGGCAGAATGATTTCTGTTTCTTCCGGAGTATCCGGAGTTTCAGGAGTATCCGGCACTTCGGGCTGTGACGGAGTATCCTTTACCTTTGCGGCTTTGGCAAGCAGCGGTGCGATCAGCGCCGCCGCCCGCTGTCCCAGCGGTGAGGAGTTTGCAGTGAAACGGCGGCTTTCCCCGCCGGAACCGATACTCTGGATGTGGGAGTAACAACCGGTGAGATACTCCGGATTCAAAATGAGAAAAATCGTCTGTTCAGCGATCGCGGCATTGAGAAATCCCCGCTCCTCGTCAGTTGAAACCGTACATTGGCTCACTGCGGCAAGAACATCACGTTCCGCAACAGCCGCAGTTCCGGTACGCACAATTTCATTTGCGGCGAAATATTGTTCTTTAAGCGGATGATTTTGAAAGAATGCATTGATTTCTGTTATAAGCATAAGTGATTTCCTGTGATAAAAAATCCCCTGTCAGGGGGTGGAGAGACGATCAAAACCTGACAGGGGAACAAACCGTTGTTATGCGCTGCGCAGCGCGGCGATGGCGGCACTGCTGGACTGCAAGTTGGTGATGCGGCAGCAGCGCTGACGGATATTGCGGAACTCAAAAGTCAGTTCCCCGATGGCGAC
>SUWE01000018.1 GCA_015061615.1 Lentisphaerota bacterium
AGCAGAATCAGCATGCAAAACAATCCCGTCAACCCGACCGGCAGCATTTGCCGCATTGCCGCAGGCAGCATCAACTGCCTGAAAAGAGTTTTATATTGCTGGGTTTTGGCACTGCCTTCACCGTCTGGTCCAAAATGTTCCTGTGCATTCCGGAAATATATTTCATCGGGATTGGATTTCTGTGAAAATGGCGGATCAATGCCGATAGTGTGGTCATCCGGCGGAATTTTCGCAACAGAATCCATGAAATTCTGTCTGGCTGCATCATCCGGTAATAATTCTGCGGCAATGTTGCGGGAAATATCCGTCCGGATGATTTTTGCATCTTCAGCATAATCAACATGGCTCATAATCGTAATAATACCGAGAGTGATAATGACGAAAAAGACATTGGCAAACGAACTGCGCCATGTGCCGAGAATCGTCGCCATCTTTGCTTCATGCGCACTGATGGCGGCATTGTTTGAACCGCACAAACCGCTTGCACGGTGCAGGACCATAGAACAAAAAGTGGTGAAAAGCATAAAAATATTAAAGTCGCGCAATTTGGAAATATCAAAGGGATCAATGAAACTTTCTCCCGGTACACGATCACTTAATACTTGTACGATTTCTTCATTCCAGGAAAATTTCGTCAGGACAAAAACAATGAATATCAAAATCGTCGGGAAAAAGATAATTCCCTGCAAGGTGTCGGTAATGACAATGGAAAGAGTTCCGCCGCAACAGATCAATGAAATTGCCAACGCAAGAGTTATCAAAACAATAATGATGAAGGTCGGAATTGAAAAAGGACCGGCTTTGATTTCTGCGGGCAGACCGAGATAGCAAATAAAAAATCTTGCCGCAATCGCCGGCATGATCATATTTGCCATCATTTCGGCAATCGACCGGAGAAAACAGGCGAAAATCCGCAGTTTCCGGGAATAGCGCATTTCCAGAAATTGTCCGATACTCATTGCCCGCGACTGCCGGAAACGGTAAACGCAATATCCGGACAGTGCCATAACAATACTTAACGGTACCGCCAGAGAATTCCAGAAACTCAATGCAAAACCGGTTTGATACTGCACCTCGACATAGGCGGCAAGTACGACCAGTCCCAGTGCCGCGGCAATATCACCATTGGCAATCAGATACCGGCGGCACAACCTGCCGCCGACGAGAAAGTCCGCCACTCCGACAATGTACTTACTCACATAAAATCCCAGAAACATCACCCCGCCAACCGGCACGATCACGATCAGCCAATCAATCCAACTCATTTTTTACACACCCGTTTTTTTCAGATACCTTATTTTGCACTTTCCGTTTTTTATGACAAATTTATGCCGAACCTGCGGTTAAAGGTTTTGAGTATACTCCCGGAGAATTTTTTTCGCACCAGGAAACGTTTTATCTTTGAGTTCAAAAATGATGGTGAATGAATTTTTTCCGCCCGGCAAAACTTCTTCGTTGGGACCGATCGGCTCCAATTCGCAAAAATCCCGGCAGTAAAATACACACGCCGTCATGCCCGATTCATTATTGTACCGCCGCTCCGGAAAAACCGGATAGGTGATGGTCAAAAGCAGATCATCCGGCGAGAAATAGTGCAATTTACCCGACAAAGAATCAAAACTTAATTTCGGATCGACCGGGAAAGGGTGGATCGCAGCATATTTTCCGGTAATTTCCACCGCTTTATCTTGCGGACGCATCAACAGCGTGCCGCGATGATAGGAGTAATATCCGGCGGGATAACGGCTGACCCCCTTGCGCGGAATCACACATACACCGCCGGGAGTGACCAGAATCCGTCCCCAGAAGTTCCACTGTACCGGCGTGGAAGAAATATTTGTCATGATCTGGGTCACGCTCAAGCGGGAATCATTTTCCGATAATTCAAAAATTCTGGTCAACTGCACTCCGGTACGCGGATCAGGCTGACTTACGGCAATGGCAGTTGTATTTGAAATTTTATGCAGCTGCCACTTCTTTTCCCATAATAACGGATGGCGGGGGATGGTGATTTCCGGACCGATGTCAAATCTGCCGCCGGACGGGTCAACTTGTTTGCCGCCATCGGGGAAGTTCCATCCCGCCTGAGCATTGTCCAAATAAAGAATATTGCGACCATTCAAGGAATACTCCAGCAATCTGCCGCCGTAAGCCGCGATCACTGCACGGGTATGAGAATTTTTCAATTCAATACAGTTGCCGTAACCGAAAAAACTGCATACTCCGCCCGACAGCACTCCGGCGACTGACATTACTATTGCTGTGAGAAAACTTTTACGCATCGCAATTTGCTCCATTCATTTTGCCGGAATCAATTCCAGAGCATCAACATACAATTTTTTTACCGGACCATTGGGGGCGGCAAGATTGAAAATCAACAGCTGTTCGCCCTTGTATTCCACTGTACCGCCGGTGATCCAGCGATACTCTTTTTCGGACAATTCTTCCGCATTGATCCGGCGGATGGTGGTGATTTTCATGATTGACTGATTTTGCGCTCCGAAAGCTGCCGCATAGCCTTTTTTGCCGTTCATTTCCGCGCGCACTCTCATGCGTATACGGTATTTGCCGGGAACAAATTTCGGATAATCACGCATCCGCCACTGCACATACCAATTACCATCGGGACGCTGCACAAGAACTTCGCCAGTCAGCGATTTTTCATCTTTTACCCGCTCCAGACCGGTCTGATCTTTTCTGGACATAGCATAACATGATTGCATAGCGGGCAGGATGACCGTCCCGGCGGGGCGTTTTTTAATGTAGTCGATCAAGCCGATTTCATACTCAAACTGGTCAAGCTGACTGTCTGCCTGACCTTCGCGCGATTCAGAAATGCCGCTGACTTTGTATTTTTTCAACAGTCTCCGCAATTCCGTGATTTTTGCCAGGTATTCTTCAGCGGATTTTGCAGCACCGACCCCCTGTTCGATCGCATGCCAGAGTATACACATTTTTTCAAACTCAACTTCTTTGATCACCAACGGGTCAGTCGCCGCGGCAAGAGCCTGTTCAATCAATTTTTCAGCGGCAGGGCCGAATTCAGCGGAAAAAGTGAAGTTGCTTCCGGGTTTATTTGCCGCATGGTGTCTTTCCCATTCCCGGATAAGCAGATCGTTGTATTTCAGTATAAAAGGAGCAACTTTTTCGCCGTAAAATCCGTTGATGTAATCTTCGGCAAGTTTTTTGATATCCCAGTTCGGATTCCACATTAATTTCTGAGTTACCCAGGTGCGCATTGCCGCCAGTGAGCCGAGTTCATTACTGTAATTGGCAAGCATCATAACGCCCTTGACTTTTTTATCCCGGAAATAACGGATACTGTTTTCCAACACCGGCAAATCGGCACGCGGTTTCAGATAAAAACGGAAATTGGTCATGTGATCCCAAATCAGAACACCGCCCTGCGTAATTTCCGCCCATTTATTGATATACGCATAATCAGGAGTATCTTTGATAAAATCAAAAGGATAAGTATTGATTCTGTTGAAAGTCATAAAACGGATCATCACATTGGGGGCAGGGCGCACATGACGCGGCGGCTTCATCGACCAGCGGTAGGCGAGGGTGCTGATCGGTACATCGGGGTAGACTTTGCCTACTTCTGCGGCGACCGCGTTGATAAAGTGGATGACCAGACCGCTGGGCGCGCCTTCAAGTTTCACAATTTTTGCACATTCAGGACATTCGCAATAGTCATCGTTGTCGGCTTGACTTATGGTGAGAAACTCCATATCAGGCTGTTCGCTGATTGCTTTGATCGCCTGCCGGGCAACGATTTTGCGTACTTCGGGATTGGTCATACAGAACTGTCCGCCTGAGTGAAAATTGGTACGGCTGCCATTGCGGATGGCGAAATATTCCGGATGGGCAGCAAAAAAATCCTGCCGCCGCATAAAACGGTGTATCATGGTATGCTGAAAATATTTCGGACTCTGCCGCAACTGGCGCAATTTATTTGCCTCTGCCCACTTTTCATTGATGACCCTGTAACTTTTGAACGCCCAGTCGGAATAAACTATCCGCTGATAAAATGGCGGTTGATAACTGCGCGGAACGACCTTCGCCTGAGTGATGATCCCGGCGGGGGAAATCGCTTTCTGATGTTTATGATAATAACGCCACGAAAGGTCTTCTTCCAGAAATGATGTCACCGCGTTGAGCAGCCCGTCGGGACAACTGGCGGAAAGGACAATGTTAAGTTTCTCATCCACAGAAATTTTATAACCGTCCGCCCCCAGACCGACGGCTTGGTCATCAAGGGTAATTTGCAAGGGGGCATCGGCTGAAAAATCACAACCGCTGACCACTTTCCAGTTGGCTTTCAGAAAATCCGCCGCTTTTCCCGGCACTCCGCTCAAACGGTAGTTGCTTTTGCCGTTGACGGTAAGCCGGATGATTTTTCCTCTGCCTGCGGGAGCAAGTTCATTTTTCCATGCTCCGGATAATGAAAAGCTCAGTAACAGCATCACGGCTGTCAGTAAAACGACCATGCCGGAACGGCTTGAGTCCGGTACCGCAGAAAAGAAAAATTTTTTCCAGGAAGCTCTCATTTTTTTACTCCTTGTTTTGGGGATTTACAGCAAAGATTTTTTTTTGCTTCTTTGAAGCATAATATATCACCATTAACGGGAAATGTAAATAGTTGAAAAATTACAATTATAGCACTATTGTAAACTAAATTGATGAAAAACACCGCTTATTTAGCATAAAAATAAATTTTCATCCACTGTATCGGCTGATCGCAATAAATAAAAAATTATTCAGGTGCAGTCGGATCACACAGTGACTTTGGCAATGCAAACCTCTGTTTGCATTCCGGAATCAGTAAAAATACAGGCATCGCTGATAATGGAACATTTTCCGCATTCAGCAGTATGAAAATTTCCGTAAAGACCGGTATTGGAATATCTTTTTTTCATCGGCAAAATAATCATTTCGGCAGATTTTTTCAATCGCAGTTTTTCTCCGCAAACAACTGCTTCGCTTGCCCACAACGGGGCGCGGTAACGGAAAACTCCGGCATTTTCGCAACTTTTTCTGGTGTAGGCAAGATAAAGTTTATCACCGGGGCAGAACCAATGCTGCTGGGTGGAGGAGGTGACAAATTCACTGCCATCATCAAACAGCCACTTTTGCGGGCGGGAAAAATTCAGACCGTCGTCGGAAACGGCAAAATATCCGTTCCCGTCTTCGGCACGGATAGTCAGAAAAAAACGGTTTTCATAACGGATAATTGATGGCTCGATCAACCCTCTGCCTGTGGCATTGGTCATCGAATTTCCTTCGGTGATTGAGGCGATTTCAAAAGAATCGGAAAGGGAAATCTTCAATACCTGCACGGCAAAACGGGAGTCCGGGGGGAGGATATCAAAATAGATCGGGAGCAAAAATTCTCTTTCTCCGGTAAAACACAGCTGGGTACAAGCCGCACGCCACTCGACATGCGGATTACCGAACATCCGGACAGGATAAAAGCTCTTTTCTTTGCTGTCATAAACGGTATAATAACTTCCTCTGACAATGTCGGAAAAAGCACACATTTTTTTCTTATGATATCTGGCGGTGCAGCCGATAAAAAGGACATGCCGTTTATCCGGGAAGGTAAAACAACGGACATCTGCAATTCCGATGATATTGTCTCCTGCGATGACTTTACTTTCAAATCCCGGTACATTACGCGCTTCGTTCCAGCTGATTCCGCCGTCAAAACTTTCGCAAAATTCACATGCCCCGTAGCAATCGGAACTGAAAATACGTTGAAAACTCATTAATAAATGGTTTTCACTTAAAACAGCGACGGCGGGATGAAAAGCATTGTTCCCGCACGCCGCCGGAATGGATAAAAAATCTATATTCATTACTGAAAAAATAATGTCTGCCAAAGGGAGCAATTCCCAAGATCAAAAAAATATACGAAATATTAGTTCAAGGCATTTTTATGCCTTGCTCTGACAAGCTGCTTATTTGTAGGTGTTCTGATTGCCTGCGGCATCAAGAACTACTACTTCATAAGGACCGCCATTGCACTTTTCCGCAATCGGCACAAATTCCGGTGCGGTCAAACCGACAGCATGACCATCCCAGAAAGCGGTGTTCGCCACTTTGCCGTGAATAGTTTTAATATTACCTCTTGAGTTGTTCACAGTATTCCAATTCCAGGCGGTAGCCATACTGTTGGGAGTGCCTTTGTCAGCGCAAGTACTACTGGAGGCGAAGCCGGTATCAACCAGAGTCAGAGAGGAGGACGGTGAGGGAATCTTTTTCAGCACCACAAAATGATTCGTACTGTCGTAAAAAAATGCACCTGTAGGAACAGTATACGGCTGAATGCCGAATGAACCGTACATATTGTAGTGACTGAGACCGCCGGCACTGGCTGGCAAGTAATCTGTCGAGGGGCAGATGTAGTGGTCAGGAGCAGTAGTCGGATTCCCGGGGATAGTACCCCAGCCGGTCATCGTTTCGGCTCCAGTTGTCGGTGTTGAAGCATAAACCCGTCCCCAGCGATGATTGCCGATCACGGACGGCATAACATCGTCACTGCCCTGTGCGTACATTAAAAATGCCATGCAGTTCTGTTTGAGATTGTTAAGGCAACCGGCTGCCCGTCCTCTTTCCCTTGCACTGTTGAGCGCCGGCAACAATATTGCTGCCAGAATGGCGATGATTGCAATAACGACGAGCAATTCGATAAGAGTAAAGTAACCTTGTTTCTGCGATGAACTCATTTTTTTAACTCCTTTTCAAACTCCTTTTTTTTCCGATCTCTGCCATTTCCGGAAATGTTTTCATGAAAATGGCGGACAAAAAACCATTTTTTGCCCTCTTACAATAATATATCATCAAAAATTTTTATGTAAATAGTTGAAAAATTACAATTATAGCACTATTGTAAACAAAAATACAAAAATATTGTCAGTTTTTAGCATAAAGAGTGTGATTATGAAAAATTTTCAAATTTCCAAAACCGAGTTGCTGCGCCGTTGTACGGAAGTGAAAAATGAGCTTGATTGTCCTGCATTGCTCTATTTTGATGCACCGGAACATCAGATAATTCATGCTGTGCCGCGTTTGATATTTCAGGTAAGCGGTACTGCCCGGCACAGTTTCGGGGCAGAAGTAAAAATGGATGTTATAGATTCTCCCAAACTGTTGTATTGTTCCCGTTTCGGTTATTTGCGTTCGGACTATTCTACGCCGGGGTGCAGTATATCTTTCAGTTATTATCCGAACTATATCCGTGCCATGCACATTGATTATGACGGAGTAAATCAGCCGCCGACTATGCGGGATGTTTACTATCACAGCAGTAATCCGTTATCCGAAGCCGGGATGGAGCTGCTCAACTGCATTGAGATGCTGCACCGTTACGATAAGGATGAAATTGCCGGGAAATTGCTTGCTCCGCTTTTTCTGCTGACGCTGGATGAGTTGCAGGGCAGTGAAAGTTCATCTGTTTTGCATGTGCGGTCATTGTGGAACGAGATCAACAGTTTTCTTCAGGAACACCGTACCGAGGTTGTCAGCCGGAAGCAGCTGGCAAAAAAATTCCACATTTCGCCGGGGTATGTTTCCAATTTAAGCAAAAGGTATATGGGGATGAGTTTTTCCGAAACCAAACTGCATTATCAACTGGAACATGCGGAAAATCTGCTTCGCAACACGCTGTTGAATATTGATGAAATAGCCTCTGAATGCGGTTTTAACAGTTCAAATTATTTTATCCGTTGTTTCAAAAAAGTTTACGGACAAACGCCGCACGTTTACCGCTACAATGCCCCTCTGAAAAAGAATGAAACGGAGTAAACACGGCGGAGCGTTTTCGGTGGTTATTTATTCAATAGCCACGCTCAAACTGCCGCTTTGATCTCATCAACGCTGATTTTTCAATCTCTTTTTGATCGACTTTTGCAATTACCTCATTTGATAAATTCAATGATGGTGATATATTAAGTAAGTCGTATTTTTATGATCGAAAAGCTGTAAGGAAAACAAAATGGGCATTTTCATCGCCGTAATTGCCATAATAGTGATAATATTGATCGTTGCCGGAATTTTCTTTTCGGCACTGGTCGACGTCCTTGCCGCCATCGGTCATGCTTTTATGGCAATATTCCGGATATCCGGGAAAATCGCCGCATTTTTCAAAGCAGCACCCAAATCAGCAAAGTGAGACAGAATAATGATACGACTTGACAAATTTATTGCCGATGCCTCCTCTTTCAGCCGTAAAGAGGTGCGGGAACTTGTCAAACGGAAAGCTGTCACAGTCAACGGAACAGTTGCCAAAACTCCCGATATGAAAGTCGATGAAAGGTGCGACTCCGTGTCTGTCAACGGCAAAAATATCTTTTACCGCAAATTCATCTATCTCATGCTCAATAAACCGCAGGGATATCTGAGCGCCACCGAAGATGACCGCGACCCCGTCGTAGTGGAACTTGTTCCGGAGGAGCTGAAACATTTTGCTCCTTTCCCCGTCGGCAGACTGGATAAAGATACCGAAGGATTACTGCTGCTCACCAATGACGGACAATTCGACCATGAACTTATGTCTCCGCGTAAAAATCTGTATAAACGCTATTATGCGGAACTGGATGTTCCTGCGAATGAGGAGGATATAAAACTTTTTGCTTCCGGTATGCAGTTTAAGGAGTTCACCGCAAAACCGGCACTTCTGGAAATCGATCCTGATGATCCGCACAAAGTTTATGTGGAAATCGCCGAGGGGAAGTTCCATCAGGTCAAGCGCATGTGCGAACGTTCCGGAAAAAACGTCCTCTATCTGAAGCGCGTTGCCATCGGCAAACTGAAACTCGATGAATCCCTTCCCGTCGGCTCCGTCCGCGAACTTACTGCAGAGGAACTTGCAATTTTCGGCAGATAATACTCCATCAAAAAAGTGTCGCAGAACCTTTAATTTCTGCAACTTTTTCAGCCGGACAATGTTTCCGCCGACGGCACAGGGTTTGAGAAACGTCAAACTGTTTTGAAAAACTTTTGAAATTGCCTCCAAAGAAAATAACGGAAAAAACTTGCAATTTACGGAAACTGTATTATGTTAACAGCCGGTATCATCAGAGCAGCAGATAATTTTCGGAAGGTTGGTAAAAAATGCTTATAGATGCTCACGCTCATATTTATGAATATCTCCGTCCCTATGGACCGTTCGGTGAGGGCAGAGCGGTCGGCAAAGGTCGTTTGCGCTGGCCGGACGGTACGGAAGAACAGTTTTTCCCGCCTGAATACGGCGATACCGGTTTTGCGGCGGAGTCTCTGTTGAAGGTCATGGATGAAAACGGTATTGATAAAGCCCTGCTGCTTCAGTCTCAGAATTACGGATATCAGAATGATTATATTTTTGAGACGGTTGCAAAATATCCGCATCGTTTTACCGGATGCTGTATATTCGACCCTTACGGCAGAAGAGCGATGGAACTTTTCCGTTATTTTGTGGAAGAAAAAGGGGTGAAAATCGCCAAATTTGAAATCAGTGAAACCTGGGGATTGTCGGGGATCCATCCTGATTTGTCACTGGATTCCCATGTGTTTATGCCGGTTTTTGAGTATGCCGCCCAAAAAGATATCATCATAGTTATTGATACGGGAATGCGCAACAGCCGGGCGTGGCAGGTTTATCCTCTGCTGAGGGTGAAGGCGCGTTTCCCGAATCTGCGCATCGTGCTTGCTCATGCGCTTTTTCCCTGTGCAGACGGATTCAATGAGACGCGTTTATCCATGCTCAGAGAGATAGCGGACGGAAATACATGGTTTGATATATCCAGCGTTTTCGGAGGGGAAAAATATCCCTTTACCGGAACGCAGGAGTTTTTGCGCAAACTGTGCGATATTGTCGGCACGGCAAAGATGATGTGGGGTTCGGATGCTCCCGGAGCGCTCCTGTCCGAACCGGATGCTTACCGTAAGAAGCTGAATTATCTGCGTGACGGCGGATTATTCTCTGCGGCAGAGTTGGAAGATATCCATTACCGTACTGCTTCATCCCTTTACGGAATGTAAACAACGCAATTTCTTTAACTCATTGCGGATACAGGGATACTGCAAATAAAAAGCTAGGGGAATTAAAAATAATGCTAACTCGCTCTCTGTTTTTTTTGAGCGAAATGCAGGTGCTTAATCATCAATGATTTACAATCAGGATTTTTTGATTGGAGAAAAATAGTCATGGTTTTATGTATAAGCTAATTGCAAAATGTAAGATTAAACCTTTTGAAAAATTTTGCTCTGCACCAGAATAACGGGTTATCCAGCGCTGAGCATCTCTGTCAAAGCGCTTTGACGCCTGGACCTTGCAGAGTACTGCGGCCGCCGCCTGATTTATTGACTTCAATAATGCAGGGGATTTTTTCTGAGAAAGCTGCAACATGACTGATGACGCCGACAAGTTTACCGCGACTGCGCAAGCTGTTCAACGCATCAAGGGCGGTATCCAGTGTTTCAGCATCCAGAGTGCCGAATCCTTCATCCAGAAAGAGCGAATCCACCCGGATCTTTTCGCCTGCCATCTGCGCCAAACCCAATGCCAGTGCCAGTGAAACCAGAAAGCGTTCTCCGCCGGAAAGAGTCTTGCAGCCTCTTATTTCGTCGCCCTGATCCTTGTCTGCGACATCAATGCCCAATTCCTCGGTTTTACTGCGCAGCAAACGGTAGCGGCCGCTGAGCTTTTCCAATTCAAGATTGGCAAGCACCAGCAGATGTTCCAGCGTAATTCCCTGAGCAAAGCGTTGGAAGCGGTCTTTTACCCCGATAAGATCATACAGTTTGTTCCACAGCTCCATTGCTTTTTTCTGTTCGAGGAGTTTGGCGTGCTGTTCAGCCATTTTCTCCTTGTTTTCATCATTCTGCCTGATTCTCTGTCGGAGACCGCCGACAAATTGATTTTTTTCTAACAACTGTTCTGAAACGGCGGTCAATTCAGCAGAAATTTCCTCCTTGCTCTTTTTTCCGGCAAGAAATTCAGAGAGTGTTTTGATCTCTTTCTCGCAATTTTCTCTGGTCTCGATCAGCTGTTTGCGGCGGGATTTCAAATTTGCATCTGCGGCAGAAAGTTCAGTCATTTCCTCGGCAGTAAGGACAAAAGTATGGAATTCTTCTTCGGTCACGCCGGCAGTTTTACAAGCAAAATTGAAACTCTCTCTGGCAGTGATGATTTGTTCATTCAGTTCGGAAATATTCACTTTCAACTTTTGAATATTTTCGACAGTGTTGCTGCGCTTAGTTGAAATTTCTGTAAAGGTTTGTTGAGCTTTTTCCCGTGCGGTTGCAAAGTTTGTCCGGATTTCTTCGGCTTTACGCGCTTCTTCTGCCGGATTTTTATCCCCGAAAAGTTTCGCTCTCTGCGCCTTGTTTTCAGCATATTTTGCGACCTCAGCTTTCCAGTTCTGTTTCAGATTTCTGCAATTTTCAAGCAGAGATTTCTGTTCAGTGCGCAAACGCAGAATGATATTTTGCAATTCATTTTTCGTTTCGTTAAAAATTGCCGCTGCACTCTGGAACTCGGAATATTTCTTGACACGCAATGCAAATTCCTTTGAAAGAGTATAGGTCTTTTTGTCCCAGGTCAAGCCGAATGGGGCAAGGGCCTCGTCAATATTTTTGGCAGTTTGAACCAGATCGTTTTGCAGTTTCTGCTCTCTTTGAATAAGTTCTTTTTCACTTTGCTGTTTGTTGTCAAGCTGGATTTTCTGCTGCTCTATGATGCTTTGGACTTGCAGTTTTGCATTATTGCAGTCTTTGAGCATATCGCTTACTTTCTGCAAAGCTTTTTCCGCTTTATCAATATCCGCAAGCCGCTTATTCAACTCCTGCAGTTTTTCAAACTCTTTTTCAGGTTCAGGGATATTGCCAATTGCAAAAGGATGCTCTTTTGCTCCACACAGAGGACATTCTTTCCCATCCTGCAGCTGTTTGCGGTGTTCTTCAAGGGATTTGCAGAGCAATGTCTGTTGATAAAGCTGATTATGGGCATTATACAACTCCTGCCATTGTGCTTTGGCAGTTCCAGCAAGAGCATCATCAATACGCCGTTTGGCGATGATTTCATCGGCGGAAATTTTTTCAAAATTTTCAACTTCTCTGGCAAGGATTTCTTCTTTTTCTGCGATAACTTTCTGAAAAACAGCAAGTTCTTTTTGGATGTTGTTTTTCTGTTTTTGACACTCCGTCAATTCAGATGAATATGCTTTGTAATTTTTCAGCCATTCTTCACAAATTTTTTGAATTGCAGGCAACTCTCCATCATTGGCATGATTAGCCAGATACGCAATAGCCTCGCTGTGATTTTTTTCCAATTCAGTCAGTTGGCAGTTGGTTTCAGCAAGTTTACGGCGGCAATTCAGGGTGTTGCGAAGTTCGCTCCTTCTGCTTTTTTCAGCGGCGGAAACGCTTGAATCCAATGTCCTGATGATGGTATCAAGTTCATTGACAGCAGCAAAGAGCTTGGCAAGTTCGCCGAACTCTTTTTCATATTTTTCGGCATTTGCGGAAGCAGTTTCAAGATTCTGTTTGTTTTCAGAATAAATCTTTTCCTGTTCCTGCAACAGTTGCTCATTTTTCTGCAGAGCCGTTACGGCAGCTGCCAGCTGATCGCTCAACTGTTTGTAAGGACGGTATTTATTGTCAGCATCAAGTACTTTTTTTCCGTCTTCAAAACGTTTTTTCAGTACGGCAAAGTTAAGTTCATCCTGAGTTAAAACTTTTTCATCTTCACAACATTTTTCAAGATTTCCGGTAAAAAATTCAAGCTGCTGAAATTTTTGTATCAGCTGATTCAAAGCGTTCTGTTCAAGGGTATGAGCGGCGATTTCCTTATCCAATGTTTCAATCTGCTGACTGATTTGTTCATTACACAAGGCGGAACTCCAATGTTCATTGGAGGTTGCGCTATTAACTTGGGTGGACCGGCAAGCTGGATTGCAACCGGTTCGTTTATACTGATAAAATATGCTGTAATGACAGGCTGGAAGCAGTATCAGATCCAAGAAGCACTGGCTGTTGAAATGCGTTGCAAGCAAGCGGAGAAAAATACTCGATTCCGAATATTGAAACGCCAAAGCGAACAGAATACTGAAAAACTTCAGAGTTTTCTTATTTAACCATACAGCGGGCATTGGCTGTATTTATGTCAATTCCCCAGATGGGGTATGAAATCTCTGTGTTCAGATGGGGCTGCAGCATCTTGGGGACCCGGATGCGGAAATACCACCGGCCTTTTCTTTCCTGCAAGTAACGATTCATGTCGAAACCTCTGACTGTGCAAAAGAGGTAGCGGTCAATTCTCCACATTGTGGGATAAATGTGGGAAAAATGTGGAGCAAACCCTATCCCGCTACCAAATTGATGAAAGTGTCAGAAAATAGCGAAAAAGGGGCAATTTGAGCACAAAAAAACCGTCTTATCAGACGGTTGAATATGCGATTGGTAGCGGGGGCTGGAATCGAACCAACGGCCTTCAGGTTATGAGCCTGACGAGCTACCACTGCTCCACCCCGCAACATTCTTTGCGTTATGTGTATAATATAGCACCGTATCCAGATTTTTCAAGCCGTTTTTTTATTTTTTACACTTTTTTGGTGCTGTTCCGCGAAAACTGTGCTTATTTGATAACCACATTACGCCCGTCAAGCGTGACTTCCATGCCTCCTTTGGCACGCGTTGTCCATGCTCTGACATATTTGCCATTTTCGACGACTTCCACTACGAAAAGCAAAACTTCGGATGTTACATCTCTCAGCCACAATCCACGACCATCCAGTACCGCTGTATCCAATGGGGTATGACTGCTTGACAGCAACTGTTCAAACAGTTTATTGGTATTCTGGCGTTGTTTATTACTTTCACTTAAAATGAGTTTAGCTTTATTTATCAACTCATTTGCACGCTTTGCATTCCGCATTCTGATATATGCCCAGGCATCTTTTCTTGCTTTTACATACATATCGTTCATATCATTGACTTTCCAATGCAGATCGGCGATGTCTTTTAAAAGTTTTTCCAGATCATCGGATGCGGCAAAGGCATAATAAGTCCATTTGCCGCCTGCGTGTGTTTTATGATGGATAATCAACTCTGTCTGTTTTTTTGCATTCCATTCTGCCTGAAGTTTTTTTGCTTTTCCGATATCGGGAGCATTTTGTTTTTTTGCGATATATTCTTCAAGCTTGCCAAATGCTTCAGGCTCGCGGTTAGAATACATTTTTATGATTGAATTCAGGTTCATGTTCTGAAGTTTCAGTTTTTTATTCAATCGGGATTCCAACTCATCCATTTGTAAAAATGGGTCCTGGGCGTTCGCAGTTCCCCATGTGCCGATGAGCGCAAAAAGCATAAGTACAGTACAAAAAATTCTTGAAAATATCGTTTTCATTTCTTTACCTCAATAAAAATATCAGTCTTTAACTGCGCCGACACCGTAACAATAACTGCAGGAGCCTTGACCGTACCCGCGTGCATCTCTTCCTGAACCATCACAGACAGGGCAAATCCGATCATAGCCTGCAGCTTTTACTCTTTCTAATCTTGCTCTTTCTGCTCTTTCTGCTGCTTCGGCTTCTCTTGCTCTTGCTCTTTCTTCCTGTATACGGACTTTTTCTGCATCCCATTTTTTATTGATATTGGCAAGAATCGCATTGGCGTTTTTAGCGTAGATGGAGTCAGAATAGGCTTGTGCTGCTTTTTGTGCAAGTCTGACGATTCTTTCAGGATCTTTGCGGAAATCCCCTGCCAGCTGTACGATCAGATTGAGATCTTTTCTGACCTGCAGATTATATTGGTGGAACTCTTTTATCTGGTGCAATTCAGCTAACTGAGGATGTTGGGGATATGTGGAAATCAGTTTTTCAAGATTGGCAATCTCTTTTGCGTGCTTTTTGGATGATTTTGAATTTTTCAGCGCAGTCCAGACAGGGAGTTCCTTTTTTGCATTGGCAATGACCGAGTTCAGTTCAGTGAAATCAGATACAATATCCTTATACACCTCAAGCATTTTTTCGCCGTGGGATATTCTTGTATCTATCGGTTCGGTTTTCAGTTTTTCCATTTCCTGCGGGAAACTGTTTTCAAGCATTCCATTCAGTTTAGCGCCAAGTGCGGTAACTTTTTCTGTGATCAAGTCAAGTTTCGGGAATTGATTCTGTTGTTTGCGGAAAGCAGTAATCGCTTCTGAAACCGACATTTGCATAATATTTTTCTCGTACTCTTCAAAGGTCGACAGCACCGTATTTTCCCATCTTTTGAAGCTGAGTTTGACCGTCGCAAACTTTTTGGAGGTGTAATCTTTTTTCAGTTTCGCAAGAGCCTGCAGGCGTTTGATCAAATCGGATTTATCAATCGCATTGAGATCGGCATTGAATTTTCTCTGTGCTTTTCTGCTTTTGGTGCGGACGATTTTTTCATACGCTTTGATTTCCTCAGAATACATCTGACGGCTTGCAGGCTTGAGTTCTTCAGGTTTGAAAATGATCTGTTTGCCCTGATGTTTGAAAACCAGTCCATGTTCAGTGGCTTTCACAAAAAATGCGTGACGGTACTCTTTGTTGTCGAGTGTCCAGATATTGTCTGAATAAAGTGTTTGCGGCATAAAGAGTGCCGCAAGAATCATCAAGTACAGGTATTTCATATTAATTGCTCCTGTTTTTTATAATTGCTTATCGTTTCATTTTTTTGTAAAAAATCCAAGCTGTGGGAGCGTATTGCGGGATCATGTCCTTTCTCAAATACCAACTGAAGATTTTTCCTGACTGCCATTTTACACCTCATATTAAGTACAGCAGTTATTGATATAAAAACAGGGCGTACATCAAAGTATGATAAGAGGTACGCCAATACCCACAACACAAACAATGAATACGCCCGAATAATATCGGACGTATCCTTTCCGTTGTTGTGTTGTAGAAATAATTTGGCGTTTTCTTATCATTCAACAAAAAAGATACGAATCAATCTATCTTCAATTTTATTTTTAATGCAGCTTCTCTATTTCGTCAATAATCTGCTTCTCCTGTTTAACGATACCGGACCACCCAGAATCTTTTGTAATATACACCCGGAATTTGCAATTTCAATTAATATTTCTATAATAGTCCAAATAAATCAGTGAGATCAGTATAAATAACGCTTGTAAAAATCAACGAACGGTTATTTTGATGCCTGCGTGTGTTTGAGGTATTTTCAAAACTTCTCAAAAACTTTTGAACTTGCCGTTACCTATTGTATTCCGCATATTGTTTACAATCTTACAAAAAGTTTTCAAAAAGTTTTGAAAAAAATGGAAAATATTTTTTTCTGGCAGAATAATGACATTATATGTTTGTATTTTTTTTCAAACTGTGATATTTTATTCAGTTGGCTGAACTTTTGTGAAAAATCAAACCTGCGGTGGCGCATCGTGGACAATCTCGCGCCTTGCTCCTGCGCTGGTGCAGTCGAGTACAGTCGTACACTCCTGCACCATGCTCGTCGCAAAACACGACCTTGTCGCACGCTGCATCCACCGATTGCAAACAAACCGCATTATCGGGGGGGGGGCAAACTTGCACTCGGCGGTTGCAGTCGATTTTTCGGAGACCTCGCTCTGCGGCATTCCGTCGGCTTACGCCTTACTCATGCCTTGAGTGTGGTAGTTGTTTGTTATTGTACTTGCACTCGGCGGTTGCAGTCGATTTTTCGCCAGACCACGCTCTTCGGGCTTGCGTGCGGCTTACACCGTACTCATCCCTGGGAGAGAGGTTGTTTTTATTTTAAGAAGAACAACCTGTCCCGTTGCAGCTTTGCGAAGATTAAAACACGATCGATTGCAAACAAACCGCATTATCGGGGGGGGGTATCGTAGTCAATTTCGTACCTTGCTTCTGCGCTGGTACAGTCGAGTACAGTCTTTTTTTTACTGTGATATTTTAGGAAAATGAGTAACATTATTTGACGGAGAAAAGGATGCATTACCTTGATACAGGTGACATTTTTGCAGGATACAAGATAATTGCCATGTGCGGCAAAGGCGCTTCGGGCGTCGTCTATCTTGCCGAAGACCCTGTCGGCAGAAAGGTTGTTCTCAAAATCGTTGAATCGTTCCTTTATTCTGAACGGGAACTTGACGGATTGCGCAACTACATGATGATTTCAGGCGACCATCAGGGCTTGCTGCGCATTTATCATATCGGCAAAGAGGATAACCGCATTTATTATACAATGGAAGCCGCCGACAATATCCTTGATAACGGCAATTATCTGCCGGCTACTCTGGGCAACCGTTTCCGACTCAATGAGCGTTTCACCCCTGAAGAGGCGGTCGATATCATGCGTGAACTGCTTGCAGGGCTGAAATTCATGCATCAGGCAAATCTTATTCACCGTGATATCAAGCCAGATAATATCATCTTTGTCGGCGGCAGAGCAAAACTCAGTGATCCGGGACTGGTTGCCAAAGCAGGGGCGTCTGTAACTTTCGCAGGAACTATCGGTTTTATTCCGCCAGAGGCATTTGATCAGGAAATGAAACCTTCCCCTGCTACCGATATTTATGCCATCGGAAAAGTTTTTTACTGCATGACCACTGGTTATTCCCCGGGACAATACCCGCAACTGCCGATGGATATGAGAGTCGAGGTGTGCCGTCAGCTTTATCCGGCTTTGAACAGAATGTGCAACCGCAATCCCTCCAAAAGATTCAAAGATGTCGATGAACTTCTGAAAAATCTGCCCGAAAAGATGGAGCCGCCCAACTTTTTTGAACGCACCCGGGAAAGATTCCGTATCTGGAAACAGCTCAATCGTGAGTGTTACCGCAGGATAATTTTTGTCATCATTTTCTTCACCGTTCTTGCCGCCGCCGCTCTCTGTTTCAGCAAAGTATATCAGGAACGGCAGGAAAAACTTGCACTTTTGCAGAAAGCTGAAACGGAAAAATTCCTTGCACTCAACAGCAGCCGCCGTGAAATGCTCGATTTTCAGCTTCAAATCTATTTTCCTGAAATATATCCTGTATTTCAGCAGAAATTCGGTGCTTTGAATGAGGCTTACGGGAAGAATAATTATTCTGAAAGTTCCCGTTTGAGCAGGGAACTATGGGATTTACTGGATTTTACAGCAAGAAAAAATATGCCGGAAATACCCGGAAAAAGCGGTGTATTCAAAGCCGATTTCAATGCCGCAGGAGCCGCACACAGCTTTCTTGACACCCCGATAGCAGAGTATCTTGACAAAGAGATATCAACGGATTTCAGGAAGAAACTCAAAGCCCATGAAGACAGACTTTACCCGCATTGGAGCGGTGTCCGCTGCGGCGTGGAGTGGATAAATATCCAGAACTACTACGCCCCGATGAGTTTCGTTCCTGCCGGTGCAGTCAGAATGGATCATTCGGGTGAAGTCGTCAAAATTCCGTATCATTTCTGGATAAGTCAGAAAGAGATGGTGCATGAGCAATTTACCCGGATATTGAATATCGCTCCGCAATTATCCCCGTTTTCCAATACTCCGATCGAAAGATGTATCTGGAACGATGTGCTTTTTTTCTGTTACATAAAAACTCTTGACTGGCGCGATTCGGGTGTTCTGCCGCCGGGATATATCGTCAGACCGCCGACCGAAGAAGAGTGGGAATATGCCGCAAAAAATGCGTGGCTGGGCAAGGATGATACCCCATTTGAAAAACGGACCTTTTTCAAGAAAAATTCAGGCAACCGCACTCATCCGTCAGGCGCGCTGCTCCCCAATAAACTGGGACTTTACGATATTTACGGCAATGTGCGTGAAATGGCTGTTCTCAAGAATGTTGAAGATGGTGCGCAGAACTCCGTAGTTACCCGCGGCGGCTCTTTTATGACAGCTGCTGAAAAACAATGTTACGGGCGTATTTTCCAGTTGAAAATGCAGAATATTCCGTATGATGCAGGTTTCCGTATCGTCTTTGCCCCGGGCACACTGGATTTTTTCGACAAACACTTTTACCGCACCGACAATGCAGGCTTTTTCCGTGACCGGGGCAAAGTCTTTGAAGCTTTCGGCGGAAATCTCGGCTCTCTGGATTGGGAAAAATCCCGCAAACTCTGCTCTCTGCTCGGTGGACGCCTCGCGGAATTTGAAGATCAGGCGCAACTGGAACTTATAAATAAAAAAATCACCCTTGCAGGTCTCTGGCAAACCTGTATCGGGGGAAAGAAGATCGACGGCAAATGGCACTGGCTTCACAGCGGTAAAGAGATAAATTTCGGTTCATGGCAGAAATCCCGCAATAATGAAAAAGATGACAGACTGGCATTTTACAGTAAATATCTTTCCCCTGTAAAAGATAATGCCGTTGGGGTATTTCTCTGCGAATGGGATGAAAAGGATTTTGAAAAACGCAATGAACAGCTTAAAACTCTGAAAAAACTTCCCTTTGAAAGTGATCGTTTTGTTTACAAAGATAAGATGTATATTCTTTTTAACTGCAATCTTCTGTGGTATACCGCCCAGCGGATATGCGAAACTCTCGGCGGAAATCTCGCCTCTCTGGATACACCTGAACTGCAGGAGTTTGTCAAAAAAAGAGTTGCCGAAAAAACTCAGCGCCAGGTACTGTTGGGCGGTTATGCAAAAAGAAATGATTTTTTCTGGCTTTCGGGTAAAAAAGCTGAAATCACATTGAAAAAAGATAAAGACTCCCCGATACCGACACAGAACAGAAATTTTATAGCTCTGAAAGATGGAACTTTTTACAACTGCCAGTATGGTCAGTCGTTTCTTGCGGAATTTCCCGCCAGCTCATTTTCAGCAGCTTCTTTGTAAGAGGCGATCAATTTTTGCAATTTTTTCGTTATCCTTGAACGGATGACATAGATATTGTTCGCGGACTTGCGGGTGATTTTTGCAACCTCTTCCACTGGACGGTTCTGGATACTGGACATGTAAAATGCCTGCCACACTTCGGTATCGACACTGTCTTTTACCTCATCCATCGCTTTCTGAAGCAGAAAATCCTGCCATTCTTTCATAAAAAGAGCATCCACTTCCGCAGGGTATTCTGCATCGGTCAGAACGGCTGATTCAGGAGTTTTATTGTTTCGGTTGAATATCCTGAAAGCGGAAAGATTGGCGATTTTACTCAGATAACTGCGGAATTTTCCCCGTTCACGGTCATAGAAAAATGTATCGAGTTTCTGCCAGAAGATCGTCATTACTTCCACCATAAGGTCATCGCAATCTTCATGAGAGAGATTCCGTTTTTTACCGATATCCCGGATCATGCCTGAATACTTATTGAAAAACTCGTTCCATGCCTCTTCACTGCCTGACTTGACCCGCTCGAGAAATGATGTGTGAGTAGTATAATTTTTCCAATTTCCGGAAAAGTAATATGATTTCATCCAATTATCCTGTGTTTTCAGAAGTTCCTATGTAACATAATACCATTTTGGATTTTTGCAAGAGGGGCTGTCAAAAAAATTGAAAAGATGAGGTGAGATCGGCTCAATATACCGTCGATGAGATGAAAAAAATTGTTTTCGGGTGTTTCCCATAAGCGGTAACACCCGAAAACGCTCCATTCTTTCAAATCCTGCCGAAGCCCATGCTCAGCAAATCCAGACAACTGAACTTTTCGCCCATCGTTGATATTGCCATATCCGCATTTTCCGACAGGCAGATCATCGTTATCAGCGCAGCTTTATTATTCTTTTTCCGCAATTCCCGCGGTTCAACATACAGTGTTTCTTTCAACAGCTGCATAAGATAACTCTTCTCATGCAGAAAACGCTGCGGTTTTACCGGATAAAATCTTTCGATACGCTTCTTCAGCCGGGTATAATGACGGAGTTTTCCTGAAACTTTCTGCCGATCCGCACGGGTCTCATTTGGAGTCAATCTATTGCGTCTTTGATAATGCAGTTTCATTGCTTCAGCGTAACAGCGGGGAACTCCCTGCTCCAACTTTTCCAACTGCTCTGAAAGAGACTTTATCTTTCTCTCACAATATGCCCAGTTGCGGACTTCTTTCGGTACATTGGGATAAATGATCATTTTGCGCCTTCCTTTGAAAAGCCGACGCACCAAGAGGCGTTGACGGAATAATTTCCGTCCGGATAATTTTTTGATGAACAAAATGTTTCATCCGCATCCGCATTTCTTTCACCGTGAAAGAATGCGATTCACCGTGGGTATCCGACCTCGGTTGACAGGCATTGATTTCAATGCCACTCCTGATGCAATCTTCTTTTAATGTAATCGTACCGCTGTTATTTTTCAAGCAAAATTCCGTATTTTTTTGTTTTATTTCTTGCATTACTGATCATTGTGTTGTACTTTATTCCGTAAACTGTTAATATTTACTTTATGTATGTAAAAGGAGTGTATCACATGGCTAATGAACTTGATGAATTGAACGATTTCGTAAATCCCGCCGGCAGAGATGTCAATGTTATTGAAAAGCAGCTGCCTGTCAAGGTCGGTTTCGGTTCTCTGCTTTTTGAGATACTGCTCTGGTGTCTGGGAATCATTCCCGGAGTCATCTTCCTTTTTATGAAAATCAATGCCGCCAACTATTTCAGTCAGCTTCAGCAGAAAATCCAGGCGGATGCTTCGCAGATCGACAACTTTCTTGAACAGCGTGTGCAGATACTCCAAAATGTCGCTCCTTTGGTCAGCAAAGCCATTGATCTGGATAAAGACGTTATGAAATCTGTCGCCGCCTACCGCAGCGGACTGGCTCTTGATGATGCCGGAAGAAATCAGCTTTCTTCCGACCTCGACAGTTCATTTGCCCGTCTTTTCCCGCAGATCGAGGCTTATCCGGAATTGAAAGCACACTCCACCATCGCCGATGCCATGCGCCAGAACTCTTATTTGCAGCAGGAAATTACTGCGGCACGGACTCTTTACAACGACACCGTCACCCTCTGGAACATTTCCCTCTATGAGTGGCCGACCAAAATGATCGTTGCCGCAAAAAAAGGTTACACCACGCGTATTCCCTTTGCCGCTTCTGCTGAAGTCAAAGCCAAGGCGCGGGAAGTCTTCTTCTGATGACCTCTTTTCACTGCGATCCGGTAGCTGCTTATCAGGAGCGCTATTACTCTGACTTTACTGCCGCTGCCGGACAACTTTTTGACGATGCCGTCGCCGCTTCGGGGATCGACCTTGAGGAAAACCGTCATCTTGCTTCGGAAATCTACCGGCTGCTGGAACAGTACAGCAATGCTGATTCCTGCAAAATCCGCTGGTGTGCTTCGCAATGGATTCTGATTATTGCTGCTGTTGTCTGGGGTGGAACACTCTGGTATTTTGCCGCTCAGGATTCTCTGCCCGCGTGGCACTGGGCGTTGTTTGTTCCGGCAATTATCCTGATGATTTTCTTATCTTTCGGCAAAATCATCCCCCGTATCACCGCTCTGGATAAACAAATTGCCGCTCTGGAGTCGGCAATACGTTCCAAATCTGATCAGGCAAGGGGAAAACTTGCTCCGCTTTTTGAGTATTTCGACTGGAAGACTTTGCCCTCTCTGGTTTCAAAGATACTGCCTTTTCTTGAGTTTGACGGCTATCTCAATTTGAACCGTCTTGCGGATATGGAGGCAAATTTCGGTCAATATCTGCCCCGTGATGATGATTCTTCTCTTTTTGCCGCTGAATCCGGAACTTTTTTCGGATATCCCTTTGTCCTTGCCCGTTTTCTGAATTACGAATCTGTTGATAAAACCTGGTACGGTTCGCTTGAAATAAGCTGGCAGACGCAGGAAAAGGACAGTGACGGAAAATATTATACTGTCACACACCACGAAACACTCCGCGCTTCAGTTACCCGTCCGGCTCCTGATTTTTACACCAACAGCGCGCTTTTCACCGGGCATC
Organism: Lentisphaerota bacterium; assembly: GCA_015061615.1. GTDB lineage: Bacteria > Verrucomicrobiota > Lentisphaeria > Victivallales > Victivallaceae > UBA1784. The sequence goes on from SUWE01000018.1 coordinate 22,846, forward strand.
ATGCGGTGCCGGAACTCGATTTTTCCCGCGAACCATCGGAACTTTCCGGAGCAGAGGGATTCTGGGCGGAACTCAGCAAAAAACGGGTGTTGAAAAAGCTCCACCGTTTTGCTCAGGATCTTGAGGATTCAAGCAATTACACCATGATGAGCAACCGCGATTTTGAAGCGCTCTTTCACTCCGTTGACCGCAGTTGTGAAATCGCTTTCCGTCAGCTTTTCACTCCGCTTGCCCAGCAGAACATGCTTAAACTGCTCAACGACAAAAGCTGCAGTTTCGGGGATGATTTTTACTACTTCAAGCAGGGAAAAGGCAGTTGCATCGTTCCGCAGCATCTTGAAGATACTCCGCTTGCGGCAGCTCCGTTTCACAGCGGCGAATTTGATTTCGTCAAGGTAAAAGAGCAGTTCCGCAAAGAAAGTACCGGTTTCTTCCGCTCGGTTTACTTCACCTTTGCGCCGCTGATGACGATCCCGCTTTACAATGAGCCGCGCGCACCGGAAAATATTCCTGAAGCAAAAGGAATATCTGAAGCAGAGATGGAAACCGCAGTAAATTATATCGGCGGAGCGTACTTTGCCCATCCTGCAAGCATCACTCATAACATTTTGCGGGTGCGCAAGTTCAAAAGAGCGCGCGATTTTGTTTCCGCTGAAGTCGATGCTCTGGGATTCAAAGGCATTGATCGTGTGAAGTATGTTCCGGTATGGGGTGGCGACGGCAGAGAGCATCTTGTTCCGGTGGAGTATGTCGAGTATGTTCCGGTGACAAAACGAACTGTGATATACGCGGCGGATGAGGAGCATTTTCAGTCGGAAAAAGTTCTCTGTTGCCGCCGGGGAATAGCTTTCTGGTGTTGAACCCTTGACATTTTTTCCGGAAACAGTATATTAAGTGAATAATCAACAATGGAGGTAATTATGAAAATTTTCAGTTGGTACAGCCGTATTCCGCTGGTATGGCGCAATCTCGGTGCTTTCGTTCTCGGATGTCTTGCAGGAATCATCCTCTACAAAGTCAATCAGCTTTGCGGCGGAAAAATTCTTGAAAATGTCGTTGCAGTGCTTTCACCTTTCGGTTCAGTATTGGTGAATATGCTGAAAATGATCGTGATTCCGATCATCTTCTTTTCGCTTATTTACGGTGCCGCCAGTCTGCCGGTGAAAACTTTCGGCAAAATGGGGGCAGGGGTTTGCTCCTGGTATTTCTTCACTTCGCTTTATGCGGCAGTTTTCGGCTGTATCATAGCGTTGCTTTTCAATCCGAAACTGACTGCAGCTGGTGAACTTGCAGGTAAATTTGCTTCACAGGTCGAAGTCATGCAGAGTTCTGCTGCTTCAGGCAACGCCTTTGTCAACATCATTCTCGGACTTTTTGCCAATCCTTTCAAGGCACTTGCCGAAGGAAACTTTCTTGCGATCATCGTATTTTCCATCATGTTCGGGCTGGCGGCGCGCGTGGTGATGGATTCCAGTGAAAGTGAACGAATCCGCACCCTCGTCGGCAGAATGCTTGAAACCGTTGAGGCATTGCAGGCAACTGTTTTCAAAATGATCGACTGGGTCATGGCATATTTCCCCATCGGTATTTTTGCTCTTACTGCCTGTAACTTCGCAGTTTACGGAATCGGTTTGTTTTTTTCATATTTTCAGGTCGCACTCTGTGTCATCGTTGGAATTTTCCTGATGATATTTATCTGTTATCCGCTGGCGATAGCGGTCATCTGCCGTGAAAATCCTTTCCCTGTGATGTGGAAACTGCGTGAACCTGTTCTGACCGCTTTTGTCACCCGTTCCAGTGCGGCGGCGCTGCCTGTCTCACTGAAAGCCGCCCGCAACAATCTTAAAGTCAAGGATGAACTTGCCAACTTCACCCTTTCGCTCGGAGCTACGGTGAATATGGATGGTGTCTGTATCCATCTGCCGGTTTTTGCAGTGCTGGCGGCAAATCTTTTCGGTTTTGAACTTACCATTGCCCAGATGCTTATGCTTGTTATCAGCGTGGTATTTGCTTCGGTCGGTGCCGGCGGCGTTCCCGGCGGAAGTATTTTCCTGCTCTTTCTTGTTCTGGAACGTTTCAATCTTACTCCGGAACAGACTTCGACCATCATCGCTCTGGCTCTGGGGATAAATCCGCTTCTGGATATGTTTGAGACTGCCTGCAATGTGGCAGGGGATAATGTCGGAACTTATGTTGTCGGCAAAAAACTGAAAATGCTCCGCACGGACGGAGAGGATAAGTAAATAAAGAAGTTTTTCATCAGAAAAAGAAAGGGGGGAGATCCGATGAAAAAAATTATTGCTGTACTGCTGTTGACTTCGTCGCTGGTCACCGTCGCTGAATGTGCGGAAAAGAAGTTTGTTTCAGTCGTCGGGTATGTGCGCGGCAGAAGTAAAACCACTTTGAAAAACAAATACTCCGGCTATGTGACCAAAGTTCACTATTATTCCCAGTCGCGGGTCAAAAAAGGTGACGTCATCCTTGAATATGATGACTGGGAATTGCGGAGCAAAATCGCCAAAAAAGAAAAAGAGATCGCCAAACAGCGGGTCACGCTCGAACTTAAAGAGATCGCGCTGAAAATGGCAAAAATCAATCCTCTGCCGTCAGAGTGGCGCAATCTGGCATCCAAACACAAAGCCGCCGCAGAGAGTGTCCGCCGTTTCAACCACGAGCTTGAAGTTTACCGCAAACTTTACAGCAACAAGGCGATATCCGATCTTGCCCTGCGCGAAAAACGCGAAGCTCAGGCAGACCGCGAAGCCGATCTCGCCTGTCTTGACAACGATATGCGGATCGTCAGTCAGGGGCTTGCCGGATTGTATTTGCTTAAAGCGGAAAGCGAACTTGCCGAAGCGCGCGCCGCACTTGAGGTGATGCTCGCCGAACTTGCTTCGCTGGAAGAAGAACGCAAATATTACAAAATCGTCGCTCCTTATGACGGATTGTGCATCACCGATTCCGATACCATCGGCGGCTATTACACTGCCGGAACTGCTGCTGCGGCGGTTCATAAAGATGCCAAAAAGCGTATTTACGCCATGGTCCGTGTTGAAGATCTGCCTTATGCAAAAGAGGGAACAGTTTACCGTTTCCGCAGTAATCAGTACGGTTATAAATCAGATTTGCTTTTTGAAGTGCGGCTTTACAAAATCGACCGTTCCCGTAAGGTATACGGCGACGGCAGTTTCTTCCAGTGCAAATTCGATGTTGTTACAGAACCTCAGCCGTTGCGCATCGACTCTATCGGCACGATCGAAATACCCGCAGAGTAAAGGAGCAGTACGCTTATGCAGATAAAATTCGGAATGTATTTTGACGGCGGGCGCTGGAGTACGGGCAAATCCGCCGTTCTCGGTGAAATCACCGCCGGTCCGCTGCAATTTGCGGCGCTGCTTGAGGAGTTCACCTGTCTGGACGGTATAAGAAAAACCGTTCCGCACCGCATTAATGAGTACCGGGAAAAAATCGCCGCTCTGGATCCGCCGTGGTGCCGCAAATCTTTTTCCTCCGATCCGTGGTCGACCGCCAAAAAACTCCTTGAGTGGCGCAATGAGATGTTTGAAGCCGGATGGGACGGGAAAAGTGCCGCGTCAGACCGGCAGAAAACCCTTGCCGCACTGGAAAATTTTGAACACTCAAGCGACTTTCTCACCGACCGTCTGCTCAATATCATCAATGCGCTCGACGGAATATCATTCCCCCATACTCTGATACTTGATGAACCGTTTGAAGATCTGCCTTATCTCTGGCAGACGATCATTAAAAAACTGGAAAATGCAGGAGCAAAAATCGTCCATAACGGAGAAGCTCCATTGCTTTCACCCCGCCGTATTGCCCTTTACGGTGCCGATGAGACCGCGCTTGCCCGCGTCTGCGCCCGCTATCTTGCCGCCGGAAACAACGGAAAAGTTGCCGTTATCTGCGAAGGTGACAGTTCCATTCTCGACGGGGCGCTCCATCAGACCGGTTCAGGAATGATAGGCTCATCGTCCCGTTCCCGCTGGCGCGAATCGCTTCAGCTGCTTCCGCTCTGGCTGGGAACTCTCTGGAAACCCTTTGACCCTGCCGGATTCATGCAGCTGCTTACGATCGCCGGTTCCCCTGTTCCGCGCAGACTTGCCCGCTGCCTTGCCGCCGCCGTGGCAGACGAACCGGGCTTCGGCGGTCAGGCGTGGCAAAATGCGTGGCAGAAGATCACTGCTGAAGCGGCGGATGATCCGGATATCCTCAGTGAAAATATGATAAAGTGTCACGAAATCCTTGATAACGGATCGTTCATCCGGCAGGATAGTGTTCCGGCACCGGTGATCATCGACCGCTGTGAATTTTTCTGCAAAATGCTTGCGGGCAGGTGCAAAGATCACGGAGAATTGAACATTGCGCTGGCTCATGCCAAAACTCTGAAAGAGATCATGCTTCTTCGCGGCAGTGAAGATATCCGCCGTCAGGAGCTTGACCGCATCATGGATTCCATCATCAGCAGCGGAACTGTTGCTGAAAGCTGCCGCGAGGTGACCGGTTTTACCGTGTTCACCAATCCGGGGATGGTCGATGAGGTTTTTGAAACGGTCATCTGGTGGAACTTTGTCAGTGCATCAAATGCAAAACAAAGTTGTTGGAGCAATGCGGAAAAGGCATTTCTGCCGCATTTGGACAACGCCGCCATGCGCCGCCGGGAAAACCGTTCATGGAACAACGTTCTGCGTAAAACCTCCAAAAATCTCATCCTGATGATCCCCACTGTATATGACGGTGAGGAGGCGGTGATGCACCCGTTCGGTGATGAACTCAAACTCTCTGATGAAGAAAAATTCACTGTCGAAACTCTCGTTTCCCCCGACGGCAGGTGGCAGCTGGCTGACCGCAGTGCGGAACTGGAAAAAGCTCCTGTTTCCACTCCTTCAGGTACGGCGGATATTCCGGAAAATGATATCGGTATAAAATATGATCTGTCACCGACTCAGATGGAAGAGATGATCTCCTGTCCCCGCCGGTGGTATTTTGAAAGATTTCTCCGTCTGAAAACTCCGGACGGACTGGCGGTCACTTCCAAATCGCTGATGATGGGAAAACTTGCGCACAAGATCGTGGAAAATATCTATGCCGGTAAAAAACGAATTGATGAAGATGAGGCATTCCGTCTTGCCGGAATTGAGTTTGACCGTCTTGCACCTTCAATGGCGGCGGAACTGCTCCTGCCGGGCAGCAGCACCGAGTGCAAACGGCAGAAAAATATTCTGACCGGGTCAGTAAAAAATCTTGTCCGTCAGATCAATGCCCGCAACCTTGTTGTTACCGGCAGTGAGACCGGATGCAGCGGAAATATCCACGGCATTGATTTTACCGGAAGGCTCGATCTTGAACTGCGTGATGAACAGGGAAATTTGTACATTATTGATATGAAGTGGAGTTTCGATAAGAATTACGGCGACAAACTGCGCTCCGGCAAATCGGTACAGTTCGCGGTATACTCCGCGCTTGCAAACAAGACAAATTCACCGGTCAGATGTGCGTACTACATTTTCCCGACAAGTCAGTTGGAGGAGGAGTCTGCGGAGTCTCCCGTCGATTGGGCTGAGGTCAGACAGAGATCGGTTGAGGCATGGAACAATGCGCTGGATACCATCCGCAGCGGCAAAGTTCCGCGCGGATTTACTGAAGATGAACTGGATAACTCCACGTCACTTCTGCCGATAGCCGCAAAGTGCAAATACTGTCAATTTGCGGCATGGTGCAGTTTGATCGTTGATGATGAAAAAGCGGAGGAGGCAGCTGGCGATGAATAATATCGAATTGATGAAGGCAAGTGCCGGAACCGGCAAGACCTATTCTCTGATGAAAAAACTCAGCAAGTTTATGAAAGAGGGACTTCAGCCGGAAAATCTGCTTGCGGTCACTTTCACCAATGCGGCGGCGGCGGAACTCAAATCCCGCATCCGTCAACAGCTGCTTGAAGACGGCAGACCCGATCTTGCCCAGCGGGTATTTGACGCCATGATCGGAACTGTCAACGGTGTCTGCGGACAACTGCTTGCCGAATATGCCATTGAAGCGGGCATGTCTCCGGTTCAGGATGTCATTCCCGAAGAAGATTCCACGGTGATCTTTCAGAAATCTGTGGATTTTGCATTGGATAAATACAATGATCCTGAGTTTTTTGCCCTCGCTTCACGCTTGAACATGAATCCGACCGAAGGCGAAAAAAACAGTGCTTTTTCCAAAGTCCACGATTGGCAGGACGATGTTAAAGATATTCACAACCTTGCCCGTGCAAATTGTCTGGATAGAGAGGCTCTTTTGAAATGTGCCGAAGAAAATATCGCCGCATTGAAAGAGATTTTCCCCGGAACTCTGCCGCTTTCCTTTGAAGATATCCGCAAAAAATTGAAAGATCAATTGGACTCCCTGCCGGATGGGTGCATCAAAAATAAACCCACCCGTGTCAAGGTGGCGGAGCTTAAAGAGTTCTGCAAATCTTCCTCCTTTACCTCTTGGAACGAGGTTCTGAAAACTCTTGATTTGCGCGGAGGAACAAACGATATCAAAGCCGGTTTCCCGAATGAGTTTTTTGAAGAATTGCAAAATAAAGTTTACTCAAGCAGAGAACTTTTTGAAGACCTTGCCGCGATGATACGCACCGTCTTCGCCTGTGCCGCTGACGCTTTGGATGCTTATTCCCGATACAAGAAAAATGCCGGACTGGTGGATTTTATTGATCAGGAGCGCAATGTACTTGATCTTCTGAACAGCTCCCCCGCTTTCCGTTCCATGCTCTCTGAACGGCTGGAAAAGGTGATGGTCGATGAGTTTCAGGATACCAGTCCCATTCAGCTGGCGCTTTTCATCAAACTCAACGAGTGTTCCGGAAACGGTTCGGTCTGGGTGGGCGACCCCAAACAGGCGATCTACGGTTTCCGCGGAACCGACCCCGAACTTATGGCATCGGCGGTCGCTGCCATTCCCAATCCCCGGACTCTGCATGAGTCGTGGCGCTCAAAGGAAAATCTTGTCCGGCTTTCCAATGAAATATTTTCCAGAACCTTCGACCTTCCGGCGGACGAGGTCGTGCTGCAAATCCCGGCGGCAAGAAAAGAGGAGGCCGCCGGAGGTGATATCAGTACATGGATACTGCACGGAAACAGCCAACCCCTTCAAATGCAGGCATTGGCAAAGGGGATCGCTGAGCTGATAAGAGCAAAAAATATTCCGCCCGGTAAAATCGGTGTCCTGCTCCGTACACGGGAACCTAACGGAACGCGGCAGCTGGTAACTGAATTGCAGAAGTGGAACATCGCCGCATCTGAAGCCGGCGGTGAACCTCTCAAAGATACTGAGGAGTACGCGCTGGTCACAGCAGGATACCGCGTTGCCATCGACCCGCAGGATACCGCCGCCAAAGCGGTGCTTCTGGCTCTGCTGGATGAAAACGGTGATTATTTTGCCCGTATCCACAAGGCAAAATGCGCCTTTGATGCCCTTGATGATGCAGAAAAAAAGGGCAAATGTTTCATTGATACTCTTGATGAAAACGCAATTTTCAGCAAATTGGCAAAAGCTGATGATGCTGCGCCGCTTGAGGTGCTGGATAAGGTCATATCTGTTCTGGAACTTGACCGCCGTCTGGGGGCAAAGAGTTTTCCGGAACAGCGGATGCGCAATCTTCAGGAGCTTCGCAAACGATGTATTGATTATATGAAACATGCCGGTACGATGCACACTCCGGCAACTCCCGCAGGATTCATCGCTTATCTGACCTCTGCGAATCTTTTGCAGGCAAAAGGCGGGGAGGGGAACAATACGGTCACTGTCACAACTTATCACAGCGCCAAAGGTCTGGAGTGGCCCGTCGTCATCCTTGCTTCGCTGGATTTCGACCGCGATACCGAAGTGTTCAATAAGCCGCGCGTTCTGGGCAGTGCGCAGTTCGATTTCAACGCTCCGCTTGCCGGCCGTTCCATACACTACTGGCCAAACCCCTTCGGTAAAAAAGATGCCGGACTTGATCTTTCTGCACTTGAACGGACGAAAAAGTTCGTTTTTCAGGATGCTGAGGAAAAGAAACGGCTCTTTTACGTCGGCTTGACCCGTGCGCGTGATGAGGTGATCTTTACCATGCCTATGAAAAACGACGGCGTGGTCAGAAAGCAGTGGCTCGACAATCTTTCTGCGGCAAATATTTTCCAGCTGCCTTCTGAGTTCGGCGCTGATGCAAAACTTACCGCCGGAACGGCAGAGTTCCCGTTGAAAGAGTACAAAGTCATTGAACCTGAAGAAGATATCGTGCCGCTTGATTCCCTGCCGTGTTTCGTCGATAAAAAGTGTGATTTTGAATCTGCCGGACACTTTCCGGCTTCGATCGCTCCGAGTCTGGCGGAAGGGCTTGCGGGAAAGGCTGAACTTCTGTGCAGTTTCGGGGCAGTGAATACCGTCAAATGCGGCGAAGACGAGTGCCGTCTGCTGGGCAATGCGTTCCACAGTTTTATTGCGCTGAATGTGAAAGATAATGCGCTGGAAACTGCCGAAAGACTCCTGAAAAACTATCAGGTATCCCACTGCATGAGCGCAAAAGATATGGTCGCAAGCACAGAAAGATTTTACAACTGGCTCCGGGAAACGTGGAAAAATGCCGTTATAAGCTGTGAACTGCCGATGCGTTACATAGATGAAAACGGTACTGCGTATCAGGGATTCATCGACATGCTTCTGGAAACTCCCGAAGGGTATATAATCATCGACCACAAGACCCACCCGCGCAAGGATAATGCGGCGGAGTATTGTTCAACAAAGTGCGCTCCGCAGCTGCGCCTTTACAGGAAGGCGGTGGAAGAAGCTACCGGAAAAAAAGTGATAAAACTGATAATCCACCTGCCGAATCTGGGGTGCTGTTACAGTATAGGTGAGGAGTGAAAAATGATAAAAGTTGCTCAATGCTGGGATGACGGAGTTGCCACTGATATCCGTCTGGTGGAAATTTTCCGCAAATATAATGCCAAAGCCACCTTCAACCTCTGTCCGGGGGCGATGGAAGAAAATACCGTAAAACCATATTGGCTCGATCAGAAAGCCAAAGCGTGGAGTTTCAACGGATTCCACGGCGGCAGGGTCGGCAGAAAAGATTTGCATGCTGTTTATGACGGATTTCAACTGGCAAGTCACTGCATGATGCATGAGTGTGCCGGAGCTGTTTCAGATGCTGAGTTCCTGAAATCCGCCGTCGATGCCCGCAATTTTCTGGAAGATACCTTTCAGCAGGAGTGCCGGGGCTTTGCGTGGCCCTGCGGCAGACATACTCCGGAAACGGAAAATCTGCTTGCTGAAGCCGGATTTGCCTACGGCAGAACAGTCGGCAATACCTCTGATTTGCGGAGAAATACCAATATGATGGCGCTTGACAGCAGTTGTCATTTTCATAATCCGATGTTCTGGAAGATTTTTGAAGATGCAAAGGATAGCGGAGTATTCTATTTCTGGGGACACTCCTATGAGATGATGGAGTATCCGGCTTTGTGGGAGCGCTTTGAAGAAAAAATCAAACTTTTGAGCGAAGACCCCGAAGTTGAGTGGGTGGATGTTGTCGATATCGCAGAAATATTGAAACAGAAGTAATTTTGAATTGCAAACTGCCCCCTGCGGTTTGCGAACCAGCAACGGTCTTGATGCCCGCTGTGGCGCACTGTCCGTTGGGTGCGGCACTTTGTCAGACTCGTCCGACAAGTCGGACAGGTCGGACGGATTTGGGTGTGCCGCGTTTGCAAACAGCCCCCTGCGGCTTGCAGTAAGTGGTTTGTTTGCAAACTGCAACACTTTTGATACCCGCAGTGGCGTGCTGTCCGCTGGGTGCGGCACTTTGTCAGACTCGTCCGACAAGTCGGACAAGTCTGACTGATTTGGTGTGCCGCGTTTGCGCTCAGCCCCCTTGTTTTGCAACCGATTTTCAGTCGTTGTCATTGCCGGTGACTTCGATCACGGCGAAATCATAGGGGGCGATATCCAGGGTGATTTTGCCGTCTTTCACTTCAACAGCTTTTCCGCTCTGGCGGTCAATGACTTTCAGTTTGCTGTCAATTATCTTTTCCGGCAGTTCAACGGTGAATTTGCCTTCACTGAACTGAACATTGCTGATCAGGAGCAGATAACGTTTCCAGCGGGGAATTTTGCCGCCGATATCCGGGTCGAACTGCTGGATATGTTCATAGTAACCGACTTTTACATTTTCATCGGAACTCTTGAACAGTTTGTTTTCCCAGTACGGCACGAAGTCGATAATGTAATCGGTGGTGTCTTTCATGCCGAATTTCTGACGGATGGCATCAAATTTGATGATTTCACGCGTATCGCACCAGAGCGGCCAGTAACTGTAATCGAACTGGATGGTGTAACTGAGCATGGTACGCGTACCGATTGTGGCTTCTTTGAACACCTTTCCGTCACGGGCGCGGAGTTCCGGCAGCAATACGGTGGGAACTCCCCACTGACGGGCGAAGTTGACTTTGAGATTGTCGATATCTCCCCAGATGTAGGCGTAATAGTATTTCCCATCCTGAGAAATATCACGGACATCCGGCTCTTTGTACCAGTAAAATTCATTTTCACCGATCAGGCGGCTGTCAAAAAGCGACATTACCGGAGCGCCGCCGCAGTGTCCCATCATAAAAGCTTCCGGATTATTATTGCGTACCAGCGCACGGATGCGTTTGAACATTTCGCGGAATTCCGTGATATAATAGTACGGACGGAGTTTTCCTCTGTCATCCGGCATTCCGCCCTGCGGTCCGGGACGGAAGTCGATCGTGGGTCCGCAGCAATCCACATAAAGTCCGTCGCATCCGAGGTCGATCATGGCTTTTATCTGCGCGATATGATGATTGCGGATCTCCGGAACCTGTGCGACAAATTCCGTTGCGACTTTGCCTTTGAGCAGTTCATCATTCTGCGCCTTGTTGCGTTCAGCGGCAGAGGTGAAAACGGTCGCATCTTTCGGCAGAACCGGAACCTGATTCAAATAGGTGCTTTGGGGGAGTACCTTGTGTTTATTGGCGAGTTCACGCAGATAGGGGTCGATCAGCAGCAGTTTTTTGCCTTTGTATTCGGTTTCAATAGTGTGGGAATACATGATCGGATTGGTGTAATGCAGAATTTTGCGTCCGGCTTTTTTGTCAAATTCAGCGATTTTTCTGACCATTTCCGGCTGCCAGTGCCAGAGGTTGTTGTGGCATTCGGTACGGTTTGCGCGCCAGAACTGCCAGTAGATCAGATGGGAATTATCTGTCGGATTGAAGTTGTTGTATCTGGTTCCGTATCTCCACGCTCTCCAGTCAGAAGGCATCCGGCGCACCGGGGTCACGTTGAAGAAGAAACGGTAGGTGACCGGTTTTTCCAAAACAGTTTTATAGTTGATTATATTGACTGTCAGCACTCCGGTTTTGGAGTCGAAAATGTACTCATCACCCTCTTTGACGTGCCAGTTGTGGACGCCGGGCGAGAGAATTGACCAGCCGTAATTGGTGTTGCCCGCCCAGAAGATAGTGCAGTTGCCCGGTTTGAAAACTCTGCCGTCTTTGAGATTGAGAAAATGGCGTTTGCGTTCAGCATCCAGACCGGAAACAAGCCGGTTCGGTAATTCCGCACAGGCATAGACCAGTTTGTCATCCGGCAGATTCAGAGGGAACTTCAGGGAAAGACGGGAAATTTTCGCCGCTTTTTCCGGAGTCAGGGTCAGATCATAGACCATCGTTCCGTCAAAATCCACTGTGAGATCGGCTTTGAGTGCAAAATCCTTTGCCTTTGCCGAAACGGTTCCGGTGATGGAGTTTTTTCCTTTTTTGGCGATTTTTGCCTTGCCGTACTCCAGAGCCGCACCGTCAATGATCAGTTCCGGAGCGGAGGCAAAAACATTTTTGCTTTTGACGACCGCCTGAACCGGCAGGAGAGTTTTTGAGGATAACTCCGTGCGTTTGCCATCCTGCATGATCACTCTGCCGAACAGCTGTAACGGTTTGAGTCCGTAGCCGGGTTCGACAAAGTCCGGGGAAAGACCTTCCATTCCGTAGGTATTTGTTGCCCAGTCCGGCTTTTTCACTTCAGCGGCAAAGAGTGCCGCGGCTGCCGCAAATGACAGCAGGAAAAAATAGTTTTTCATGTTGATAAAATTCCTTTCGGTAATATGGTTGAAATTTCAGAGTACAAAACTGCCAAGCGGGGCGCGGACACTGCTGAAGGCTGAAAAATAGGTGTTGCCGTTTACCAGTGTGTTGTAATTGCCAAGAACACCGACATCCTCATACGCTGTCGGGAACACGTTGCTGCCGTTGACATAGAGAACGTTGCGGCTGCGATGCGAAAGCACACTGCCATCGACCCATAAAATATTGACTGTGCCGCTGTGGACGGGCATCAGCTGACTTGTTCCCATATTGCGGGTTGAACCCATATTGCGTTTGCTTGTCCACTCCTCCCACGGAACACCGTTTTGCGGCTGACGGGTGTCGCCCATGTAGATCGTCTGCGAAGGAAGTTTGATTTGTGAAGTTTTGGCAGGCGAATTTATATTCTGATTGCTTGAATTGTAAGTTCCGCAGACTGAAGCCGCATTTGCTCCATAGGCATTGCCGGCTTTTTTTACATTGTATTCACTCTGTTTGGGGATCATGGGGCAATTCATCACATCAACGGAGCCGAGGTAATTATCCGCAAAAAATTCAGTCCACTCGACATTGCTCCCGGATGCACCGCGAATCAGATTTATGGTGTGGTAATAGTCGTCATGGGCATCGGTGTACATCATTCCGGCAGTTCCCAGCTGTTTCAGATTTGAAATACAGCTTGCGGTGTTGGCACGGTTTCTTGCGGAATTGAGCGCCGGGAGCAGAATAGATGCCAGAATCGCAATAATGGCAATTACAACCAACAATTCAATAAGGGTGAAACTGTTCCTCGCTTTGAGATGACGGAAGATTTCATTTTTGTTTTTCATGGAATGCCTTCTTTCTTTTATTTTGCGACTTTTGCAACTTCTTCCAGATAGCCGTATTTGTTTACGGTATCGGGTTCAAGGTAACTGCCTTCGGTCCACTCGTTCCATGCGTTGATAAAGAGGATGCGTTCACTTTCCGGTCTGCCGTCCATAAGAGAAGCGGCATCACGCAACTCACCGCCGAACACCTCCGGAGTCGCCTCGATGACCGGCAGCCACGGATAGAATCCGTTTTCGTAAGTGTCTGACTGGATGGTGCGGGGACTGGAATCCCACCCCATTGTCACCACCGGATAGTACGGTGCAGGCAGAGTATTCAACGCTTTCTGAGCTTTGGGATAATAGAAGTCGAAACATGCCCGGTGATCCATGCGCGGGAAGGGGCGCTGTTCCATCGGGAACTGGGTGAACATCGGCACATTGTAACTGGTGTAGCTTGAAAAACCGATTCTGGTGTGCCATTCGGTCTGAGGGCAGACGGTATGGGGATCGGCTTCAAGATTGTCGAACCAGATCGCATTCACATGCACTTCACCGATTCCGGCGGCGATCGCTTTTTTCTGAAGCAGGGCGAGCGCTTCGGCAGTTTTTTCCACGCCGCCCATCTGAATGATGAAACGGTTCACTGCGTAGATGGAAAAGTAGGGTTTGCCGTCAACTTTCCAGTAATCCTCATCTTTGAAAAAGTTTTCGATGATATAGTCCCAGACGGTTCCGATCTCTTCAAAAGTGGTGTCCCACGGAAAGTGGGTTTCATAATTGCCGCTTTTGATGGCGGGGTGAAAGTTCATCCAGTTATGATTTGCCCACATTAAAGCGAACTTTATGCCGGTGCGTTTTTTCATGCCGAGGAAACCTCTTTTCAACGCGCCTTCCAGATAAGGTTTGCCGGCGTACCAGTACCAGTCGAAGATAAAGGCGTCAATGCCGTACTCAAGGGCGCAGCGGCACTTTTTTTCCATATTTTCCGGAATGGACTCATCTTCGTAACCCCAAAGCGGGATTTTCGGCTGATTGTGACCTTCAAAACGGCTGACGGCACGTTTCATAAGCTCCCATTCGGTCCAGTTTTTTCCGTGGAACTGTGCGTTGCGTTCCTCAACATGCCAGTTGGGGAAATAGTATACTGCGGTTGTGATTTTTTTACCCATGTGATTCCTCCGTAAAAGTTGTACACCATTTATTATACAGCAGAAAAGCGTTTGCAACAAGTATGTTTTTCTAAAAAAATAGTATATTCGCGTAAAATGTATTTGTAAAAAATCTGTTCCGGTACTATATTCAGTCAAGGAGATAACAATTATGTATTATGCTTTGAAAGGGCGTTCCGAATACCGCGGATATCCGCTGCTGCTGTTCAGTACGGCGCAGGGCGGCGGCTCCGACCAGCCGCATACGCACGACTTCATCGAGATCGCACTGGTGCGCCGGGGATATGTGACCCACTGTGTCTACGGCAGAGATGATATCGTATCGCGGGAAACACTTATGCGCGGTGATCTCTTTATCATTCCGCCGGGGATAAGTCACCAGTTCCAGAACAAGCAGGATATAAAACTCTACACAATGGCGTTTCTGCCGGAACTGCTCACTGCGGAGGAGATGAAAATTCTCAGAGCATTGCCCGTTTTCAGCAAACTCGGTTCGCACGCGTGGCAGGAGACTCCGCGGATACATCTTCTGCCGCTTGAATTTGCGAAAATGGAAAGTCTTTTGCAGAAGGTGATGAGTGAACTCTCTTCGCCGCGTGACCGCGAAGTGCATTATCTGCTTGCCAAAAGCCTTGTTATCGAGTATCTTATCGCCATCGGAACGCATGATGCCGAAAGGTGGAGCCGCGCTCCGGAGGATGCCGACCGCATGATACTTCAGGCGATAAGCGAGATGGAGCGTCACCCCGAAAAAAAGTGGCTGCTTGCCGATCTTGCGCGCCGTTACGGAATGTGTTCATCCGGATTCGGACGTAAATTCCGCGAAGTCACCGGGATATCCCCGTTGAAATACTGCCGTCTGCTCCGTCTGGAACAGGTGCGCGAAGAGTTGCTCACCACCGGAACCGCCGTTGAAACTCTGGCGGAAAAATACGGCTTTACCGACAGCAATCATTTGATAAAACTTTTCAAAAAACGCTACGGTATGACTCCGCTTGCTTTCCGCAGGACGATATAATGGATTTTATTTTTTGTGATTCTGTGCTGATGCAGTTGGCTGAATGTCAATAAAAGAGGGCAATCTGATGCTCATCAACCCCTTCAAAAAAGTGGTCTTTCAAGGTTCCTTCCACATGAAATCCGCAAGATTGATAAAACTTTAATGCTCCAGGATTGATGGAGGAAACACAGGAAGCCACTTTCCGCATATTCTTTTTGCGCCAGAATTCATCTGCCGCGGCAAAGAGTTTTCTGCCTACGCCCTTTCCGGCGCACTCTGGCAGAACTCCGATTCTCATCAGAGTTCCCAAACGCCGTTTCAAAGCTGCAGATACTGTTATACAACCAACGATACGGTTGTCGATTTCTGCAACAAAGCTGATATTTTCATAGTCTGCGGTCGTTGTATGCCGCATACTGGCAAGCCAGTATTCAGGCGGTTGCGGAGAAGAAATTTCCATCCGCTCTTTGAGATAGGATTTGAAGCTTTCAAAATAAACCACCGATGCCTGTGCAGCATCGGTGTCGGTAAATTCTCTGATAATGACCATTTTTAATCCATTATCTTGAAAAGTTCAACGTTGTCGAAGTAGATTTCCTGACCTTTCCCTCCGGTAACGCCGAGCATCAACTCCAGAAATTCGGCATTTTCCGGCACCGTGACCACAAACTCCACGGTTTCCGGTTTATCGCCCTGACGGTGGAAAAGGTACTGTTTATTCAGGTAATCGGCAAAACGGTCATTGAAAGGTTTGCCCTGACGGACAAAATTTCTTTTCCATTTGACGCTGAATGACGCTTTGACGGTACTGCCCGGAGTGATGTTCCACGCGGTACAGCGGGCAAGATACATTTGACCGGGCTTGACCGGACGGCTCTGGTAAATACAGCCGTTGATCACATCTTTTGCCGCGACAACAGCATTGCCGTTGATCTCTTTGCGGGCAAAAGTTCCCTGATTTTTGGCACCGTGCCACTCACCGAAACCGGGGATCTTCTGACCTTTTTCCGGCATTTTGTCGTAAGTTGAATTGTAGATGATATTATTCAGCTTTTTGGCGGCGATAATTTTTTTCACCTCTGCAAGCTGATCCTGACTGGCGATCAAATCCAGTTCCGCAGTTACCGCCGGCGCCACGGAGGAGATATTGATCGGTTTGGACGGGTGATGGCTGGGGTACCAGACGTAACGCTCATGCCACATCCAGACATACTTATCTGCCACTTCCATTGCATTGATAAGGTTGCGCTTCAACAGCTGGACGCCGCCGAGTTTTTCCAGATCGGGAAGGAGCTGATTATTCCAGTAATTGAATTTTTCAGCGAAGTGGGGATCGACATAAATTCCCGGAGCAACGAAGGTCTGAGCCCGGTATTTGGCAAGGTTTTTGGGGTCGATAAAACGGAGGAAATGCTTTTTTACATCGATGGCAAGGTGGTAAAACTCCACCTCATCATTGGCGCGGTAAGCGCAGCTCTCATCGCCGTCATGGATTTTGACCGAGGGAGGCAGCACATCGTAGATACCGTTGACAAAGGGAGCTACCATATACTCCGCTTCTTCGGGGCGCGCCTGATCGTTTTTGTGTCTGGTAAGGGATATCCACCAGTAGCAGAGCATTTCCATATCGGGAAATTCACCGAAAATCGCCTTGCCGAACTCCTGACCGCGCTGACGGATCTTGGCGTGGGTTTCGGCGAGGGATTTGCCCTTTTCCGGCTTGAATTGCCACATGGTGTTTTTGTGGTACTCTTCAATATCGAATTTCATTCCCACCAGACCGGATTCTTTTGCGACCCGGGCGGCGATCTTGTGGTTGTGGCAAACGGTTTCCCAGCCTTTGTCATCGAACCAATCCACGTTGCCGGGGCTGACCGTCAAGCCGAGAAAGTTATCGGTGAATTTTTTGAATTTAGTGCTTTTGAGGTTGGCAATATCATCTTTGAAATACTCATATTTGAGCTTTCTGCCGCCGAAACAGGCATTGATATTGACAGGTGTTCCTTCGCATTTGGCAGCATCGGTAATGAAACGGATGATGATACCGCTGCCGGGGATGGATTTTTCCAGCATTTCCACGTTGTTTTTGATATACTCAGTGGACATCTGGAATTTGCGGTCAGGTTTCGCCCCTGCGGGAACTCCCTGATACTGAAGTCCCCAGCCGTCGTGAACAAGTTTCACTTTCGGCAGTTGATAATAGTCAGCTGCTGTCAGAAGCGCAGCAGCAAGAATGGTTAAAACGGTAAAGGGTTTTTTCATGATACAAAATTCCTGTAATAATTGATTTTATTTATCGTATTCATCAGCCCAGTTGAGTTTTTTACCCGAGAATGAGCCGTCATCATTGCTGTCAAGGCAGATATTGCCTCGGACATTTTTAACACTGCCGTCACACATTGCCACATTCATACCGACACTTGACGGTACATCATCACCTTTTTTAGCGGCATCATATACCAGAATATTGCCAGCGGAATGGCGATATCCGACTCTGCCGTAACTGCTGGCATCTATGCCGCTGTACCATGTTTCAATTTCGGCATGCTCCAGAAAAAGATAAACCTGACTTGCCCGCTGGATGGAACCAGCTTTACTGGAGTTGTTGTTGTGGGGATCGGATTTGTATTCGCACCAGTCTTTTCCTGTAACGAATTGATTGGCAGTATAATTTGTTCCAGTACCGCAGTAATTGCCCTGACTGCTCGTGCCAGAGCGCATTGAAGCACTGGGGCAGTGAAACAACGGCATTTCCAGTGTTGACGGTACATGATACTGCATTTTGGCATTGACGCGGACATCGTATCCGGCATAACGCGCCAGAAGCGGTATCCAGCTGTAATAACCAGAAGCACCTTGCCGCGGAACATAATAGTCAGAATCATTCATATACATTCCGTTGAAAGTACCCAGTTGTTTCATGTTGTTTATGCAGCTTGCTGCTCTGCCGCGTTCACGGGCACTGTTAAGGGCAGGCAGCAGAATCGCCGCCAGAATAGCGATAATCGCGATGACTACAAGCAGTTCAATAAGGGTGAAACCTGCGGTTTTTCTGTCAGATTTGTGACAGAAATGCTCACTTTGGAATCTGGTTTGTTTTTCCATAACATTTTCCTTTCTGCTGTTATGTTTTTTGGATAAAATTTGGAAATTTTTTGATTTTATATTTGTATTTTTCTACATTACATACTATAATATAGTGTATGAAAGTTAAAAAATAAAGGCATAAAATGATTAAAAACAGGTACAAAATTATCAATTTTTCCAATCCTTCCCGGGAATTGCCGCCTCCGGAATTGACGATTGTAAATTATGGTTTCAACCGGTCGCTGGAGTATTGGAACAGTCCCCGCTGTATTTCCAAATTCTGGCGGCTTTACTGGAATGATTCTCCGGGTGCGATTCTGGAATTCAATGATGGTTCGATCGTCATGTCGCCGGGAACGATGGTACTTATTCCGCCGTATACCATGAGTATGGCTCATACGGTTGCCCCGTTTATCCACAACTTTGTGGAGTTTTCCACCGGAACATCCTTTGCTTCTGTGAAAAATAAACCGATCATCTTTGAAGCGGAAAAATATACGAAACTGCTCTTTGAGGGGCAATCTGCGGAAAAACAATCTCTGGCAGTCTATGTGACCATCGGCTCACTGCTTTTGAATATCCCGCCGGAAAACTTCGGTGATCCGGGAACCAACCGGCATCACGCATCCGATGAGAGGATACAGAAAGTTCTGGAATATATCGACAAGCACCAGATCCAGAAATATTCCCTCGATGAGTTGTGCCGCTGTGCCAACTTATCCAAGCCCCGTTTTCTAGCGCTTTTCAAGGCGGAAATCGGGATCACGCCCCGGCTCTACTGGATATTTCACCGGATGGAGCTGATCGGTAAACTTCTGACTGATACCGACATGTCCATATCGGAAATCGCCGCCCAAACCGGATTCGTTGACCGTTCACACCTGTCGCGGGTATTTTGCAAACACACCGGCATGACCCCTGCGGCAATGCGGAAAAATTACCGCCGCCGATAAAGGGGTTAAAGCTGCAAAAGTGCATATCTTTCTGCAGAATGTCCGCCGAAGTTGAGTTTGAGTTCAAGTTCCGAATCAACTGCGGGAATATTATCGCAATGCATTTTTTGTGCAGTATCGAACCATATCCGCTGGATACAGACAAAGATTTCAGAGGCATAATCAAATCTGCCCAATGGCACTCTGACCAGAAATTCATCGTCGCCAAGGTCGGTGATTTTTATTCCCTGTGCAGAATTGCAGAAACCGAAACTTTCTCCGTCTGGCTTTACCAGAAGCAGTATGGGGAATTTTATACCACTTTTGTCCATCAGCATCAATTGCCGCAGTTCCTGTAAAGATTCTTCAGAAATTTTATCATATTTCACCGTGAACAAAAGTTCATTGCCGACTTTTTTTATCAGGCATGAAAAGGTTTTGGCAGAATAACTTTGATCGGGATTTATAACTGTTCCATCCCATTTGACCGATTCTTTGATCTCTTCTGCAGTTTTTCCTGATAACTCATTGAGTGCAGCAATGGTTTTTTCCAGTTCAGCAATGCGCCAGCGCAGTTTTTCGGGAAAATATTTATAAACTTCCGCCTCTGAATGATAGCCGAGGCGGCAGTCACTTTCGCAAAGTTTTATCATTTTTGCCGAGGCATCTTTTTCCACAGCTGCCAATTCGAGCATCTGCGGAATGACGCAGTTGTTTCCTGTGTGAAGAATCTGCCGCAAATGATAGAAACTCATTATGTGTGAACCTGAATTGATCAGCAGTTGCAAAGCTTCATAAAGATCGCAATCGCGCTGACGATCAGGATCATCGGCATATTTTTTCCGGAGTTCAGGAATTATGGCTGCGGCATCGTTCCAGATATCCGCCATTATTCCAGTAAGTATTTCTGCATCGGCGATTGAATGATTGACCAGAGATTCACCGATAGCATCACCGGCAGGGTAAGTTTCAGGCTTCCATGAACGGGGCAGTGAACGGAAAACTTGTTTTACATGAAGCGGCCAGACGATACCATCATGCATAGGTCCATAATACTGATATTGGATATCCAGCGGATAATTGCTGTATGCTTCACCGAATTTCAGCCACATATCTGCAATTTTTTCCGCCATCTCCTCTCCCCATTCAGGACGGGCAAGGGAAATCAGAAAACTTTTTTCATTCTGCGTGAAATCTTCAAATGCAAGTAATCCAGCTGCATGATTCATCGTGCCTGGGTAGTTGCCGAAATACCAGCATTGGATAACATGCTGAACTCCGAGAGCTTTCATCGCTTTGTATTTTTTGTAAAGGTTGCCAGGCACAGGCATGAAAGGAATTGTTGCCAGTTCATGTGAACAGCCGACCTGTATTTTTGCTGCAAATCCGCACTTGTTTTTTGCCGCCGCTGCTATTCTGCCGAAACGGTCGGATGGTCCTATGGCAGAAAGCCAGTAGTCGCCGCCAGCATGAACTTTGCCCGTTTGGGCTTTGGTACAACCAGATTCAAAGTTGAACGCGATGATTTTATCCTTATCTACAGCAGACGGCAGGTCGAACCACCAATCCTTAATCTGTGCAGGACGGGGAGAGTAAAGCCAGCTGAGTACCTCTGCATTGCTGCCTGCATCTTTGATACCATCTTTGATGGCTGAAAGAACGGTATTGAGGATTTGTGAGTTGCTTAATTTGCACTTTTCTGCACAGGGAAGTTTTCCGTCTTCAAATTCATCGGCATAGCTTAAACAGGATGTCGGTCTTTCTCCGAGAGAAATCAGCATCATACCGCCAAGATTCGGTACATCACGGAAAATCGAAGCGGCACTTTCCCGCACATAGCGTTTACCCATTTCACTGTTGATGCAGAATGCCTGATAACCGCCGGACAATGATGGCTCGCCCCGCATATCTTCATATCCTGACGGAAGCGGATTCGATGCAGGATGCCACGATGCCGGTTCGATGGAAAACACCCAGACTTTGATACCGTATTTGCGGCATTTGTTTACAGTGTTTTTCAGTTTTTCAATACGCTTTGTGCGCAAGGAATCTTCAGGGAAAAAGTTTGTTGAAGCAAGTTCTTTCCATGCGATAGTCAACCAGATTCCGTTAATTCCCTCGGATGCGAGCAGATCAAGATACCCTTCAGGGTAATAATCAATATCATCAATCAATTCATCTCTGAAAAACGGCGGCCGTTTGATCGGACCGAAAAAACAGCGGGAAATACGGTTTTTCAGCCACGGCTTTTTTCTGATGGTTCCGATTTTCAGAACAGGGATGTCATTGCCGCGGATAATGTCAATAAGAGCATATACTGCACGGCGGATACCCTCGGTATCAGCGGCGCAAAGAGTTACTGCTCCATTAGTAACCTCGATTGAAAATTCTTCGCAATCATATGATTCATCCTGCTTTGTAATGATAAGAAGCTGGTCTGAATCTTTTTTGATATGTTCCATTTTGAATTTTTCCAACGCATCATATGCACTGGTCAGCAGTCCGTCAGGATCGGGAAAACCGGGTTCGATTTTCCAACCGTTTCGCAAATCAATGGTGTTGACGGGGAGTTCAGAAAATTCTTTCCAGTGCGGCTGGCGGCGGGGATATTTTCTCAATTCGTTCACAAATCCTGGTTCATCTGTGGGAAACGGTGGAATTGGAGCAATATCTTCAAAATGGTACATCGTGATTTTTCCTTATATTTATTTTCCTGATTAATATACACTGCAAATAAGAAATATACAAATTAATCTTGTGAAAATAGAGACAATGTCCATTATTTACCGCTTATTGCTTGCAATAATCCGGATTCCGGTGTATTTTATCAAACCAGCCAAAAAAACAAAAAATAAGGAATTTTTATTATGCGCAGATTTACTCTCCCCCGTGACATTTATCATGGCGAAGGCGCTCTGGAAGCGCTGAAAGATTTTCAAGGCAAAAAGGCTGTTGTCTGTGTCGGCGGCGGCTCAATGAAAAAGTTCGGTTTCCTCGACAAGGCAGTTGAATATCTGAAATCTGCCGGAATGGAAGTCCGGATCATCGACGGCATCGAACCCGACCCTTCCGTTGAAACCGTGATGAGGGGTGCCGCTGTCATGCAGGAGTTCCAGCCCGACTGGATCGTTGCCATCGGCGGAGGTTCCCCCATCGACGCCGCCAAAGCGATGTGGATAAAATACGAACACCCCGAAACCACCTTTGAAGATATGTGCAAAGTTTTCGGTTTGCCCAAACTGCGTACCAAAGCGCGCTTCTGCGCCGTTTCCTCTACTTCCGGAACGGCGACTGAAGTCACGGCATTTTCCGTTATCACCGATTACTCCAAAGGAATCAAATATCCGCTTGCCGACTTTGAAATCACTCCCGATGTGGCGATCGTCGATCCGGCACTGGCGCACACCATGCCGCAGAAACTTGTCGCCCATACCGGAATGGATGCGATGACCCATGCGGTCGAAGCGTATGTTTCCACCGCCGCGACCGACTACACCGACCCGCTGGCAATGGCTGCCATCAAAATGATCAAACGCGACCTTGTCGCCAGCTATGACGGAAATATGGAAAAACGCAACTCCATGCACGATGCCCAGTGCCTTGCCGGAATGGCGTTTTCCAACGGACTGCTCGGCATAGTTCACTCCATGGCGCACAAGACCGGTGCCGCTTTTGCCGATTACGGCGCTCACATTATCCACGGTGCCGCCAACGCGATGTATCTGCCCAAAGTGATCGCCTTCAATGCCAAAAATCCTGCGGCGCTGAAACGTTATGCGGAAATCGCTGATGCTCTCAGCCTCGGCGGCTCAAGTGATGAGGAAAAACTTGCCCTGCTTATCGGTACGCTCCGTCAGATGAACGATGCGCTGAATATTCCCCAGTGCATCAAAAACTACGGTGCGGACAGCTATCCCTGCGAAAATGGATTTGTTCCCGAAGCGGTATTCCGTGAACGGCTCCATGATATCGCGGTCAATGCGGTAGCCGATGCCTGTACCGGTTCCAATCCCCGTCCGATCAATGCAGATGAGATGGAAAAACTTCTGCTTTGCTGTTATTTTGATACTGAAGTCGATTTTTAAGAGGTGATGACAATGCAGCTTCTCTCTGATGAAGTAAAAGGATTTCTCGGAAACTCCTCAATGATCCGCCGCATGTTTGAGGCGGGTATCGAACTGAAAAAAACTTACGGCGAAGACAAAGTCTATGACTTCAGTCTGGGTAATCCCGATTTGCCGCCGCCGCCGGAAATCAAAGCGGCGATGCTTGATATCGCCGCTGAAAGCGACAAACCTTTTTCCTTCGGCTATATGCCCAATGCCGGTGAAAATGCCGCAAGAAAAGCGCTTGCGGAACTTGTTTCAAGCGAGCAAAGCTGTGCTGTTCCGGCGGAAAATATCATCGTTACCTGCGGCGCGGCGGGCGGTATCAACGCCTTTTTCCGCGCGACACTGACTCCGGGCGATGAGGTGCTGTGCATCGCACCGTATTTTGTGGAGTACGGATTCTATGCCGGAAACTTCGGCGGAGTGCTGAAACCGGTCATGGCAAATGAGGATTTCTCTCTGAATATCAGCCGTATCGCTGAGGCGATCACGGAAAAGACCCGCGCGATCATCATCAACTCCCCCAACAATCCGACAGGAAAAATCTATTGCAAAGCGGAACTTGAGGCGGTCGCTCAAGTGCTTACTGAGGCAAGGAAAAAATTCGGCAGAATGATCTATATCGTTTCCGATGAGCCGTACCGTTTCCTGAATTATGACGGAGACGAGGTTCCTTCAATGTTCAATATTTACGACGGAACCGCTGTTATCGGTTCATTTTCCAAGACCCTCAGTCTGCCCGGTGAACGCATCGGTTATATCGCCGTCAATCCCGCATTGGAAAATTGCGGCGAACTGCTCGGCGGTCTGACTCTGACCAACCGCACACTGGGTTTTGTCAATGCTCCGGTGGTGGCGCAGAAACTTATCGCCAAATGCAGCAATGCCAGAATCGATCTGGATATCTACCGCCGCCGCCGCAACCTGATGGCGCAGATATTGACCGATTCCGGAATCGAGTTCACCATGCCCGGCGGAGCCTTCTATTTCTTCCCGAAATCCCCTGTTGCCGATGAACGGATTTTTGTGGATGCACTGTTGAAAGAGCGTATCCTTGCCGTTCCGGGCAGAGGATTCGGTTTGCCCGGTTACTTCCGCCTTGCCTTCTGCGTGTCGGAAAAGACCATTGCCGACAGCGCAGAATCATTTGCCAAAGCGGTTGCCGCCTGCAAGTGAAAAATCAAGACGGCTGGTGCCGCCTGAAGCTGAAGCAGTTTCAAAGCAGGAGCAAATAGGCGCAGGCGGCGGCACCGGCATCGCTCCCTTCGTAAACGGCATCGGGTGTGCCGAAAGCGGTACATCCGATCCAGACTTTTTCATCGCTGAAAACGGCATCGGGTGTGCCGAAAGCGCAGGAGCCGCACCAGATTTTTCCATTTTCGTAAACGGCATCCGGGATTCCGAAATCCACGCTTCCGATCCAGATCTTGCCGTCGTGATAAACGGCGTCGGGAGTACCGAAAGCGGTGCATCCACGCCATACTTTGCCGTTGCTGTAAACCGCGTGCGGAGTGCCGAAACTGACACTGCCTTTGTAGAATTTTCCCATGAGTCACCTCCGTGTTTTTTGTCGGGATAGTCTGTACGGGGAATAACATAGCTGTATGTGTCAGACATCCTGTGTCCTGCTTCAACTTTCAAGTATGAAATTTCCGGAATATTTTTCAAAAACGGCATTGAAAAATATTCCGGAAATGCTATTTTACGGTGAGGCAATTTCAAAAGTTCTCAAAAATTCTTGAAAATTCCCGTTGCGATCTTAAAAAGGGGCGTTTTCATCTCATTAACGGTGTCTTTCCGATCGACTTTGGCAATTACCTCATTGACTTTGCAATTACATCATGACACAAACAGAAAACGGCGGGGGGGAATTATGGACAAACAGGTTTTTCACGGATTGAAACTGGGCGCTTATTGCGGCGCCGGCGGCTATGGAGAGGTCAGACTGTGTGAAGATATTTCAGGCAGGCAGATGGCGGTTAAGATCATCAATAAAAAGAAGTTCGGCGACTCGTGGCAGCGTGAACTCCAGGGAGTGGTCAACTACCGCCGGATAACGGAAAATGCTCCGGGATTGCTCCGGATATTCCATGTGGAAGAAGATGAGGAAAACTTTTTCTATACGATGGAAGCGGCAGACTCCGCCTGCGAAAACAAATATGTCCCCGATACTCTGGCACACCGTCTGCAATCCGGCGCACTGCCGGAGGATGAGTTGTACGGCACTCTTTATGAAATATTCAACGGAATCAAATTGATCCATGATGCAGGTTTTGTCCACCGGGATATCAAGCCGGATAATATCCTTTTTGTCAAGGGAATGCCGAAACTTGCCGATATCGGTCTGCTTTCGTCGCTTTCTGTTTCCAGAAGTATGCTTGCCGGAACGCTTGACTTTATTCCGCCGGAAAGACGGGCTGAGGACTCCCTTGAATCGACCGACCCTCTTTCCCGTCAGAGAAACGACCTTTACGCTTTCGGCAAGGTGGTTTACTGTGCGGCAACGGGGAACGGTCCGCATGAATATCCGGCAACCCCGCCGGATATGCCGCTGACACCGGCACTGAAATACTTTTTCCGCCTTTCCTGCGGATTGTGCAGTAAAGCTCCGGAACTGCGGCTTGACTCCGTTGAAAAGGTGGAGCAGGAGTTCGCAGATATCAAACATAAACTGGAACACGGTGAAAGTTTCCGGGATAAGACGGCGTATTGTCTGAAAAAATTTGTTTCAGGCGTGAAGCATACATTTTTTTCTGCCGGACGTTTTTTGAAACGCTACTGGCATTTTGTTCTGCTGCTGATTTTGGTAGGCGGTGCAACCGCATACTGGATTTGGAAACCAGCCCCGCCGCTGGACATAAACGATTTGAAAAATAAACAGTATGTCAATGAGGAATATAATATTTCAATGACGGTTCCTTATCACTGGGAGATCGTTCCCCGGGGGAACATGGTCGATTTATTCAAAAAAGTGTTAAAAGAAAGTGACGGTAAACATCCCCTGAACAAGGAACAGTTGGATATTATTATCAAGAGTGCTGAAACCTTCGGTCAGCACATGATTTTATGTGATTTCGATGAGCTTTTCGCTGATAATGTCACCATTTCAGTGGCAAATGATATGACTGAAAAATATATCCGGGAAACACCGCTGGAAAATTTCAGGATGATGCTGAAAATTGCGTATGAAGGACAACTGGGATTCAAAACAGAAATATTCGATGCCGCAAAAATCACATTGGCCGGTCACCCTGCGATCTGTGTTGATGCCGGTATAAATATGGCACCGGGGATAAGAATATTTGCCTTTTGGATAGGGAAGAAGGATAAAATTTTAATAATCAGCCTGACCTCCAAAAAAGATACTTTCACTCAGCGTAAAGCTGAATTTGATGCGGTTATCAAAACTTTGAAAATCGGAAAATAAAGAGCCAATTTCAAAAGTCCTCAAAAATTCTTAAAATTCATCGCTGCGATCTTAAAGCGGGGCGTTTTCGGTGGTTATTTATTCAATAGCCACGCTCAAACTACCGCTTTAATCTCATCAACGCTGATTTTTTAATCTCTTTTTGAATT
>SUWE01000083.1 GCA_015061615.1 Lentisphaerota bacterium
GGCGTGCAACGCTCGCCGCAACTCTTACGGCGTAACTGCAATACTTGAACTTGAAATCTGCCATTGCTCAAACATCAGTTTTGAGCAATGGATTTTTTTGCCTGCTGATCCTTCCAAGTGAATTTATTTTACGCTCAGCCCCTTATAAAATTGCCTCATCAATCATCAATTTCCCCTTTTTCATTCAGGCGTTCAAGACGGCGGATACCGTCTCTGCAAAGAACTATGCGGTAACGGATAAGGGAATCAGTTCCATGTCTTTCGCCAAAACGCACTACCATATTCACATGGTAATCGCGGCGGGCTTCAAGTTTTTTGACCTCTTTGCCGTCAGAAGTGTAGACAGTCCGTAACGGATTATCCATCTTATATGTCCAGTGGCGGACATTAAGACGGAGTATATCAACGATTCCATCGACATCAAACTCCTGAAAAATATCCCGGCACGGATTGGCATAAACTTCTATTCTTTTGCGGAATGCCATCACATTTTCTTCCATCGATCCATTTTCCAGACGGCTCAAAGTATGACGGTTGCGCGCGGCTATGACCGCAGAATCAAGCTCGTTGGCATTAAAATAGCTGAATCCCTCACGGCACACTCCGATATCATGCCCCAGACCGTCACGGATCTTCTGTTTGAAATCATAACTGTAACGGTTGCGTTTGGATAAACAATAAAGCTGCAATGCAGATTTTATCCTGTCCTTGAACATGTAAGCGATAACCCAGATAATAAAAAATGAGATGGAAAACTCTTCCAGAAAAAGCCCTTTCCAGATAAACGATACCGCAGTTGCAAATGCCATTGCCACTGCCGCCGCGATACCAAGAAGAAGATTTTCCAGAAAAACCCCTGCCCTGCGGGTTTCGACATTGAGAAAAAGTATTCCTGCCATCGCTTTTTTCAACGTGCTTTCCCGGTAAAGCAATTCGGAGTTATCCGCATTTTCATACGGCATTGAAGGATATTCGCGCTTCTTGCGATACTCAAGTTCTCTGCCGGTGACCTCCGCCGCAAGTGAGATCATTTCCTGATTATCATATATGCTGAAAAACTCCCAGAGTTTATAACGGTAGGAGTTGGAGTTTATACTGAGAAATTCATCGACCAGATCAAAAAGTTCCAGATTGTCCGGCTCGCCAGTTTCCGGACGGCATGCCCGGAACTCCTGCAAAAGTTTTTCGGTATTGAACAGAAACTCCTTCCCCAGCTGCTGACGCTTCAACGGGTGAGCTTGTTCCACAGCTTTTTCACTGTCGCGCATGGCACTTTTAGCTATGGAACAGAACATTTTCAATATTTTGCAATAACTCATTTTTCTGTTGGCATCAGCCTTACGGAGATATTGCAGCGGGATACTTGTGTCACTTACCAGCGCGGCAAGATCAACTTGAGGCGTCTTAAAACGGATATGTTCATAAAAATCGTTGTAAAACAGCTCTGTCCCGAAACTGTGTCCATTTACTTCCAGATTCCGGGGCATAAAAAAGTACAGCTCAATGTGGTAGTCTCCGATCTTCTTCCCGCTTTTGATAGGGCAGATAAACTTCAATTCTATCTGGAATTTATCATGCTGGGATACTTGTACAGATATGTTCTTCATTATTACAATGCCTGTGATTCCATCTTGATCTGTGCGGCGATACAGCGGCTGTTTTCCGGAGAAAATTCACCGGCGACCGCATTCATACAGTTTGCCGATGCCGCCGCCAATGCCTGCAAAAACGCTTCCTCCGGCGGAGTTTTCACCGCAATAAGCGCCGACATTACAGCAGAGGCAGTATCCCCTGCCCCCAGGGGACTGACAACTTTTATTTCCGGCAAAGAATATTCATACAAAACACCGGCAGCAGAAAGTGTGGCACTGTCCGCGCCGTTGGTGACCGCAAATATTTTTCCCGGATAACGCTTCTGCGCAATACGGTGAGCGGAAATTATCTCATTACAGGAGGTGATTTTGAAAAATTCCTCCTGGTTTACCTTCAATACCGTAAGGTTTTTCCGGGATAAAACACCATCGACTCCGGCAAGCGCGTCGATCAACAACGGTATCCCCGCCTTTGCCGCCAATTCCGCCGCCCGGTGATAAAGTTCAGGATCGCTCCCATCCGGCAGGGATCCGGTAATGGCAAGCAGATCGGTTTCAGGCAGAACTTCCTGAAGATACTTGATAAACTCATCCGATTCACTGCCGGTGATCTTTTCCGACACCCCGATAAGTTCACTCATATTGCCCGCATCATCAAGACAGGTGATGCAGTTGCGGGTCTCCGCAGCTGTTACTACACTCTTATGCCTGAATCCGGCGGCATCAAGACCGTCACAGTGACGCTTGCCGTTGATTCCTCCGGCGAATTGAAGAAGTATACTTTCACCCAATTCAGAACAGCGCAGTGCGCGGCAGAAGTTCACGCCTTTGCCGGATGAATAATTTTCCTCTTTATATGCACGATTGACTCTGCCGGGAATAAACTCCCGGAAAAAAAGCGTTTTCTGCCATGCCGGATTGGCTCCGATCACGGTAATAAGCGGCTTATTTATCATGAAAAAAATCCTTTACATTCCGGAAAAAATAAATTCCGGCTGTTCATTTTCCGGAGCTTTTTCCACCAACTCCACCGAAGTTATCCCGCTGAGAACCAGTGCCGAACTGATACCGTTGGCATTTGCTCCGGCAATATCCGATTTCAATGAATCGCCGACCATCAATATGCGTGAGGGATCACTGAAATCTTTTTCCGGAAAACTCCGTCTGAGAAACGGAAATGCACACTGATAAATCGGCTGATAAGGCTTGCCGAGATAAAACGGCGTGACCGTTTTACCTGCATCAGCAATAACCTGACAGATAAACCTTGCCACCGCTCCGGCACCGATTCCCCAGCCGTTTATCCGCAGAGAAGGCCAATAACTGTCAGGATTGGCAACGATCAGCGGATATTCCGGATGTTTGAAAAGCAGATTGAATGCCGCTTCGATCGCCGGCTGCCAGTCGTAAACACCTTCGCCGCACAAAACACCGCCGCACTCATATACGCGTTCCGGATCGCCCGTAACTTTTATTCCGGCAGCTTCAACGTATGACGGTTCCCCAAGTTTACCCATTTGGAAAAACATTCTTCCGTCATAATTGCCCTGCTCCGCCCACCAGGCAAAAGCGTTCCCGGCAGAAAGTACCCTGTCTTCAGTAACCGGAATACCTCCTTTTGCCAGATAACCGGCTTTCCGTGCGCGGGAATTGCAGGAGTCATTCGTCAAAAGCAGATAAGGATATTTCACACTTTCAAGATAAGAAATCAACTCTCCTGCACCGGGAAGCGGGACGGAACCGGATGATAAAGTGCCATCCACATCAAAGAGGATGGCATCAAAATCCTCACCATGTGTTTTGATAAAATCGGAAAACTTGCCAAAACCGGACATCTTATAACAGAGCCTGCATTTTATTCATCTGCGCTTCAATGGATTCCACCAGCTTGAACTGATTCCGGCAGCGGTCAAGATTCTGATTTGAACGGCGGGTTTTGAAATACACATCGCCCATGATGAAATCGGAAAGGAAACGCAAGCCGATTTCCAGCGTGATAAGTTTTGCAGAAAATGGCAGCATCTCTTTTTCAGCTTCCGTAAGAAAACTCCCTGCGGAACTGATAAATCCGTCATAAAGCGCTTCGTACATATCAAATTTCATGCCGACACGGTTGAGATCCTGTTCATCTTCTTCCGCCGGATTTGCTCCGCTGCGCACCATATCACCAAAGTCATAAAGCACCAGACCGGGCATAACAGTATCAAGGTCGATAACACAAATCGCTTCACCGGAAAGGTCATCAATAAGAATATTGTTGGATTTTGTATCATTGTGGGTGATGCGTTCCGGAATTGAACCTTCGGCATTGAGCGCCAGAAGTTTACCGCATTCATCTTTACGCTTCATCACAAAATCGATTTCCGGCTGGACAAGTTTCACCCGTCCGCAAACGTCCGCTTTGATCGCCGCTTCAAGAGTATTTATGCGCTTGGGCGTATTGTGAAAATCGGGGATCGTTTCGTTGAGCCTGCCTTTAAGGTCAACAAGCTGTTTCTGAAACTCTCCGAATCCCTGAGCAACACGGAACGCCTGTTCCGGAGAATCAAGAACTTCATAAGCACGGGCATGTTCAACAAAAATGTATGCGCGCCAGCAGTTCCCGCGTGAGTCAAACGCATAAGGCTTACCGTCATGAGCGTGAAGCAGCCGGATAGTCCGCTTGCGGGTCTGCGCCTTCGCCGCACGGATTTTGCCGAGAATATGATCGGTAACGCGGGAGACATTTTCCATAACAGCAACCGGATCTTTGAATACGTTGGAGTTGATCCGCTGCAAAACATAATGCAGACGGATCCCCCCCTGATCGTATGTCAACTGAAATGTGTCATTGACATTGCCGTTGCCGAATGGCGAAGCGACAAGAAAGTCACCATAGATATCAAACATTCCGGCAAGCCGCCGGATTTCAGATTGAGAGTACGGAGCAGCCATGATATATTCCAGTTTCAGAAAAGTTTTTCAGGATAAGCGCCGGAATCAACAAGATTCTGCAAAGCCGCCTGAACCATCGGACGGTCTTCCTTGTAAGTAACACCGAACCAGCTGTCACGGCTGTGGAGCATTCCGATCTCAGCCTTGCCGGAGTTGATGAGTGAATCAACGACAAAGGGCAGATAAAATTCGCTTTTCAGTTCTTTGCCGTTTTTCTCAAGGAACGCGGTGAAAAGTTTTTCCAGTTCATCGACGATCTCCGGCATGAATCCCCATGAATTCATGGATGCCGGTTCATCTCCGGTAAGTTCGACCTCGGTTCCATCATCCATAAGAGAGACGATTTTCCCATCTTCACGACGGTAGATTTTGGTATTTTCAACAACTTTTGTCAGGTGACCGGCGCCGTCATCAGAACAAATTCCGCGGGAAACTGAACCGTTTTCACTCAACGTGTTGCTCAGCTGGAACGATGCGATACAGCCGCGCACTTTGCCGCTTGCCGGAGGATTTTTCAAGTAAGATGCCAACTGGGCGTAGCTGTCACGTCCGTAAAAATCGTCGGCATTGATGACCGCAAACGGTTCGGTAAGAAGTTTTCTTGCAGCGTAAAGAGCGTGACCGGTACCCCAGGGTTTCACACGGTCGGCAGGCGGAACAAATCCGCCTGGCAAATCAGCAAGATCCTGAAACGCAAATTCCATATTGATCTTGCCGGCATAGCGTGCGGCGATAACTTTTTTGAATTCTTCTTCAAAATCTTTGCGGATAACAAATACAACGCGGTCAAATCCGGCGCGCATCGCATCAAACACAGAATAGTCCATCACGGTTTCACCGGACGGTCCCATCTGATCAAGCTGTTTCAATCCACCGTAACGGCTGCCCATTCCGGCAGCAAGAATAACCAGAGAAAGTCCCATTTTTTCTTCCTTTCAATAAGTATCGGGCTTTTTAACAAGACAAACTGTCATACAGATAATATAACGCATATAAGCGCTTATTGCAACTTTTTATTGCATTTTGCAGAAAAATCCATCAACTATGGCAAAGATTTACTGGCGAAAATCATTTTTTCGGCTATATTTAATATGTGTACAACCCACAGAAAGGATTATAAACATGTTCACTTTGATTGAAAACTGCCGTTTGATCTCTCCGGATGTGGAGATCGCAGAAGCCTCTGTCCTCATTGAAAATGACCGTATTATCCAGGTTGCTCCGGGCAAGATCTCCGCCCCTGCCGGATGCAGAAAGATCGATGCCGCCGGAATGACTGCTGTTCCCGGATTCATCGACCTTCACTGCCACGGACGTAACAGTTTTGACTTCTGCGACGGCTCCGCAGAAGGTGCCAAAGCTATCGCGGAAAACAAACTGGCAGAAGGTGTCACCACATTGCTGCCGACTACCCTGACTGTCAGCGAAAAAGATCTTGCGGATTCTCTTGCCGCTGTTGCTGCCTACGATCAGAAAACCGGATGCCGCATTCCCGGTGTTCACCTTGAAGGACCGTTCATCAATGTCAAAGCCGCCGGAGCGCAGAATCCTGCCTTCGTGCGCCTGCCTGATGCAGCCGAAGTAGACCGCCTCAACGCAGTGTTTCCGGTAAAAAAGATCACATTTGCGATCGAAGAAGCCGGCGGTATCGAATTTGTTGCCGAAATGCTCAAACGCGGAATCGTCCCTTCATGCACCCACAGTCAGGCAAAATATGAAATTTTCAAAGCGGCTCACGATGCAGGATTGCGCAACCTTTCACACTTCTGCAATCAGATGACCCCGCTCCATCACCGGGATATCGGTCTGGTCGGTGCCGGATTGCTGCACAAAGATGTTTTTGCCGAACTTATCTGTGACAAACTGCACATTTCTCCGGCAATGATCCAGCTTGTTTTCAGCGTTAAAGGAGCAGATAAAGTCATTCTTATTTCTGACGCGATGCGTGCATCCGGAATGCCCGATGGTGAATACGATCTCGGCGGTCTTCCGGTCATGGTCGCCGACGGCGCGGCAAGATTGAAAGAAGGCGGCGCGCTGGCAGGCAGCACCCTTCAGCTGGCAACCGCATTAAAGAATATCTGTGAAGTCACCGGACTGCCCGCAAAAGAGCTGGTCAAAGCCACTTCCGCTTCTGCCGCGGCGGCAATGGGCTGGAACGACAGAGGCGCCTTGATGCCGGGATATCTGGCAGATATCGTCCTGCTTGACAACGATTTCAACGTCTGCAAAACTCTTGTCGGCGGCGAAGTCCGCTTTGAAAAATAATCAGAACACAAAAACAAAAAAGCTGAGCGCAAAACCTGTGTGTTTTTGCAGGGGTGCTAACGCCGCCCCCTGCACCCCTGGCGCCCGCGCATGCGGGATTTTGTACTGGCAAGTGGTATGCGTGTGTGGTGGTGGTTCGACTCATGTGTCGCAAAGTTTCACC
>SUWE01000084.1 GCA_015061615.1 Lentisphaerota bacterium
CCGTTGAGGAGATGAAAGCTGGTAGTTTGAGGGCGCTACCCAAAGCGGTAACGCCCGAAAACGCCCCAGTTTCAGATCGCAACGGGAATTTTCAAGAGTTTTTGAGAACTTTTGAAATTGCCTCAATTAGGTAATTGCAAAAGTCAATCAAAAAAAAGATTGAAAAGAGATGAAACGCCCCAGTTTCAGATCGTAACGGGAATTTTCAAGAGTTTTTGAGAACTATTGAAATTGCCTCAACAATAAAAAGGAAAAGAAAAATGGGAATTGAACTGAAAACTGACTCCGATCGTCTGGCATACGCGCTGGCGATGAATTTTGCAACGAGCATCCAACAGCTGCCGGTGAGAGTCGATCTGCCGCTTCTGGGCAATGCGGTCGCCGAACTGCTCAACGGCGGCGAAATGAAACTGAGCAATGCGGAATACGCCGCTCAGATGCGCCGTTTGCAGGAGATGCTTCAGGAGGTCGAAAACAAAAAGAATGCCGACAGTGCAGCGATCCTTGAAGCGGAAAAGAAGTTTTTTGAAGAAAACGGCAAAAAACAGGGTGTCATCACAACAAAAAGCGGCTTGCAGTATCAGGTATTGGTCGACGGCAGCGGCGACAAACCCGGTCCGCACGATGTGGTAAAAGTACATTATGAAGGCAAACTGCCCAACGGTCAGGTTTTCGACAGCTCCATCGCACGCGGCGAACCGATCGAATTTCCGGTCGACGGAGTCATCGCCGGCTGGACAGAAGCACTTCAGCTGATGAAAACCGGTGCAAAATACCGTCTGTATATCCCCTCCCGCCTGGGTTACGGAGCCCACGGAGCCGGTAATGCGATACCGCCGCACACTTCATTGATCTTTGAAGTGGAACTGCTCGGAGTCAAACGGGCATAAATCCCTCCGCTTGAACAGAACGGGACTGAGTGCAGAACTCAGTCCCGTTTTTGTTTGCAGTCATCTGCCGGAAGATGAACCGGAAAGTCTGCCGTGCTTATCACGGTAGGTGGTACGGCTGCCGGAACGTGTGGAAGTTCCGGAAAGAGAACCGGTGCGGTCACGGTAGGTGGTGCGTCCGTTGGATGACACACTGCTGCCTTTGAGATTACCGTGATTGTCGCGGTAGGTTGTACGCTCACCGTAAGTACGGGAAGTTCCGACAAGATCGCCGTGATTATCGCGGTAAGTGACACGGTCGCCGTCAATGACCGCTGTCCCGATAAGGTCGCCGTGATTATCGCGGTAGGTGACGCGGTTGCCCATTCTGCGGGCGGTACCGACCAGCTCCCCCCGGTGATCGCGTATGGATTGATAGCCGTCTATCTCATGCGCCGCCGGACGGAACGAGGTGATATCGACGGCAAAAATGGCAAACGAAAACATAACGGCAGACAGAATGGCAAAGACTTTCATCGAGGAACCTCCTTGAGTTGTAAAGACGTCTATGTTATAAAAATAGTACGATTTCCGCAAAATGCAAGCGGAAAATTGTGGTAATCTGTAAAATTCATGCTATATTATATAGATGTATATTGTAATTTCACCATTATCCGGAGAAGAATTTGAATATGAAAGAATACAAAGTTGGAATACTCGGCTTCGGAACCGTCGGAGCGGGAGTAGCGGAAAATCTGTTGAAAAATCAGGAAGTGATCGCCAAACGTGCAGGTGTGATTCCGGTGCTGGCAGGCATTGCCGATCTGGATATCACCACTGACCGCGGCGTGAAAGTCCCCGAAGGGATACTTACCACCGATGCCGCGAAAGTCATCGCCCAAAGCGATATCGTCGTCGAACTTATCGGCGGAACAACAGTGGCAAAAAAATTCATCCTTGAAGCACTCAAAGCGGGCAAAAGCGTAGTTACCGCCAACAAGGCACTGCTGGCGCACTACGGCGAAGAACTCTTTGCCGCCGCACAGGAATCCGGAGCTGACATCTTCTATGAAGCAAGTGTCGCCGGCGGTATTCCGATCATCAAGGCACTGCGTGAAGGATTGGTTTCCAATAAAATAAACAAAATTTTCGGTATCCTCAACGGAACATGCAACTACATTCTCACCCGCATGGAACGCGAAGGCGCAAACTTCGCCGACGTGCTTGCCGATGCGCAGAAGCTCGGCTATGCTGAAGCAAATCCCTCTCTGGATATCGACGGATTCGATACTGCACACAAAACCGCCATCCTTGCGGCACTTGCCTATGGCAAATGGTTCGGGATCGAATCGGTCTACGTTGAAGGTATCCGCGATCTGGAAGTTGCAGATATCCTCTGCGCCGATGAACTCGGTTACAGGATCAAACTTCTGGGTATCATCAAAAATGAAAACGGTTCAGTGCAGATGCGCGTCCACCCGACACTTATTCCCAAGACCGCACTGCTTGCCAATATCCACGAGGTGTTCAACGGCGTTCTGGTCGAAGGCGACACCGTCGGTCAGACCCTCTTCTACGGTCGCGGAGCCGGCAGACAGGCGACCGCCAGCGCTGTGGTTGCCGATATCACCGATGCGGCAATAAATCTGGCGAACAACTGCCGTCAGCGTATCCCCGGATTTTCCTCCGGCGAACAGTTTGAGAGGAAAATCTCCGAAGATTCAGTGGTCAGCCGTTACTACCTGCGTCTGGAAGTCAAAGATCGCCCGGGGGTCATCGCTCAGGTCACTCAGATACTTGCTTCACGTTCAATAAGTATTTCCAGCTTGATCCAGCATGAGACCCGCGATGCCAAAGGAGCAGTTTCCCTTGTGCTTCTTACCCATCCGGCAAAAGAAAAAGAAGTCCGGGCGGCGCTTGCAGAGATCGCTGTCCTTTCAGTGAACAGTTCACCTGTAAAATTGTTGAGAATAGAGGATATTTGACAATGGGACAACACACTGTTGAAAAAATCGGCGGCACCAGCATGACCCGTTTCGGGGAGCTGATGGAAAACATTCTTATCGGTTCCCGCAAAGGTGCCGAACTTTACAACCGCATCTTTGTCGTTTCCGCATACGGCGGCATCACCAATCTGCTTCTGGAAGATAAAAAGACCGGCGAACCGGGCATCTACGGCAGTTTCGCCGCCGGAAAAAATCAGGAGTGGCAGGATAAACTTGACTCCACTGCCGCAAAGATGATCGAACTCAATCACTCCTTTGCCGATCTCAAACTCGACCTTGAGGCGGCTGATGCGTTTGTCACCGAACGCATGGGTGAGATCAAAGAGTGTCTGCTTTACCTGATGCAGCTGCGCAGTTTCGGTCACTTCAACCCCGGCAACTATCTGCCGGCGGCACGTGAACTGCTCAGTTCCGTCGGTGAAGCGCACAGTGCCTTCAACTCGGCGCTGATTTTGCAGAAGCACGGTGTCAACGCCGTTTTCGTCGACCTTTCCGGCTGGAAAGATCAGGAAACCGGTTCAATGGAAGATACCATCAGAAACAACCTCAAAGGTCTCAATTTTGCCGAATGTATGCCGATCGTCACCGGTTATGCCAAGTGTGCCGAAGGTGTTATGGCGAAGTTCGACCGCGGTTACAGCGAAATCACTTTCAGCAAGATCGCTGTTGTCACTGATGCCAGAGAGGGAATAATCCACAAAGAGTTCCATCTTTCCACCGGCGACCCGAAACTTATGGGTGTGGATAAAGTCCGCACTATCGGTCACACCAATTTTGATATTGCCGACCAGCTTGCGGATATGGCGATGGAAGCGATCCACCCCAAAGCCTCCAAAGAAATGGAACGTCACGGTATCGCCATCCGTGTTGACAACGCCTTCGACCCCGGCTCCCCCGGAACCCTCATCAGTCAGGATTTTGTTTCCCCCGTACCCAAAGTCGATATGATCTGCGGCAGAAAAGATATCATCGCCATTGAGATCTTCGATACTGAAATGGTCGGCGCCAGCGGTTACGACTATAAGGTAATGGAAAGTTTCGCGCGGAACAATATCAGCTATATTGCCAAAAATACCAACGCGAACACTATCACCCATTACATTTCCGAACGGTACAAAAATCTCGATGCCTGTCTGAATGAGATCCGGCAGAACTTCCCCAAAGCGAAGATCTCGACCCGTGCCGTGGCGATCGTTGCGGTGATCGGCAGCAACATGAAGATTCCGGGCTTCCTTTCCAGAGCAGCCAAAGCACTTGCCGAGGCAGATATCAACATTCTCGCACTTGACCAGTGCATGCGTCAGGTGAATATGCAGTTCATCATCGCAAGAGAACACTTCGCAGAAGCGCAGAAAGCGCTTCATGCCGAACTGGTTGAACGGCAGTAAAATCACATATCACGATCATAACGGCAGATACAGTATGAAAAGTATCTGCCGTTTTGTTTTTTATTCTTGCATTTCACACTTTGTTATGCTATATTACAAAGAAGAGAACTTCCAATAAACAAATTCAGGAGTTGACGATGGCAAGAATCGGTCTTATCGGTGCCAGCACACGGGTTGCGGCATTTGTAAATGCATTAAAAAAAGATTTTGCAGAGATCCACACGATTTGCGGTATTATGGATTGTGATCCGGGCAAGATGAAAGGTTTTTGCGAAGTGTGCAACCTTGATGTTCCGCACTATACAGATTTTGAAAAATTCTGCGGTGAATGCAAGCCGGAAATGGTCATCATCACCACGGTAGACTGCACTCATGCGGAATATCTGACAGCATGTCTTGACCGGAAAATTTCCTGCATTGTGGAAAAACCGCTGTGCATTTCAACTGAACAGTGCAAAGATATTTCCGATGCACTCAAACGCAATCCTGAAGTTTTTGCTGTAACGAGCCACAACGCGCGCTATTCTCCGGCTTTTCAGGAGATGAAAAAGATCATCGACAGCGGAGAACTTGGCAGAATCATGCGGGTGGAATACACTGATATGCTCGATTTGATGCACGGCAAAAGCTACTTCCGCCGCTGGAACTCACGCCGTAAAAACTCCAACGGTCTGGAACTGCACAAAAGCACCCACCACTTCGACAGATTGAACTATCTGCTCAACTCTCATGCGGTGGAAGTCATTGCCGATGGGACATTGACCGCTTACGGTTCAAATGCGCCGCACAAGTTTGAAGGTATCCGCTGTCATGAGTGCAAACACAAAGATGAGTGTCCGGATTATTTTGAGTACGACAAAAAAATGTTCCAGTCAGATATGTATACTCCGGATATGTGCATATATTCACCGGAAATAGATATCGAAGACAATTTCGGTGCAGTTATCCGCTTTGCCAACGGCGTACTTGGAACCTATTCCCTCTGCGCCCATACCCAGTATGAGGGCGAAAGCATCAACGTCGAGTGTGAATACGGCAGATTGGAAATGCGCGATATCTATTACCGCAATCAGAGCGAAAAAAACAGCATCCACGGCGATGAACTTGTCTTTCAGCACTCATTGCGGATGATAAAATTCCGTTCCGGCGGTTATGAAGATATCCCCATTCCGGAAATAACCGGTTCGCACAGCGGCGCGGACGATGCACTTTTCGCCCGGCTTTTTGCAGAAAAGCGCCCCGATGATCTGCCGACGATCCTCGACGGGATGCAGGCGGTACTGACCGGATGCGCAGCAGTTGAAAGTATCAAAACCGGCAGAAAAGTTAAAGTTCAGCCGGAATGGATGGAGGATAAATAAATGACCGATCTCTGGAAAAAAATTATTGCCGAAGCTCCCGATAAACGGGAACTTGCCCTGAAATCTCTTGACAATGCCGTTGAATATGCGGAAAATACCAAATATGTTTCCCCTGAACGGCTGGCAAAACTTGCGTCTTATGTTGACACCATCCGTTCAAATGCCGCCGCACTGGAAAATTTCGTCAAACTCTTCAACATATATCATAAAGGGGCGCCGGAAGATGTCCTTTTGGAACCGTTTCCGGAAGAACTTGGCGCAGTCACCGGCGAAAAAGAGCTGCTCTTTGTTTTGGCAATGAGTCTGATACCCACTGCCGAAGAATGCTTTATGCAAGCCGGAATCCCGGTGGAAAAACTCCACCAGAGCTATGATGAGATCGAAGCGTGGCTGTCAAACTGCGAGCGCAACTACGGCGTTACCGGTCTGGAGTTCTGGCACGGTTTTGCGTGGCTGACGATGCGGCTTTTTACCGTTACCGTTATCCGCTTCGGCAGACTTGAGTACAACAAATGCAAACTTTTCCCCGATGTGATGGTGCTGCGCAACCGCAAAACGGGTGAAAACAAAGTTGTTCTGACTCAGGAATATGAGCTGAATAAAGCCGGACTCTTCACCGCTCCCGGTGAAGAAAACGCCGCAAAAACCACCTTCAATGAATCTGAAGACGGAACCGTTACCGCCAACTGCGTATCACCGGACGGTATCGTTTCGCTTGAAGCGGTCAGATTTGATGCTGAAGAATGGGAAATATCCATCCGCCCCGGGGACGATGTGATATATATGCACATTCCGGAAGTCGGTCCGTTGAAAATTGAAGATGTCCGCAAATCGCTGGCTGAAGTAAAGGAGTTTTACGATAAATATTATCCCGATTATCACGGCAAAGCGATCGTCAGCCACTCCTGGCTCTTTGATCCGGTATTGAAAGAACTTCTTCCGGAAAGTTCCAACCTCATCCAGTACCAGAAAACCGGATTGCTGATTCCGCAGAAAGGTCCTTCAGATGCCGTCCGCCGTGTCCTCGGTCAGGTCGCCGTGGATAAGGGCATTGATGCTGTGGAATGGAAAAGCTCTCTTCAGAAAAGTCTGGGCAAATACCTTGCCAACGGCGGCTTCTGCCGCGGCGGCGGTATAATCATTCCGTTTTGAATGCACAAAAAATGGGACTGAGCGCAAAACCTGATGTTTTGCGGCGGTATCTTTTCAGCGTAAAATAAATTCACTTGGAAGGATTGGCAGGCAAAAAAATCCATTGCTCAAAACTGATGTTTGAGCAATGGCAGATTTCAAGTAAAAAGTACAGCAGTCCTCAGTAAGAGTTGCGG
>SUWE01000085.1 GCA_015061615.1 Lentisphaerota bacterium
ATTGATAGGATCGATGTTTATCCGGACCGTATATGGACACATTTAAAAGATGAATATACTGAATTGGAACAAGAACTTTCCGCACAGCTGCGGACATCCGGCTTACTGTCGCATACCAAACGGAAAGACAATCATCTGATAATTGCCACCCCAATCAATATCAAAACTTGTTCCGGACAAACTCACATCGAAATCGTAGGCATCAGCTACGAAAACAATCGGCATTCTTTACTGCGGGCAATTGCGTTATCGTGGAAATGGTCTGATATGTTGTTTCCCGGTGAAGCCGCCAATATTCCGCAATTGGCAAAAACGATAGGACTTTCCGAAGCCTATGTAACCAGGATTGTTTCACTATTTAATCTTGCCCCATCCATTGTCGAGGATATTTTGAATGGCAACATTCCTGATGGGCTGTCATTGGCACAGCTCACGGAAGGTTTGCCGGACAGTTGGCAGGAACAATGCAAAAAACTTGGATTTTCTTTCCGTCAAATGAAATTTTGAGGAAGGAATCCACCCTTTTCAGAAATTACAACTCTTTGCATATAATAGAGTGAGATACAAAACAAAATTCTGAAAACGAAAAAGGAGCAGCTTGAGGTTTCCTGCAAACTGTTCCTAATCAATAGAATATACAAGTGTAATTAAAAACCTGCACAAGTTTTATTTTAATAAAATGGCGGAGAGAGAGGGATTCGAACCCTCGGTACCTTGCAGTACACCACATTTCCAATGTGGCGCCTTCGACCACTCGACCATCTCTCCGCTTAAAGCGTTGAAACATAATATAACCCCGGTTTGCGAAAATGCAAGCGGGGTTATGAAAAAAAGTGCTTTTTTTAGCGTTACATGAACTTTTTCAGCAATTCTTCCTTGCTGTGCATGGAAAAATATGCCGGAGGAATATCCAGAATCGTGAACGCTCCGGATTTTCCCTCTTTTGCCAGACGCACCACGGCGCGGGCATGGGCGACCAGCACATTGGCGGTCGCTTCCGGATTGCTCCCCCACTGGCAGCGGTATTCCACGCGTGCAGGATTGCCCTTTCCGGTGACTCCGGCGGCAACGACCAGTCCGTCATGCGGGAATCCGGAACACTTTTCGTTGAGATACTCCTGCGAAACAAAGTGTATTTCTGTCTTATACGGAGCAAAATATCCGGGCATCGTGCGAATGGTTTCCGCAATTTTTTCCGCATCCGCTCCCTCTTCCAGAACTACATAACACTCGCGCGTGTGCATATCTCCGGCGGCAAATTCCGGATTCTCACCCGCGCGCACCTTTTCGATGGATTCCGTCACCGCATGGGTGTACTGACGGGCATCTTTGACCCCCGGAATAGTTCTGAGTGCATCGCTGTGTCCCATGCTCAAGCCGCCCGCCTCACCAAGTCCATAGAATCCGTAAGCGCGTGAACCGGGGAGGAACGCATTGGCGACAACGCGCTCCATTGAGAAAATTCCGGGGTCCCAGCCGGTGGAAATGACTGAAACATGTCCCGCCGCCTTCGCCGCATCATCCATAGCTTTGAAATATTCCGGAATACGGCTGTGGTTGTCAAAGCTGTCAACGGTGTTGATCTTCGCCGCCAGCGCAGGTCCCTGCACAGGCAAGTCATCCTTACTGCCGCCGCAGAGGATCGCTACATCGGGTTTCAGTGCCTCAAGCCACGCATCGACATCATTTATCTGCATAACCGGAACTTCGTTGAAGCTCTTTTTCACCCGGTCAGGATTGCGGGAAAGAACTCCCACCGCTTCCATATCCGGATTGTTTTTCAGTGCCGCCAGCACTCCGCGGCCCACATTGCCGTATCCGGCAACTGCTACTCTTATTTTTGCCATAATATTTTACCTCATATCAAAAAAAGTTGGATATATCATCACAAATGACATCACCTTCACTGTCTTTGTAATTATCAATACCGGTCACAGGAGTTTCCTTTGCCTCTTTGCCGAAGCCGCCGTCGCCGCCGGCGGAAATAATATCTATTCCGCCTTTGTTGAACTTACCCGGGAAACAGATATAAATCGGCTGTCCCCACGCATCGCAAAGCTCACCGCTCCCATTCTGTATAGATGCAACAGATTCACCGTCGATCGCCTGTGAAAAAAGTTTGGCAATACTCTTTTTTTTCTTATCATCGGAACCGACAACAGTACCGTTGATCTTCAACAGCAAGGAATTATCTATGGCGATTTTGACATAATCACCTCCGGTAACGGGCAAAAATCCCTTATCCTGCAACAGTTGCAAAGCGTTATAAACGCGGGTGACCGTAGCCTGCGTGGCTTTTTCCTTTGCAGAGTTTGAAGCGTAAGTGTAAACTCCGGCACTTATCACCATAAGAATGACGATAAGAGCTATGACTCC
This sequence comes from Lentisphaerota bacterium, assembly GCA_015061615.1. GTDB lineage: Bacteria > Verrucomicrobiota > Lentisphaeria > Victivallales > Victivallaceae > UBA1784. Next base: position 2,377 of record SUWE01000085.1, read on the forward strand.
GAGAATCTCAACCAGTGTAAAATTGTGTTTTTTCATTGCGTTTTCTCCTTGAAAATTGTACTACTATGGAATATAATATACAAGAGGTAATTGCAAAAGTCAATCAAAAGATGATTGAAAAATAATCATTGATGAGATAAAATCGGTAGTTTGAAGGTGCTACCCGAAGCGGTAACACCTGAAAACGCCCCGATTATAGATCGCAATGAGAATTTTCAAGCGATTTTGAGAACTTTTGAAAGTGCCTCACACAGGAGAAATTTCAAGATGATTTTGCAAGGAAAACGACTTTTAATTACCGGCGGAGCCAGAAGGATCGGTGCCGCCATTGCCGTCAAAGCCGCCGAAGCCGGCTGTTCCGTACTGCTCGGATATTGCAATTCCGCCAATGAAGCCGATGAAGTTCTTGCCGCCCTGCCCGGTTGCGGACACCGGAAAATCCAAGCTGATTTAAGCACTTCTGCCGGGGTGAAAAAATTGATTGACGAAGCGGGGGAGTTTGAATTGCTGGTCAACAGTGCCGCGATATTCCACAAACCCGGTTCTCCTGAAGACCTTGCCGCAGAAAAACTCTATCATCAAATAAATTTTCTTGCGCCTGCAACTCTGCTTGAACAGCTCTTTTCGCAGAATATCCCCCATTGCGCCGCAGTGAATATCACCGATGCGTTTGCCCTTGCAGCGGGAAGTGGAGCATATTGGCAGAGTAAACGGGATTTGACGGAACTCACCATTTCTCTTGCAGAAAAGTGGGCAGAAAACGACTGCCGTATCAATGCGGTCGCTCCCGGAGCTGTTCTGCCGCCGCCGTGGGCGCCGGAATCGCGGATGGAAAAAATCCTTACCCAAGTACCGCTTCACCGCGCAGTGAAAGTCGGAGATATCGCCCAAACGGTAATGTTTCTTCTGGAAAATGAAAGCATCACCGGAGCAGTGATCCCCGTTGACTGCGGCATCAGCGCAAAACTTCGCGCCCCGACTCCCCGGTGCTGAAAAGTTCAAACCCTTTTCCGTTTTTGCGGTAAACGTAACTGCGTTTCCACGGGTCAGGGGGGAGTGTGTAACCGTCGACCCAATACGGACCGCGCCAGTTGTCAACACCGACAGGCGGCAGGAGCAATCCGTCAAGTTTTTCCGGATAAGTACCGGTATCTTTGAAAAATGCTTCCAACGCCTTTTCCAACAGCAGAATATCGTTCTGCGCCTGTTGTTTTTTGCGGAAAAGTACCGTTTCCGGCAGAGAATTTTCCTTTATAAAAAGTTTTTCATATTCAAGGTCGGTAAATACGATCTTCACAGCGCGCGGACCGAACTCGTATGCAGGGGAAATTTCCACCTTTGTTCCCGGCAATAAAAGAGAGTTTTCTTTTTGGAAACGGATGGAAAATTCATCGGCGGCAACCCCCTTCGCTCCGTCGATGATATCGCGGTCGCCGGGGAAATCGGGAATAACAAGAGAAATTTTCCAGATAACGCTGCTCAAAGGAGTTATACATATTTCCAGCATATCATGCGGAGTGATGACCTGATTGGCGGTAATGCGCTTTTCAGGAGCATAATCGGTTTTGCCGAAATTTTCACCGCACACCTGCGTGAAACGCTCCGGCAAGTCAGCTTCGCAACCGCAAAGCACAACAAGCAATGTCAGCAGAAAAAGCAACCGTTTCATAAAAACAACTCCCGAATACAGGCAAAAAAAATGGTACACCCGCACGGACTCGAACCGTGGACCCAGTGATTAAGAGTCACTTGCTCTACCGACTGAGCTACGAGTGCACAAAGTTATGAACTTCTCTATAATATAATACCATTTGCGCATATTGCAAGCGCTGTTGAGCTTTTTTTGCAGAATTTTTGGTGCCGGAAGCGCAACTGTTTGCAGAATTGTATCAAACTCCGTACCCTGCAAAGGGTCACCACACAACTTGCAGGGCACAGAGAATCATCAGTATACCCGAAGGAAAATATTTTTACTTCAACAGCGCGGCGGCATCGTTCCAGATTTCAGCGGCGGCATCATTGATGAGTTTCACCGCTTCGGCACGTTTGCCGCTGTCAAGCAGTTTGCGTGCTTCGGCTTTGGCGGCATTGTATTTTGTCATATATTCCTTTTCAAATGCGAGCCACTTTTCAGGGACAGGAGCATCGAATCCGAGTTTATCAAATCTGGCACATACGGCCTTTGACCAGCTGAAATCCGCCATTGCGGGCAGAACTTTTTCCACACAAACAGGGACAGGCAGATAGACGGTGTGGCGGGGATGACCGAGGGTAAAGTATCCGGTGGAAAGCACATCAGGGTACTGACTGTCTAATTCCAGAGATGCCGAGGAGTTGGTAGTGCGGCCGCAAACACTGCGTTTTTCAGATGAATCTTCAGGCATTCTGCAGTGGCGGGAAAGATCAAAAATACCTTCAACAGTGATTTTACCGTTTTTATCCAGCAGCTGATTCAATCCGCTGATCGCGACATAGGCTCTGGCACTGCTGTTGAGATAGCTTTTTACGGAACTTCTTGAGTATTTGTACATTCCAGGATTCTGCCAGATATTGGCACGGACGGCGATTCCCTCTTTATAAGAGCTTACAGTCATATTCTTTGCCGTCATTTCGCAAATGTAACCTTCGTTGCGGTCAAGGAAGAAGAAGATCGAACCGCTGCCGCCGGCGTGCCAGTAATCACCCGCCTTATGCAGTTCTTTAAGTTTATCCACTGCCTGTGAAGCAGTATCACAGCTTTCCATAATGACCTGAAGCATAGCGGGGGTACGCTTTTTTGAACTGTCAGTCGGCGGATCGATGCACTTTTCACCGCTGTTCATAACTCCGGCAAGTCCGGAAGCATTGATCGCCATATTCGTGGGAATATCCGTACCGATAGCGATCCATTTGCGCGGAGAATCCGCAGGACTGATAAAAACAGCGATATCCCGTTCTTTGGCATCGCGGTTTTTGTGGAGGATATTGGTATTGTTTCCGGTCAGATCATGAAAAACCATCCAGCTGGTACATTCATGGTCAAGTTCAGGATCATCCTCAAACGCAAATACCTGCGGGGCGAAAAGAGTACCGAAAAAAGCGACGACCGACCAGAATTTTTTCATTTTGCAACTCCTTGTTTTTCAGTTGATTTCCTTACGGATGATTTCCATAATTTCGGGAACTTCGATCATTCTTCCTCTGCCGCCTGCGCCGCACGCCACACTGCCGTCTGCAGGACCTGCAAAGATCGCTCCGCGTTCACGCAGAGTCTGAACATTGGCAACACACGCAGGGTGCGCCCACATTCTGGGATTCATCGCCGGAGCATAGATATGTTTGCCGCCATAGGTCGCAGCAAAAGTCGTAAGTGCATCGTCAGCAATGCCGTTTGCCGCTTTGGCAAAAAAGTTTGCCGTTGCGGGCACGACCGCGAAAAGCGCCGCCTCATCAGCAAGTTCCACATGGCGGGGACGCCAGAGAGACTCATCCGCCCAAAGTGTAGTTATGACCGGACGGCGCGAAAGAGTGCGGAAGGTAACGGGAGTGACAAAGCGGCAGGCATTTTCCGTCATGATAACCTGAACTTCAAATTCCCTGGCAAGTTTACTGCACAAGTCCGCCGCCTTGAATGCGGCGATACTGCCGGTGACACCGAGGACGATGAGTTTGCTGTTCATTGGAAAAGTTCCTCCTGAATATTCGCTGTCCGCAGACGTATGGCTTTGAAAACGCTTATCAGATCATCCGCCGCCTTATCCAAATCATCATTGACCACGATAAAGTCGTAAAGACGGTAGTTTTTCAGTTCATTTGCGGCGGCGTCGATGCGGAGTTTGAGCTGTTCTTCGCTTTCGGTGTTGCGGTTTCTCAGCCGCCCGGCAAGCGAAGGCATATCCGGCGGAGCGATCAGGATAAACTGTGCCGCATTGCGGATGACCGGATCATTTTCCGCCGCCTGACGTATCTGTCTGGCACCCTGCACGTCAATATCAAGAATAACCTCCTCACCGCGTTCGATACGGTTGATAACTTCGCTTTTGAGTGTTCCGTAACGGTTGGCGAAAACTCCGGCGTGTTCAAGGAACTCACCGCGTTCCACCCGCTCTGCGAACTCTTCATGAGAAAGAAAGTAGTACGCTTTGCCGTGTTCCTCTCCCGGGCGCGGGCTGCGGGTCGTACATGAAACAGAAAAACAGAGATCGGGCAGAACTTCCATCGCCCGTTTCACCAATGTCGACTTACCGACCCCGCTGGGTCCTGAAATCACAATCAAATTACCGTTTTTTTTCATTGAAAGCCTCCTGCACACTTCTTCTCCCACCCCGGGAAGTTCCATTTTTCAGGGAATCCGCGGCACTGACGCGGCTTGACCGCCTCGATGAGACAACAGGGAAACAGAT
>SUWE01000086.1 GCA_015061615.1 Lentisphaerota bacterium
TCTGCGTATCCGGACGGTGAAACAGCTGCAGCTTTTCCCCTTCAATGTCTATGAGAAGCAGGATCTGACCATGTTCCAGTATGATATGGACTTCTTCCGCAAAAATCTGTGGCCGGCGGTGAATACTCAATTCTGGCAGTTTGAGAGGAGTCTCTCGGCAAAAAATATGGCGGAGGCCCGTGCCCGTGGTATCCGTTTGATCAACTCCGGCAATGCCAATTGGTCGGATTCAGAGGCAGTGGAAAGAAGTGTACGTACAGAAAGGGATATTGAGATTTTCGATGGCCGCGCTCTTGATGAGATCGGTTACTGGCACTCTTTCCGCAATCAGCTTTCCGTCGCGGAAGCCCTTTTCCGCTTGAGCAACTTTGATAAATCCGTCTATCTGTGGATGGCAAAAACCAGAGGACATCTTTTCTACCCGATGATCCACCGGCCCCTGCTTTCCGCCGCATCCAATGCCGGCGGCGGCCGCGGCAAACTGATTATGGAAACTTACATCAGTTCATCGAAAAACGCTGAAGAAGTGGAAAAGTACATGATGCTGCTCAATCATCATGTCCGCTATGCTGAAAAATGTATTCCGGATGCCAAAAGCCGGCTTTCATTCATGATGTCCGGTTATATTTCCGCCGGTGCGTGGAATATCAACATCTACCCGGAATCCGATATCAAATACAGCATGGATTACTTTTTCTGGAAGTTCGCCACCGATTCGGAACTTGAAGGCATTTTCGGTATCGGCTGTTATGATATCAACAATTGCGATGAAGAACGCGTCCGCTGGATCGGCAAACTTATGCGCCACTACTGCGTGGAAGGCAGAACCGACCGGCTGGCAGAAAAATACGGTATCAACTGTAATCCAGGACATCTGAAAAATTGCGATTTTGACAGCAAATTCCAGCACTGGAACGCCGTTCCGGCTGAACCAGGCACGCTTGAGCCCTGGTACCGTCGCTATTACGGAGCACTGAAACAGATGCGGCAGGGTGAAACCGGCGGGCTCGGTGATCATGCGGCCCTCTTTATCCGGAGCAAAAAAGCCCCCAACAAACTCTCCCAGACGGCGGTGAATCTGATACCGGGCAGGAAGTATTCACTCTGCTTTGTGACCGCCGATCCTGAAGATGTGGCGCAGACCAAAGCAAAGAAAGATTCTTTTATTTTCAATGTTGATATCAGCGATGCAGAAATCGTTCCGGAACTGGGCTATATATTCAAAAAACCGGTGGGTTGGGAAAGTTACGCCGGAAAACGCGCCCAGATCTGTAATCATAAAGTGGTTTTCATCCCCAAAAAGAGCGAAGTGACGATCACTTTCCATGACTGGAAAAATGATAAAGAACCCGGTGAAGCTTCCGGCAGCAAACGTATCCTCAACTTTGTCAATCTGACACCGTATTTTGAGTGACAGACAACCGGATGATTTTCCGGTAAAACAGTGGGGCTGTTGTCAACCTTGAAAGGTAAGCAGCAGCCACGTTTTGTAATCCGGTCTCAGATTCAGAGAGAATCGTTGAGTTTCCGCATGGCATCAAACTGAGCTTCGATGGATTGAGCCAGTTTGATCTGCGTGCTGCAGCGGTCGAGATTGTGTTTTTCCCGGTGGATCTTGAAGTAGACATCTCCGGAGAGGTAGTCGGTCAGGAAACGCATACCGATCTCCAGATGATAGGATTCATCTTGCCCAACGAAGGAAACCATGAGCCATTAGCGACTTTCGCCGTAACAGTTGATGCAGTCGAAAAAGCAACGGGACTGAATTTCTTTTCAAGAGTCCCTAAAGAAGAACAGGAAAGGCTTGAACGCACAATCTCCGTAAAAGCATGGAAGGGGTTATAACAAAAACATATAAATGTCAGCAGTGCGACTATTTTCTGGTGCATTTTATAATTGTTTCGGAATGGCGGTCGTTTTGTTTAAGCTAAAAATTTTCTCTGCTGCATAAAATTGCAAAAACAGATATATTTTCGCGAGTGAGCTAATCGATGACCATTTTCAACTAACTTGCAGCCATTTTGAACTTGAGAGAACTATTCCGAAGAATTAAAACACCCTCCAGCAATAAGGGCATTGGTGTTTGGTGCGTTTAAGATGGATTTCCGCACTTTTTGAAGAATATTTTTCCTGTTCCTGTTGAAATCCACGGACTTTTTGTGTATAGTAAAGATTGACTGGCATTGCTTACCCCCTACTGTTTTGATGCCATAAAACAATAGGTACAATGCCAGTCTTTTTCAATTCCGTCTTTCAGATTTTTATGTTTTTCCGCCTGTTTCTGTCACAAACCGTCGAAGAACTGTTTTTTCTGTATATTGACCGGCAAAGTTACTGCAAAGTAACGATTTGGTGGCAGTCGATTTTTTCAAGAGAGAATTTTACAAATTTTCCGTCAGATTCAAAAGGAATATCTTTATTCTGTGGTTGAAGTGTAACTTGGGTGACTGTCCGGGGCAGTTTCAGTTTGAAATTTACATTGTACACCGGAGTCAATTCATCTATTACTTCAACCTGGCGGGTTTCCCGTAAGGCATAGGAGATCATGGGCGTGACCATCCCCCGCAGCGAGGGCGTGGCGTAAAGGGCATGAAATACAAATCGTCCGGCATCTTTCTGTTCAAAAAAGGTCACCCGTCCTTGAGAAGGCAGATTAGTTTCCAGTTGAATTTCTTTTCCCAGCAAAGCTTTAACTGCGTTGGCAATGAAGTTTTTCAGGATCACATTGCCGTAAATCGCATAAAGGGTGAATACCGGATGCGCGAAATAGAGGATATTTTCAGTGAGGATTCCCGCCGAATAACCGGACGCATCAGGTTTGTTCGGGGTCTGGCGGTGGGAGCTGAAATTCCGCCAACTGCGCACAAAGTACGGTTCATAGATATCTCCGAGTGATTCTCCACCGGCGACTTTGATATTCACCGAGGGGCGGTACATGACAAACGGGGTGTTGATATCCTGCGGAGCAAACTTTTCCGGAGCAGCAATATAATTGGGAATCTGATCAGATACGCCGTGGATTTCCATGGGCAAATCAAATGCCGCTTCATCATTTTCCTTGTTGAATATCGCCATGCCGGAAACGATCACTTTACCTCCGGCTGCAAGAAATTTCTGCAATCTTGAACGCAGCGCAGCATCCGGACGCAAATCATCTGCCAGAATCAGCACTTTATATTTGCTGAAATCCCCCTCTTCATCCAGTCGGTCAAAAGGAATGTGGCTTTCCAGTAAAAAGCGGGAAATGCCGATTTCCACTTGTTCGTCCAGGCGCAACGGTTTGTGGAATCCAACATTGGAAATGATTGCCACTTCTGCCATGGAAGTGATATTTTTACAGAAATTTTCCTTTTCTTCAACTTCCTTATAAGCCTTACCGATCAGCCGGTAGGTGCTTTCATCCAGCAGACCGGTCGGGTGAAGTTGATCTCCCACCGAACAGCGGGAACCCTGCGCCAGCATTGCGCAACATTCATAACGCAGCGCATTCGCAGATTTGAAGCCGCCGAATTCCCCCCAACTGCTGTGGAATTTTCCGGTCATGCCGACAAACTGCTTATCTTGAGTCCGGCAATATGCCGCCAACAGCGGATAGTGATCGTATCCCCAGCCGCCGGTGGGCAGCGATTCCAATTCAAAGTGGCTGTAATACTCAAAAAGATCCCGGTTGCCGGGGGCAAGAAGATTGCTGTTGTTGTGGAACACCGGAAAATCCGGATTGACACTGCGGGCAGCTTCGGTAACTTTTTTCAGATATTTTTTTACCGTCCGGCGGTCGAAACGCAGCCGGTCTTCCTCTGATTCCGGATTGTATCCCTCGGCAAGCATATCTTTCATGCACCACGGACAGCAGCACTGGTGCTGAACGATGATATCAAAGAACATTCCGTCGGCATCGGGAAACATCCGCGCAGCTTCTTCGGTCAACCGGCAGAGATAATCCAGATAGGGGGAGTTGAAACAAAGACAGCGGTAACCGGGTTCAAGAGGGGATTTTGCCCATGAAGCCAATTCACCTTTGCTGCTGATTTCCAGCCATCCCGGTTCTTTTTCGGCAATATAGTTGTTCAAACCGGCGGTCAGGTAGATCGGGACATTGACATTTATTTCGTGACTGGCATCGATTTGCTCACGCAATAAGTTGAAGTTCAAATGCGGGTGCATGGCACCAACTTTGGTCGGATGGTAACTGTAACCGTGGTGACAACAGGAGAAACAGGTAATGGAATCCACATGTGCCATCTGCAATCTTTCCTGCCACAGTTTTTTGTCAAATTTGCTGCCGATCTCCGGAATGAACGGAGAGGTGTGAAAATCCAGATGTACTTGCCGAAAACGCAGTTCTTTGGTCATAATAAACCCCTTTCCAATCAGATTTGTTACAATTATCCGCCGGATAATATAGGTGTGCCAACGGCAGAATACAAGTCCCCGGTGCGGCAAAAAACAGCTTAAATACAGGAAAAATTATGTTTTTTTAATGAATAGGTGTGAAGAGGTGGTGTTGAGGCTTGACACCTATTAAAAAAGATGATATATTCTATCACCCTTAAGGAGAAGAAAAATATGAATGAAGTAACTTTCAGGATCAGTGATTCCTATGAAGATATCTGCCGGATACACGATGCGCTTTATGAATTCAATTTGAGCAGAACCGGTCTTGCCAGAGAGGATGTGAAGGCGAAGAAACGTCCCGGTCAGCAGGCATTGCTGGCAACTGTTGATAATGGCTCAACTGTTTGCGGAGGAATAGTTTTCCATCCTGGGGATCGGGCGGATACTCTTTATGTTGACTTCCTTTTTCTGGATGATCGTTTCCGGGGAAAAGGTGCCGGGAAAAAACTCTGGAATAAGTTTGAAGCATTGGCTGAAGAAAAAGGGATCTCGATGGTTTATTTGACGACCAATACTTTTCAGGCACCCGGATTTTATCTTTCAATGGGCTTTGAGGAAACGGATCATTTTGCCTTTCCGGTACCGCTGGTTCCTGATAATATCCGTTACTCTTTGTGCAAGAGACTCAATCCTTGCTGAATAGGTATGAATAGGTTGTATCTGATTTGAAAAAAACATTGAAAATCATCGGTTTTAATTTGACATTTGCGGCATGAAGAGTTATATTTATCGTCACAGTAAGTGAATAGGTGATGAAATGGTCAGAGAAAACGGAAAAACGGATAAATTGGAAAAAATTTTACTGACGGAACTTCTTTCCGGCAAGTATTCTCACGGAATGCGTTTTTATTCCTCGAGGGAAGCTGCGGAAAAGTTCGGTTTCAGTCTGGCGACCGCCTATCGTGCACTCGCCGGTCTGGCAGAAAAAGGGCATTTGACCAGCCGCAACGGATTGGGTATTTTTGTGAACGCTCCCGGTAAAAACAGTTGTCAATTGCGCGCTGTGGCAGTACCTTTGCGGCTGGAAAGCAATCCGCAGGTGCTCGACTTCTATGAACAACTTTCCACGGTTGCAGAAAAGCGTGGTATCCGGCTGTTGATGGGCAACGGCGAAAATTGGGAAAATGAAGAAGCCTTTTTGCAGAAACTGGCGGCCGTTGAAGTTGATGGCGTGATTCGTTTCCCCTGCGGAGTGAGCCAAAAAGAGAGCCGGATCAGAGCCAAAATTTCGGAATTGAATCTCAAATGTGTCAATATAAATGACTGGTGGCGCCCCGAATCAGAGTTTCCGTCGGTGAAAAACGATGAGGAAAGAGCTGTGACAGAGATTCTCGATGCACTTTATTCCGCCGGACACCGTAAAATAACATTAGTTCAAGAAACTTATACCGGCTTGAGAATGGAGTTGCAAAAAGCTTTTTGGCAGTGGCACTGGCACAAAAATCTTAAGTTGACCTCCAATTCCATGTTCTGCAGTCACGATCAGGAGATCCCGCCGTTGACAAGTTTGCAGAAAGCCGCTGCTGCCGGTACTACGGCATTGATTTTTGCCTACGGACTCAATATCCGGGACATCTGGAACCGCGAAACCGCCGGATTGCTGCAAAATTTCACGCTGACAACTTTGGATAACATCCCGCTTACTGAAAACAATCTTTTTGCTGCTTACCGGCACGATGATGAAAAAATGGCTCAAACCGCTTTAGATCTGCTGGCAAACTCCGGAGAAAATCCGAAAGTGCCGGTCAAAATACCCGGAAAACTCATTTTTAATTAACCAAGGAGATCATAAAATGAAAAAAATCAATGTTCCCGAAAACGCCTTTTCTCCGGACAGGTTTCCGCGGAAGCCCTTGGCCTTCAACCTTGTCGAACTGCCGGTAAAAAAGTCACATCTTTGCTGCAATTATGTAGATGACAACGAAAAGGCATATTCACCTGTCTGCAGACAGGTGAAGCAGTTTTGCTTCACCTTGATAGAACTCCTCGTAAGCAGTACTCTGTCATCATTGCATTTTTTCGCGCAAAAATTTTTCCGCACGGCGGGGAATGATTTATCATCAAAAAGTATCCCGCTTTTCTTGAAAAGGGGAGTGGGGTTTGGGGAGAGGGGAAAAACCTCTTTTCCCGCCCGCGCGGCGGGTTGCGGAAAAACTCGCCCTTCCGTCTTCGTTTCACTACGCCGTGACGAGTCGCTTCGCTGGGGCTCGGACAATGATATAT